>LFFB01000082.1 GCA_001510335.1 Actinobacteria bacterium casp-actino2 | reverse complement strand
CCGAAAAAATCATTCAACTAGAGCGAGCAATCGGTCTTTTCCATGAAGAATCTGTACAAGACTGGTTCTTGCCATTTCGCTGGTTTATTCGTTTCTGGAATACCTACTACGGCACTGCGCACTTTCTCGTTACGTTCGCGGTGTTCTGGATTCTTTTCGCTAAGCGCAAGGATGTCTTTCCGCAATGGCGCAACACACTTGCCATAACGACCGCTCTTGCGATTATTGGATTTTCACTTTTCCCCTTGATGCCACCGCGTTTACTTGATTCACCTTGTCCTGCCCAGGGTGGTTTCGGTGGCGCATGCATTGAGAGCAAGTACCGCGACGGGGGTGCTGATGGCCTACCCGGGACCGCTGACGACGGATCATTTGGATTCGTGGATACTTTGCCCGTTTACGGCGGAGCGCTGTGGACTTTTGATTCAAAGGCAATGAAATCAATTTCTAACCAATATGCAGCCATGCCGAGTATGCACATTGGTTGGAGTAGTTGGTGTGCCTTCGCAATGTGGCCTCTCATGCGTCGGAGATGGACCAAAATAGCGACCTTGCTCTACCCTGCCGCCACATTGTTTTGTATAGTCGTGACCGGTAACCACTATTGGGTCGACGGCGTGGGTGGTCAAATTGCGCTCGCCATTGGGGCGTGGGCTGGCTGGGCCCTACATCGCTTCAACCAGCGCCGACTTGACAGAAAGTTCTTTGTCGCCGCGGCAGTAGATGCAGTATCCAATTCTCATTGACCCCTGTCACGCCCTGCCGTGTCGCCCAATTCTGTGGCACGGGCGTACGGAGATAGCGTAAACTAAGTTATGACGATCGAATCCATACGAGAACCGGCAGATCTTCGCCGATTGTCATACCTTGAAGTCGACGAACTGGCCGGAGAAATTCGCGATTTCATCGTCCAAGCCGTGGCTTCGAATAGCGGTCACCTTGGCTCAAACCTTGGAGCAGTTGAACTAACACTGGCCCTCCACCGAGTCTTTGACTCGCCGACGGACGCAATTTTGTGGGATACCGGACACCAGGCGTACGTGCACAAAATTGCAACTGGACGCGCTGCCGGGTTTAGTCAACTTCGTCAGGCCGACGGATTATCGGGCTATCCCAGCCGCGAGGAGAGTAAGCACGACTTCATTGAAAATAGTCATGCCTCCACAGTTCTTTCCTATGCCTATGGAATGTCAGTTGCCCGCGAAATCGGGGTTGACAAACACCGCCATATTGTTGCCGTGATAGGTGATGGCTCGATGACTGGCGGAATGGCCTACGAGGCACTCAATAATCTTGGCCACAGTAAGCAGCGCGTTATCATCGTGCTCAACGACAACGGGCGAAGCTACGCACCGACGATTTCAAATCTCACGCAACAATCATCAGTTCTTACGACCGTTGAGAAAACACCGCTACCCGACCGCATCACCGAAAAACTCTCTAACAGTCTGACGCGCATTCGTATGAACCCGCTGTACGTTTCGCGTCAACGCAAAATTGAATCTTGGCTACAAGGACTACCAGTGGTTGGCCAGCAAGCCGAAAAAGGAATGGAAGCCGTCAAGGCAGCCGTTCGTGAATTCTTGCAGCCGCCTTCATTTTTTGAAGCCCTAGGCGTCCGTTACATCGGACCAATAGATGGACATAATGTTCGCGAACTTGAAATCGCGTTTCGTAATGCCGAAGACTTATCAAGAGAAGGCCCAATTGTTGTGCATGTTTTGACCCAAAAAGGTAAGGGCTATCCGCCGGCCGAAGACGACGATGAAAAGCATCTTCATGACACTCCAGTATTCGATCCAGCATTCGGGCCTCCTAAGGCTGTTCCATCTGGATACACCCAAGCTTTCGCCGATGCAATTCTGAAAGAAGCCGAAGCCGACTCGCGCCTTGTGGCAATCACCGCTGCAATGCCGGGGCCAACCGGACTCCTGCCTTTTCAAGAACGATTCCCTCAACGCTTCTTTGATGTTGGAATCGCTGAACAACACGCCGTCACTGGTGCGGCCGGAATGGCCATGGGAGGATTGCGACCGATCGTTGCGTTGTATTCGACCTTCTTGTCACGCGCATGGGATCAAGTTGTCTATGACGTCGCGTTGCACCGCCTTCCGGTGATCTTCTGTTTAGATCGCGCTGGAATCACCGGCGACGATGGCCCGAGTCACCATGGCATCTATGACATGGCGCTTTTGTGCAAAGTGCCGGGCATGCGTGTCTTGGCGCCGTCGAGTGCTCAAGAACTGCAGCAGATGTTGCACGATGCAGTGTCGCTGACCGACTCCGGCCCCGTGGTGATTCGTTATCCCAAGGGCACCGCACGTCAAGTGGGCAATGACGAAGTTGGTTCCGGTTTGCAGGCGTTACGCCTTCGTGAGGGTGACCGCAAAATTGCGATCTTGGCAGTCGGAAAAATGGTCGCAGCAGCGCTGAAAGCTGCCGATGTTCTTGCTGAACGAGGCGTCGAAGCCACAGTCTGGGATGTTCGTTCATGCGCTCCGCTCGATCCCGCGATGTGCGCAGACGCCGCCACACACGATCGCGTCATCACAATTGAAGACGGCATCCGTGAGGGTGGAGTCGGCATGTCGATTGCTGCCAACATCAGCGGGATCAGTGGCAAATGCCGAGTTGAATCACTCGGAGTACCTACGAAGTTTATGCCTCATGCCAAACCTGATCGCCTATTAGCGCAACTTGGCCTCGATGCTGATGGCATTATCAAGGCATACGATTCTCCACCCGCGTGAATCGCTAATGACTCACTAACAACATGACCTCTGCTCCTGACATCAATCTTGCCGACGAACTTTCATTGGCGATCCGTATCGCCGATGCCGCCGATGCCGTCTCACTTCCGTATTTTGAACGTCAAAATTTCACTCTGTCGCGCAAAGCAGACCACAGTGAAGTTACCGAGGCCGATCGCAATACCGAAACCGTCATCGTTGATCTCATCGCTAAACATCGGCCCGATCACGCGATCTACGGAGAAGAACACGGGCACGCTGGTAACGCCGCATCGCCATGGAAATGGGTCATTGATCCCATTGACGGCACCTCAAATTTTGTCCGTGGCGTACCTGTTTGGGCCACTTTGATTGCGCTTGTGCACGATGTTGATGGACCAGTGATGGGGGTCATATCAGCTCCCGCTTTACCCGGTCGCTGGTGGGCGGCTCAAGGTATCGGTGCTTTTGCTAACGGACGCCCTATGAAGGTCTCTGAGGTATCGAATATTTCCGAGGCACAAATCAGCGTCACGTTCAATTCGGGATGGGATCAATCTGGTGGCACCCAGGCGTTGCTGGCTCTTCAACAACGGGCCTATCGCGCTCGCGGGTACGGAGACTTTTGGCAGCACATGCTGGTCGCCGAAGGAGCCGTTGACATCGCAATTGATGCAATTGGGTTAGCCCCCTACGACAATGCTGCGGTTCAGGCAATTGTAGAAGTTGCCGGAGGTCGCCACACCGACCGCTTTGGAGTTCGCGATTACGAACAGAACTCGGCGATATCAACCAACGGTCGATTACATGATGAGGTCATTACTAGTCTCAAGGTATGACCGATCTCGTCATTACCAACGCCAACCTCGTTGATGGTTCGGGCGCCCCATCTCAAATGGCCGATATTTCAGTCAGCAATGGTCGCATCACCGAAGTAGCCCCAGTTGGCCAAATCAGTCGAGGATCTCGACGAATCATTGACGCGCAAGGATTGCTCGTGACACCGGGCTTCGTTGATATTCATACCCATTACGACGCTCAAGTTTCTTGGGACCCAATGTTGACCCCGAGCTCGTGGCACGGAGTCACTACTGCAGTCATGGGCAACTGCGGTGTTGGTTTTGCCCCCGCTCATCCAGATCGTCATCAATGGCTGATCGAACTGATGGAAGGTGTTGAAGACATCCCTGGAGCAGCCATGACTGATGGGATTGATTGGCAATGGGAAAGTTTCCCGGAGTACCTCGACTCCGTGGACCAACGGAACTATGTCATTGATGTCGGAACACAAATCGCGCACGGCGCACTGCGTGCGTATGTCATGGGTCAACGTGGTGCCGACAACGAACCTGCCAATGCCGATGATTGCGTCAACATGGCACGTTTAGTCGAAGAAGCCCTACGCGCCGGAGCGCTTGGTTTTTCAACCAGTCGTACACCGCTACACAAATCGAAGAGTGGAGAACTTGTTCCAGGCACGATGGTTGATCCCGCCGAGTTGTACGCAATTGCCGACGCGATGGCAAGTGTTGGCCATGGTAATTTCCAATTCTCGCCCGAACACGTGCGTGTACCAATCGAAGAATGGCCATGGATGCGCGAACTTGCACAACGATCTGGTCGTCCCGTGAGCGTCAACCTCAGTCAGACCGATCAATCACCTGATCTATGGCGATCAGTTCTTGAACTACTCGCCCAAGCTCATGCTGAGGGTATTCCGATCTACTCACAAGTTGCTGGCCGTTCCATCGGCATCATGTATTGCCTAGAAGGCAGCGCACATCCACTGCTCTTCCATCCCGCCTACGCCGAAGTGCAAAATTTGCCGATGAAAAAAAGATTGCAGGCCCTCAAAGAACCAGTGCGTCGCGAACGACTTCTGAATGAAGTGCCCAATGACGGTGGACTCTTTCAAAAGATTGTTTTAGACAAAATGGATGGCATGTGGCTCGTGGACGGATCAGATATTGATTACGAGCCGCGTCGCGAAGATTCAATTAGTGGTACCGCTCGACGAACTGGGGCAAATCCAATGCAACTGATTGTTGATCAGTTGTGCAGCAACGATGGCAACGGAATGATTTATGCGCCGTTCTTCAACTATTCGTACGGCGACCTTTCAATGGCCTACGAAGCACATCGCCATCCTCACACACGTATGGGATTATCTGATGCGGGCGCACACTGTGGAGCAATCTGCGATGGTGGCATGCCCACCTTCATGCTCACCCATTGGACCCGCGACCGCACGCGCGGCCCACGTCTTCCACTTGAATTCATCGTCCATCGCCAAACCCGTCAAACCGCCGAGTTCTATGGTTTGCACGACCGCGGACTGATCGCACCTGGCATGCGCGCCGATATCAACATCATTGATTACGACAATCTCGGATTTGATGTGCCGCGCATGGCCTACGACCTACCGGCAAATGGCCGTCGACTCGTACAGCACGGCAAGGGTTACACTGCCACCTTTGTTGCGGGGGTTCAAACTGTTGACAACGACTCGTTCACCGATGAATTACCCGGACGACTCATCCGCGGACCTCAGCGATAAAAAGGATTTTCTCCCGAATTGTGATCGGTCAAGTCGCGAACTCGCTGAATCCCAGCAACTTTTTCCACGAGAGTGGTTTGGACACCTTCAAGCATCGTCACTTTGCTCATTGAACAACCGTGGCAACCGCCGCCCATCGTGAGATACGCAGTACCAGATTCGTCGTGCCCAGCGAATGTCACGAAACCGCCGTGAGCAGCAAGTGCTGGGTTGACTTCAGTGGCGACAATCGCTTCGATTTCGGCTGACAATGCGTCGTCATTCACCAGTCCCTCCACCATCGGAACCGTCGGCTTATTTGGATTTCGAATGACCAAACCACCAGACGCCGAAAAGTCGAGGATTGCTCCTTCGAGCAATTCAACATCTTTGGCCGGAATGATGACCTTCATTCCGTTATGCGTGCGAACCTCATCGGTGAATGCTGCTTTACGAAATTCATCCAGCGACAAGTCATACTTAAATTCTTCGCCGGGTCCGCTGACAATCTCAAGTCTTAACCCCAACGAGGCCGCATCTTCTTCGGCGTCGCGCAATGAAATGAGTTCGCTCAGAGCAGCATCAGTCATGCTGATGATGCTGCTGACTTCGGCATTTTGGAATGGTGAATTTTGGGGGGCGAGAGGACTCACAGGGGTGAGGCTACCCGTGTCGTCAAGGGCCTCGTCAGATCCTGGTCACAAAAACCTCAATTGACTGCCACGGCGCATCTATCGAGGTCCCCCGCCATCACATTCAATGCGTTGTCCCGTCACATAGCCAGCCCCTTCGCCACACAGCCAGAGCACCACGTTGGCGACATCAAGCGGCTGACATACTCGGCCAAAAGGCGAACCTTGATCAAGGCTTCGGAGATCTTCCATCTCGCGCTTCCCGGTCATAGCGCGGGCTAAACGAAGACCCATATCGGTTTCAACTAAACCAGGTGCGACGATGTTGCAGTGGATGCCGTGTTGGCGTTCTTCTTTGGCCAGCGTGAGCGCCAAGGCCTCCATCGCGGCTTTACCCATGCTGTACGGACCACCGTTGGCCGTCATATGAGATGTCGCCACCGAAGAAATCATGACAATGTCGCCGCGAGGACGAGCGCGCATTGACGGCAAGACACAGCGCGCCAAAGAATGTGGACCAATCGCATGAGTATTTAACAATCGAATTACTTCAGCGGCTTCAGTATCGGCTACCGCTTGACCACGAGACGCGATTCCAGCATTGCAGACAAGAATGTCAATGAAACCAAAGTCAGCAACGACATGATCAACCATGATCGCGACTGCCTCGGGATCGTCAACTGACGCTTCGTACGCTTTGGCGTTGCCACCTGCAGCAGTGATTGCTGCAACGGTTTCGAGTGCCGACTCTTTGTCCTTGCGATAATTCACCGCGATCGATGCTCCCTCGCTCGCAAGTAGCTCGCAAATTCCACGACCAATACCGCGACCGCCACCAGACACCAATGCAACGCGGCCCTTCATTGAATCTCCCATACCAATTCCCCTCAATCGCCCTTCACACCGACATAGGTCATTCTGTCATTATGCGAGAAGTATGCAAGAAGTATGCAAGAAGACAATTATTGCCTCATTCATCGCCACATTCATTGCCAACCTCGGGCAAAATTTCTTTTCATTGAGCCCGACATCATGTGTCAACAAGACGTAAACTCAAGTCACTACAACACAACGGGGAGCTCACGAGATCGGTGGGCTGAGAGGGCGACTGCTGTCGCCGACCCGAGAACCTGAACTGGGTAATGCCAGCGGAGGGATTGGAATGAATAACGATGTAACCCATGCACTCATTGTGATCGGTGGCGACTGTCCCGACTCACGATCGATTGCCTTTATTCAAGGTGATCCAACGGTGATTTGTGCTGACTCGGGCTTAGACCATGCCCTAGAACTAGGGCTGGTTCCCGAAATTTTCCTTGGCGATATGGACTCTGTGTCAGCCCATTCTTTACAGCAAGCAAACAACGCTTCTTGGACGGTCATTTCGTACGACCCATTAAAGGACCAAACCGATACGGAACTCGCGCTGAATTATGCAGTCGTCAATGGTTTCAGCTCTATCACCCTGCTCTGGGGTTATGGCGATCGCATAGATCATGTCCTCGGGGTTTTAGCGGCTCTCTCGCATCACTCGTTAAGTTCGCTCGACAAACTCGTGGCTTGGATCGGTGCCGACCGCGTCGAAATCCTGCACGCTCCTCGCTCCTACCACGACGATGTAACCGTAGGGACAACAATCAGCCTGATGCCATTAGGCGCTTCGGTTGCTGGAGTAACGACCCATGGACTCCAGTGGAATCTCAAGGATGCAGTTCTGTCGTCACAAACGTCGCGCGGAGTAAGCAATATCGCCCAAGAAAATTCTGTCCACGTTCAACTTGACGAGGGTGTTCTAGCAGTGGTGTATCCAGGTTTCCTCAACAACTCATTCAGAAAAGGATTATGAAAATGAAAACTCAATTCGTTCGTCCTGCGCTGAGAGCGTCGTTCCTCGCGATGATCTTCTTGATCGCTTCATCATGTAGCGGTACGCCTTCAAGTACTTCAAACTTGACGTTGATCGCCTATGACTCATTCCTTCCTCCTGAAGGGGCCTTTGATGCGTTCACTGAAGAGACCGGCATTACCGTCCAGATTGCGTTGTCAGGTGACACCGGCGAAATGGTTGCAAAGGCTTCGTTGACATCGGGCAACCCCGAAGGGGATGTGATGTGGGGAGTTGACAACACCTTTATTTCTCGAGCGATCAAAAGCGAAATATTTGTAGGCGACCCCACCGAAGTTGACTTTGGGTATGTGTGCGTTAACTACGACATTGCGGCTCTTGGTGAAACCGAAGCACCAACAACACTGAATGATTTGACTGCGCCTCAGTACAAAGGAATGTTGGTGGTTGAAAATCCCGCCACTTCATCACCTGGCTTAGCTTTCCTACTCGGAACGGTTGCCGCGTTCGGTGACAATTGGCCCGACTATTGGCGACAACTAGTCGCCAACGATGTGCTGGTCGTTGACAGTTGGAGTGAGGCCTACTACACCGCATTCACGCGATACGGAGGCGACCGGCCACTAGTTGTGAGTTACTCAACGAGTCCTCCAGCCGAAATGATCTTCGCCGATCCCCCGTTTCCAAAAGGTGCGCCTGCCGTCACCGGTGTGGCCACCGAGACTTGTTTCAAACAAATTGAATACGCCGGTGTTTTGCGAGGTTCCGAATTTACAAAACAGGCGCAACAACTCGTCGACTATCTTGCCGGCCCCATATTTCAGTCGCTGCTCCCCGAGAGCCTGTTCGTCTATCCCGCAAATGAAGATGCTGCATTACCCCAAAGTTTCATTGACTACGCCCCAACAATTACAACGAGTTACTCACTCCCGTCAGAAGACATCTCTCAGAATCGACAGGCGTGGATTGAACAGTGGTCTGACATTGTCCTGAGATGAGACTTCGTTCAACTAGTCCATTAGCCATACCGGCGGTCATCCTTGTTCTCATAGCCGCTGTCATTCCGTTGATTGTGCTTTCTGCTTCAGTGATCAGCGGCGCCGATGTTATTTCAATATGGAGCAAGTCGTCAGTTCAACGAGCCTTAATCTTTTCGACGTGGCAGGCCCTACTTTCCACTGCATTGACAATTTGCCTCGGATTGCCAACAACATGGTTCCTGAGCCGATACGAGTTTTTCGGACGACAAGTATTTATGGCGCTCGTGACGGTCACTTTTGTTTTACCGACAGTCGCAGTGGGTGCGGCATTTCTTGCACTGCTACCAAAAGGTCTGCATCACAGCACCATGGCCATTGTTGTTGCCCATGCATTTTTCAATATTTCAATCGTGGTACGTACTGTCGGTCCACGCTGGAATTCAGTCGATGATCGACTCATTGACTGTGCGCAAACGCTTGGCGCGAGTCCACTACACATCTGGCAAAGCATTATCTTGCCGCTTGGTAAGAGCGCAATTTTGTCTTCTGCAGCACTCACCTTCTTCATGTGTTTCACTTCGTATGGAATCATCTCCATTCTCGGAGGTCCCGGACTAGCGACACTCGATATTGAGATCTATCGTCGAGCAGTCCAACTCGGAGATTTATCGGGGGCCGCCATTTTGGCAGTTGCTCAGATGTTGCTGATCGTGACAATTTTCTTTATATGGTCTCGAGGGCGGACCAGCGAACTCATTTCATTTCGATCAAGAACTCTGAATCCTCAGAAACTTCCATTAGGGCCCAAGTGTTTCCTTTTTGGAGTCGCAGCTTTTTTTGTCGCCCCTGTACTTGCCTTAATTGCATCTTCAATGCGAACAGGTCGTTCATGGTCGCTGACTGGTTGGCGGGTGCTTCTGGGAATACAAAACCAAAAGGGAATTGAAATTGATACCTGGCAAGCCATGCAAACATCAGCAAAATATGCGCTCATCGCCGCCGGCATAGCACTGCCAACAGGTATCGCCGCAACATATGCATTTTCTCACCGCCAATCGGCGAACCGACAATTATCAACGCTCACGATTTTGCCACTTGCCATATCCCCAGTTGTGATCGGTTTGGCCATTCTGATCACCTACGACTTTGATCCGTTTGACTTCCGATCATCGTGGTTACTGATACCGATCATTCATTCGGCAATTGCTCTTCCTTTTGTCATTCGAGCTGCGCTTCCCGTCGTTCAGGGAATTCCCAATGACCTCAGGTTGGCAGCGGCAACATTAGGCGCCGGATCTTGGCGACGATTATTAACCGTTGAGATACCGCTGCTACGACCGGCAATCTCGACTGGATTCGCTTTCTCCTTAGCCATGTCTTTGGGTGAATTCGGAGCAACAAGTTTTCTTACTCGGCGCGAATCGCGCACTCTTCCCATCATCATTGCTGGACTTTTCGGTAGAGCAGGCGAAATTCCTCGGGCTACAGGTATGGCCGCATCAGTAGTCTTAATTCTTGTGACTGCGATGATCGTCTTATCTGTAGATCGAAAGTCATACTCATGAGTCTGACCATCACTGACGTTTCATTTAGCTACGGTGAGCGCAGTATCCTGCATGATTTTTCCTTAGAAGTTGCGGCTGGAACCACAACTGCTGTCGTTGCTCCATCGGGCTCGGGTAAATCTACTTTGCTTCGCATTGTTGCCGGCCTTTTGAAACCGACAACGGGGACAATCATTCTTGATGATCGCAATATCACCAACACTCCAACTCACCAAAGGTCAGTCGGAATGGTTTTTCAAGACAACCAACTGTTTCCACATCTCAACGTACATGACAATGTCGCCTTCGGTTTAAAAGTTTCCAAAATGAATCAACGCGACATCAATTCTCGTTGCCACGAACTACTTGAACTTGTTGGACTCGGCGACGTCATGAGACAATCCGTCGCGACCCTGTCAGGCGGAGAATCAAAGCGGGTGGCTCTAGCCCGTGCACTTGCACCGTCCCCACGCGTCTTACTGCTTGATGAACCGCTGACTGGCCTCGACCAAGAACTGCACGACCGCCTGGCTCAAGACTTGCATCAAATTCTGCATTCGACCGACACGACGGCACTACTAGTTACTCACGATTTAACCGAAGCCGAGATCATTTCAGATTCAATACATCATCTCCAGTAAGTTGGAGATATGACAGCGGTCCAGGAGCTTAAAATTGAGTTGAGCGGTACTGGAATTATCGCCACCTATCACTCCAGAAGTATTCGTCATCTCGAACGGTCTGTTCCATTTGAATTGGTACGCCTCTGCAAGGTCGGCAACAATATCCGCGTCCGGAGCAGTTGATGAGCGGCACGTTAGGAAGTATCTCGATTCGTGCAATGAATTATCTTGACGTTCAACCTTTACGCCGTGAAGTTTTACGCGCCGGGATGCTCGACCAGACGGTCAATTTTGATGGTGATGATGACCCGACAACCATGCACCTCGGCGCTTTCACTGACGCAGAAGTGAATATCGGGGTAAGCACGTGGTTGCAACGTCCCTTTCCATCCGAGCCTCAACTTCGGGGATTGCAGTTACGCGGAATGGCTACGGCTGTGCTCGTTCAGGGGCACGGGATCGGCGGGCTACTGCTTCATGCTGGAATGGAGTACGCCGCAGCAATCGGAGTTGACCTCATTTGGGCAAATGCTCGGGACTCCGCCCTGACCTTCTATAACCGTCATGGCTTCAGCACCGTTGGTGATGGATTTATTGAGACCGTCACTCAACTACCCCATCATCAAGTTGTGGCATATCTAGTGCAGTAACCGCAAGCGCTTCCTTCTTGCACACACTCGTGCATGGGAACTCATCTTCAACTGGCATCGCGCATACAAGACACCATCGATAACCAAATTCGCGATATTGCTCGCCTTTCAGACTCAGATACTTGGACCGGACCTATTGCTTTGATTTCTCGAAGTGAAATCAAAGCAACCAAATTGTTGCTCGCTTCGTGCGTTGATCTACTTCGGACCCACCATGAGTCAACTGGGTTGTGACCCTCAACGCCTGGCGCTACTTGCCCGCAGCATCGCCACAGTTCGGGACGAAGTTGAGTTAATACTTCGTCTCACTCAGATCGGAGATCTTGCTATTCCAAAAGTTCATTCGGTGCTGAAGCAAACTCTCGCAGTGTTTGAACGGCAAGATGTACGAATCAGACGAGTGTTAAACAGCGCATTTTTTGATATGTCAGATTCCTACACCCTGAAGTTCAATTCTGCGGCCTTTTTCTTTACCCGCTGGGTTGATCAACATCCCGAGTGGTGGTCAGATGCAACTCACGGAGAGCCAACTGAAATTGACGAGCGCCTGTCGCGCGTCGCCGAGGATCCACTCGAATCGGGACGGCTCATTGACTCGACAAAGTTCCTTCCCCCTTTGGTTTACGGTGCTCATGATCCCGACATTGTTCGCTCGCTGTGGCTATCTGCGACCGATCCCCGCACCACATCGGCTGCTGCTGCTGGTCGCCGAATCACTCGTCTCGTTGAAACGGTGTTTGATGGTCACGATTGGCGTCGAGGAATTGCCCCGAGTTGGGTTGACATTCATGAACAAAAACGGATTCACCGTGAGATTCGGAAAATTCTTGGCGAGGTCATTACACCATGGCAACTTCATTTCACTGGGCTTGCGTCCGAATGGAAGTGGTCAGCCGACGACGGAGTTGGCTACCTAAAGAAAATTTCCGAGTCCAAAGAGGCCGCGAGTTCCCTTTCAAGTGGACTTGGGTCAGCGCTATATCGCAACCTCTCCGATCTCCCCCTTGATGACAACGAACGCCTTCAACGAATTCAGTTCATCGCATTTGCAGTTGGTGCATCAACAGAAATTCTGCGGGGCGCAAAGGTACGACAGGCCCAATTGGATTCTGATCATCTTGCGGCTTTGCTTGCGATCCCAACTATGTTGCCGCTCAAAGCACCGTGGCCGACTTCATTGGTACTGGGCAAGATCACTTCAGGTCTCATTCAACGACTTGATACAACTAACGACCGAAAAGTTTCATCGGCAATTGAGCAAATACAACAGCATCAGGCCCTTGCTGCCATCGGCTACATGGCTGTATTTAACTCAGCCCTCACTTCAGGTCGTTTAGAAAGTCCGCTTGATGAGCCCCCAGTTGAACTCAAACTGGAATTACAACACACCGTTGACTCGCTCGATAACGCCGCTTCGCGCGGTCAGGCTCTCGCTGAAATCCATCGCTAACCAGTAATAGGAACTTCGGTCACCACACGAGTACTTGAAGACGGATCAGGCTGAATCAAGATCTCTAGTGTCCAAGTTCCGGGTGTCAATATCGACAGAGTTCCCACGAAATGATTAGGACCCAATTCGGCTATTGCCGCAGTAATCGTTGGCACTTCTGAACCTGGCAGCGTTAATCGCATCGTGAGGTTTTCAATGGGCGACAATGAGCCGCTTGGTGTCGTGACTGTCACGTGAATTTCGTTGTTACCGACCCGCCCTGGAGTCACCGCTACTCCAACGATCATGTCCCCTTCAACAAGTTGAGTACTAAAAACCGAAGATGCCGAAGTGACCTCGGGCGCTTGCGAGAGCATGCCGGCGGTAACTCCAAGTGCCATCACTGCAACAAAGACCTCAACCATGACAATCCGCTGAATCGATCGAACTTCTCCCCTTCGAACCAGCCATTGGGCAAACGCTCCGAGGATGACGGCCACAACAACAATGCATGATTTAATCAGTAGAGCCTGGCCCCACTTCGTTTGAGTGATATCACTCAGCGAAGGAACTAAATGCCAGGTCTGCCATAAACCTGTGAATACTGCGATCGGAATCGCAAAAATCGCCATTCGAGAAAAACGTTTCACCACAACTTCTGCTTCAACACTTCGCATCACTCCACCGCCAACCAGAACGATGAGACCTCCGACCCACAAAATGACACTTGAGAGGTGGAGCACATCAGCAAAAACCGCAATACCAGAATTTTCTGAGGCGCTGGGGTGCCCAGATGCCGACAAAGTCAGCACTATTCCTACTCCAACCAATGCAGTCGTCGACCTCCACCACGAAGTCAGCGACCTCGCAAAGTGACCTCGCAGCGACCACAACAGAACCAAGAGCGACACCAAAAGCACTTCGCGAATGACGAGGGCTTTGCCCAATCGTGTCGCGTACACATCTGACCACAACGAAGTGTTGAAAAGATCAGACCATGTACCAGCGATGGTGTACGGCCCTTGCGTCACGAATAGGACGATCGCACTGGCAAAAGCCAATAACCAACCGACTCCGATAAAAATCGGAACCCGACGAGATGTAATTGATCCACCGGCGACCATCACGAGACATCCCAGCACAAGGCAAAGCCCGAGGAAACCTAAAAACTTCGCGATGCCCATCACCCATGACAGACCGCTCGGTCCATTTTGTCCGGCCAAAACATTGGCGATTAGATCACTCGTTGCAACGATCGGTGCCGAAGCACCGATCTGGAATGTGTAAGCACCTTCAACGGCATGACCGTCATTAGAAACAGCTCGCCACGCCACGACATAGAGACCATCTGGAATTTCTGGAACATCGCCAGCAATCAAAACAGACGGATCGTCTGGTGAAAGCAAGGCTTCGCCCAACACAATTCGTTGACCTTCTTGGTTATAAATCTCAATTGAACGGGCAACGGGAGTCATTGGTTCATTGAAATCAAGGCGTACTTCGCTCGGGGCAGATTCAAGCACCGCCGACGGCGCGGGTGAGGATGTATCTAACTGCGCGTGAGCTGCCACTGGCGAAGCCCAAGCAATTGAAGCGACGAGCGCAACAACCACGAACCAAAACTTACGAATGCTGCTCACAGTTGTCATCCCATCAATCCTGCAGGTGCAAGGCCATCAATGGTCACTCGACCCATCAACCAACCCAACCGCACTGTAGGCGACTGTGTGCGTATTTGTTGTGGAAGGTCAGTAAGTCCCATTGAGCCACGGGACTTCCACTGCATGGTCATCACCGATAAGTCATGCCGCACATAATCCATAGACCATGATTCGGGACCACAGCACTCAAGTTCTGACAAACCGAGATCGCCCATATGAACTTCAACCTCACGCCAGCGGCGCAGTGGCAGATCGGTCACGCGTACTTCAATACCAGACACCATTCGAGCCGAGCCGTACCACCCTTGACGCGCCGAGGCTATTGCTCCTTCCAACGCGTAGATCGAACGACGCACATCGGCTACCTGCTCGGCGGCTGTGCGAGAAGCAGCTTCATTGATTGCGGTCACGCGTGCCGCAAAGCCACCTTCATATTGGTCGACAACTTCGCCTAATTCGGCAGCAAGAAAAAGTCGCGTGATGCTGTCGCCTTGTTGAGCGATATGCGCCAGCACATGACCGACTGTCCAATCTGGCAGCAACGAAGATTGAGAAACCATCTCATCGCTCAAGTCCCCAAGTCGCTCTAATAGCAATTGATGCGAAGCCGCCAGACCTTCGACCTGCCGATTGATGACGGTGGCATCAAATGTATTTTCCACGCCTCAAACCGTACTCGCCAACGTGTGATTCTGGTGTCGTTTTACTTGGCAATACCGACAGAAATGATACCGGAATTTCAAGCAAGCGGAACAGTACGGCGCGGCACAACGACCACAGTGCCATCAGGTTCTTGGTGAACGGACACGGAGACTCCATAAAACTCCGACAAAGTCTCAGCCTTCAACACTTGTTCAGCCGGACCAGTAGCCACACAGTGACCCTGATGAAGCAACGCCAAGCGATCGCTATACAAACCAGCAAGCGTTAGATCATGCATTGCCGAGACCACAGTGAATCCGTGCTCACGACGCAAACTGTCAACTAACTCAAGTGCTTGTTGTTGGTGACCAATGTCTAAGGCACTCGTTGGCTCATCCAACAGCATGATGGGGGCTTCTTGTGCAAGCGCCCGCGCAATCACCAATCGTTGACGCTCGCCACCCGACAAAGTTCCAAGTCTCCGATTCGCGAAGTGTTCAAGATCAAGACGCTCAATGACTCTGGCCACCATCATCCGATCATGTTTGGTTTCGCTACCAAAATATCCCACGTATGGATTTCGTCCCAGTAAGACGTATTCAGCCGCAGTCATATCGTCTGGCATTGAGGGTGACTGTGGAACATGCGCGACTAACGCAGCTCGTCGACGCGATGAACGTAGATGCAACGGCGAACCATCAACCAAGATGCCACCTTCATGTTTGACTAAACCAGCTGCAGAACGCAAAAGTGATGACTTGCCGGCACCGTTTGGCCCGATGAGACATAACCACTCCCCTGGTCGAACCGTGTCAGTGAAACCTTGAACTGCAGTTGAGGATCCGTATTTGACAGATACATCAACAAAGGCCAGTGATGTCATCGGGATGCTCCTTGACGAGAACGTAAAACGATAATGAAAAATGGTGCACCTAAAAATGCTGTGACCACTCCGATAGGAGTTTCAGCTGGGTCGGACAAAATTCGCCCAGGAATATCGGCGACGATCAAAAAGGCCGCGCCGAGAAGAACGGTCAGAGGCAATATACGGCGATAACTCGAACCAGCGAGCAATCGAACAAGATGTGGCACGACAATGCCCACGAAGCCAATCAATCCGCTCACGCTCACAACGGCAGCCGTTCCTAACGTGGCCGCAATCACCACGGTCAAACGAATTCGGTCTACGCGCGCTCCAAGAGATTGCGCCTCATCATCACCAACGCGCAAGACATCAAGCAACCGACGATGCCACAACAAAACCCCTGTACTCACGATGACATACGGTAAGACCAATCTCACATCGTGCCAAGTAGCCGACGATAAACGACCAAGGATCCAGCTATACACCTGACGAACAACATCAGTATTCTTCTGCAACATGAAGGTCTGAATTGCAGTGGCAAGAGATGTCACGGCAACACCAGCAAGTACGAGCGTTGCCGATGATTTCGCTGCGCCGAACGCTGCACCTACCGAATACGTAATCATCACCGCGACGAGACCTCCAGCAAAGGCAGCTATCGGCAATGGGTCAATTGGCCACGACGAACTGCTTGCGCGTCCCGCAACAATGATGACAGTTGCTCCAAGTCCGGCCCCCGCAGCAACACCTAGCAAATACGGATCAACCAAGGGATTACGAAACACCCCCTGATACGAAGCGCCAGCAATTGACAACATGGCGCCCACAATGCCGGCGAGAACAACTCGAGGCATCCGGATCTGCCACAGCACAGTGCTTTGCAATTCGGTAGCGCCTGACGAGATGTCAATGAAAGGTAAACGATTCAACAACTCGGCAGGCACCCGCCACCAATCTGGCCCCGCAGGCCCGACCATGGCGCCGAACAAGAACGCGATCGCAAGCAAGACACATGCCAACGGCATCCACCATGAGCGCTCTGAATCGCGAACTTGTTCGGGCAACATGTAGGTCAGCTCAAACTTGCAATGTATTGGGAAACGCCATCAGCGACAGCTTGCACGTACTCAACGAGACGCGGTCCCCAGCGAGACGCAATGTCGTCGTCAATGGCAACAATGTTGCCCGACACAACCGCTGACAAGCCCGACCATCCTGGACGAGCAGCAACCGTTTCAGCGGTTACACCCAAATTCACGTCAGCCAAGAAAATGACATTCGGGTCTTGGCTCACAATGAACTCTGCCGACAATTGCGGATAGTCAGAATCACCTTCGGTTGCGTCGGCAATATTGCGCATCCCAAAAAGTTCATAGATTGAACCGATAAACGTATTTCCCGTCACCGAGTAATACGTGTCATCGAGTTCGTGGTAGTAGCTAATTGGCGTGGCCGAAATTTCAACCGCGGCCACGATTCCAGAAATATCGTCTTGCATTTTTTGCGTCAGACTCTGGGCTTCATCGGCATGGCCGACAACTTTTCCAAGATCAATAATCTGCTCATACGCCTCGTCCAAAGTCATCGGAGCAGGACTCACCCATGACTCAATTCCGATCATTGACAATTGTTCAGCGAGTCCGCTGAAGTCGTCTCCAATGACGACAAGATCGGGCTCAAGGGCCGAGATTGCTTCGACGTTAGGTTCGTACGCCGAAATATCGGTGAGAACTGATGCTGATTCTGCGGGGTAATTCGACATTGAATCGACCGCAACCACTTGGTCACCCGCACCAAGCGCATACAAGATTTCGGTATGCGTTGGCGACAGTGAAACAATTCGCTGCGGTGCATCGCCATTGACTTGATTCGCTGTCGGTGTCTCAGTTTCAACGCTGACTGACGATTCAGTTTTGTCACTGCCACACGCTGCCAACACCGACGTAATGGCGACGAGTGATCCAATCAGGACTCGGCGCGTGGTTCGACGCTGGGGTTTATTGGCACTTACTAGGTTTGCTTTCATGAAAGCTTCCTCCATTGCTTTGAGGAAGCAAGAGGAGTGCGAAGAAAGGACAAGCCAATCCTGCGCGATCCGCCCTTGCCTCGAGGGTTGATATCGCATACAGATCAGGCGACCGGACTCGTTAGCAAAACTCTCGTTTGCTACACAACCGTTGCGGGACAGTGCCGGGATCTCACCGGACTTCGCTGTTTTCTGTATGTGTCGACTATTGCCGACGAAGTGAACCTAACACATGAAGTACTCGCGTTCAACAATTTGTTAAGAGCGCGCCACCAAATCAGCGATTCGTCGAATGCCTTCTTCAAGATCGGCGTCACCAAGCGCAAATGAGAATCGTGCATAGCCAGATGTCCCGAATGCTTCACCCGGAACGATTGCCACTTTCACTTCTGACAAAATAATGTCGGCTAGCTCCATGCTGTTGTTCGCAGTCTTGCCATTGAAGGTCTTACCAATTAAGCCAGTCACGTTCGGGTAGCAATAAAACGCACCTTCTGGTTCAAGACAGGTAATACCAGGAATGTCGTTCAACATGCGGTGCATCGTGCGACCACGACGTTCAAATGCTTCGCGCATCATTGATACGGCAGATAAGTCTCCGGCGATAGCTGCGAGTGCAGCTGCTTGCGCAACGTTGTTGACGTTTGATGTGGCATGACTTTGGAAGTTGATTGATGCCTTCATCACATCTGATGGCCCGATCATCCAGCCAACGCGCCAACCAGTCATGGCATAGGTTTTTGCGACGCCATTAACGATCACACACTGATTCGCCAATTCGGGAACAAGCGTCGGCATGCTCGTGAATTTATGTTGACCGTAGGTGAGGTGCTCGTAAATTTCGTCGGTGATCACCCAGATGCCACGTGACACGGCCCACTCGCCAATGGCTTTCACTTCTTCGGGTGGATACACCGAACCCGATGGGTTATCAGGCGACACAAACAACAATACTTTCGTGCGCTTTGTGAGTGCCTTTTCAAGTTGTTCAACCGTGACACGGAATCCAGTTTCTTCGGTCGTGTCAACGACAACAGGAACTCCCCCAGCCAGAGTGACTGCTTCGGGATACGTCGTCCAATAAGGCGCGGGAACAATCACTTCATCGCCTGGGTCGCACAATGCAGCGAACGCGGTGAACACAGCGTGCTTGCCACCGTTCGTGACGAGCACTTGATTGGCAGTTGCCTCAAAGCCACTGTCGCGCAAAGTCTTCGCAGCGATTGCCTCACGCAATTCAGGTAGTCCGGCCGCGGGCGTGTAACGATGCATCTTCGGGTCGCGACAAGCCTTCACTGCTGCCTCAACAATGTGCTCTGGCGTCGGGAAGTCGGGCTCGCCGGCGCCGAAACCAATCACGTTTTCGCCAGCAGCTTTCAGGGCCTTGGCTTTGGCATCAACAGCCAAAGTTGCCGATTCAGCGATGGCTGCGAGACGAGAAGATGTGCGCTTGCTTTGGGGTGACGAACTCATGCCTGCCATGCTAAGACAGTGAGCATTACTGACCCCCGATCAATTCGTATTTCTTCCAATCTTTTGCCAGCCGACGGTCGCTTCGGTTGCGGACCTTCGAAGATTCGCCCCGAACAGATCGCGGCCCTGGCTGCAGCCGGTCCAGCCCTGATGGGTACGTCACACCGCCAAGCACCCATCAAAAATCTGGTGGGTTCAGTTCGTTCAGGTTTGTCCCAACTGTTTGGCCTTCCTGACAACTGGGAGATCGTTCTTGGCAACGGTGGCTCGACAGTTTTTTGGGATGTAGCAACTTTCGGACTTGTTGAAAGCCATAGTCAACACTTGGTGTTTGGCGAGTTCTCATCAAAGTTTGCCGAAGCCGTTGCCGCTGCACCGCATTTGGGCGATCCGACCGTGATCAAGACCGACCCTGGCACTCATCCAACCGCAACCGCACAAGCCGGTGTCGATACCTACGCCTTCACACATAATGAGACATCCACTGGCGTCATGATGCCCCTCGTGCGCCCAACAGACAGTGGCGATGCTTTGGTGGTCGTTGATGCAACGTCGGCAGCTGGTGGCTTGCTCTGGAATCCATCCGAAGTCGATGTTTACTACTTCGCTCCGCAAAAGTGTTTCGCATCCGACGGCGGCTTGTGGTTTGCCGCCTGTTCACCACGCGCACTAGAGCGAATTGAGAAAATTTCGGCATCGAAGCGCTGGATCCCCGCATCGCTTGACCTGAAGATCGCACTTGACAACAGCAAGGCGAATCAGACCTACAACACGCCCGCACTCGCCACCTTGGTCATGCTTGATGCACAAGTGAAGTGGATGAATGAAATCGGTGGATTAAGCGCATGCAATGCCCGCTCGGCTCAATCATCGTCCATCTTGTATTCATGGGCCGAGTCACGCGATTGGGCCACTCCATTCGTGAGTAATTCCGCCCAGCGCTCGCAGGTTGTCGGAACTATCGACATTGCCGCGGTAGCCGACGGCGGAGTTGACGCCAATGACGTGTGCGCTGCTTTGCGGGCAAATGGAGTTGTTGATACCGACAGCTACCGCAAATTGGGGCGTAATCAGATACGAGTTGGCATGTTCCCAGCGATTGATCCCGAAGATGTTCAAGCCCTGACGGCATGCATTGACGTTGTGGTTGAGGCATTGCGCGGGTGAGACTCTAGGAATGGAAGTCGCCGATGTCTTGATCTGGGAAGGTTTGGCAGCGCCACTGCGCCGTCCCGTCATGGTGGTGGCCTTTACTGGCTGGTTTGATGCCGCCGGTGTCGCAACATCTGCGATTGAACATCTGGTCCGACACAACGCTGCTGAAATCGTCGCATCGATTGATTGCGATCCGTTTTACGACTTCACACAAATTCGTCCCGAGATTCGAATCGACGACGAACACGAGCGCGTCATTGAGTGGCCGACCAATGAAATCATTGCGTTGCGATTCCCCGAGTTTTCACGCGACATCGTGGTGATGTCTGGTGTCGAGCCCCATATTCGTTGGCACACATTTGTGCGATGTGTTGTTGCCGCATACTCACGGCTTGGATGTGAGGCAATAGTGACTGTTGGTGCGTCAGCCGACACGGTTCCACATACGCGTACGCCGTTTGTCGTTGGCAGCACGGTCGATCCGCAGTTGGCCCGAACTCTTGGCCTATCGCGTCCGTCGTATCAAGGAATCACTGGTGTGGTCGGCGTTATGCAAACCGAATTTGAACGCGAGGAGTTGCCGGCGATTTCGCTACGAGTTGGGGTCCCCCACTATTTAGGAAATGCCGAACATCCACAAGCTTCAGCAGCTTTGTTGCGCCAACTTGAGCATGTCTTGGGAGTGCCGACGCGACATGGTGAACTTGAAGAAGATATGGAACGTTGGCGCTCACTTCATGATGACGCCGTGTCCGAAGACGATCGAGCGTTGCGATATGTACAGATGCTCGAACTTGAGTTTGATCGGCGCGCCGAAGAACTCATCCCCTCGGGTGACGATTTAGCGGCTGAGTTCCAGAAGTTCCTCGACGACAACCGCCCCGACTAACCAAACCCAACACGAACACCAACGCAATTCCGCCACTTTGGAATATGCCTGCCGCTAGGCGGCAACTAAATTCCAAAGTGGGGAAAAAGCGACGGTGAGATGGGTTACTTGGCGGCGGCGAAACCGATTTCGAGGTCGGCCAAGATGTCCTTGATCGACTCGAGACCCACACTCAAACGCAGGAGTCCAGGATTCACGCCTGAAGCAACCTGCTCCTCAGCGGTCAACTGGCTGTGTGTCGTACTTGACGGCTGAATCACCAAGCTGCGCACGTCACCGATGTTGGCAACATGGCTGTGCAACTGCAGACCAGCAACAAACTTTTCGCCAGCCTCACGTCCACCCTTGATGTTGAACGCCAAAACCGAACCGTAGCCGCGGCCACCGAAGTACTTCTTGGCACGATCGTGCCACGGACTACTCGTCAAGCCGGCATAGTTCACGCTCTCAACTTGCGGATGCTTGTCAAGGAACTCGCCAACTGCTTGAGCATTGCTCCAGTGACGCTCCATGCGCAGCGACAAGGTTTCGAGACCCTGCAACAACAAGAAGGCATTGAACGGCGATACCGCCATACCGAGGTCGCGCAACAGCTGCACGCGGGCCTTCAAGATGTACGAGCCAGCACCAAGTGCAGGCCAGTATGCCAAACCGTGGTAGCTCGGGTCGGGCTCGGTGAAATTCGGGAAACGACCAGAAGCCGAGAAATCAAACTTTCCGCCATCGGTGATTGAACCAGCAACTGAAGTTCCGTGTCCACCAACAAACTTGGTGAGCGACTGCACAACAATGTCGGCACCCCACTCGAGTGGACGAATGCCGTAAGCGGTCGGTACGGTGTTGTCAACAATCAACGGAACACCAGCTTCGTGCGCAACCTTTGAAACACCTTCAATGTCGAACACATCGTTACGTGGGTTGGCCAACACTTCGCCATAGAACGCCTTGGTGTTCGGCCGAACAGCGGCCTTCCACTGTGCAAGATCGTGCGGATCGTCAACAAACGAAACGGCAATGCCCATCTTTGGGAGTGTGTAGTGCAACAAGTTGTAGGTACCGCCGTACAACGATGGCGAAGCAACAATGTGATCGCCAGCTTCGGCCAAAGTGAGAATCGCCAAGGTCTCGGCGGCCTGACCCGAACTCACAACCAATGTTCCGGGCAAACCAATGGCCGTCGTCACACCACCTTCGAGCGAGTTCACGCGTGACTCAACGGCCAATTGCGTCGGGTTCATAATGCGCGTGTAGATGTTGCCCACTTCGGCAAGGGCAAAAAGATTCGCCGCGTGCTGTGCGTCACGGAATTCGTAACTGGTGGTCTGATAGATCGGAACGGCGCGAGCACCGGTCGTCGGATCGGGTTCTCCACCGATGTGAATTTGACGGGTTTCAAAACCCCACTCTGCTGCCGACATAGTCGTGCCCTCCTGGTTAGTAATTCAGGAGGGCACGCTAACGGTCAATTCCCGACCAAACAAGTCGGAATTAGTTTTTTACTAAATTTTTGGCTAAGAACGGCTCAGCCGCCTGAGGCTTCGCTGACCTTCTGCTTGCCGGCTGAGATCCACGGCATCATCGAGCGCAGGTTCTTACCCACGGACTCGATTTGGTGGTCGGCTCCGGCCTTGCGAAGAGCATTGAAGTTGTTGCGTCCGCTTTCGCTCTCGGCAATCCATTCCTTGGCAAATTTGCCCGACTGAATTTCCTTGAGGATCTTCTGCATCATCTTCTTGGTCGCCGGGGTCACGATGCGTGGTCCACGGGTCACGTCGCCGTACTCAGCGGTGTCACTGATGCTGTAACGCATTCCAGCAATGCCCTCTTCGTACATGAGGTCAACAATGAGCTTAACTTCGTGCAAGCACTCGAAATACGCCATCTCGGGCTGATAACCAGCTTCGACGAGCGTTTCGAATCCGGCCTGCACCAATGAGGTGAGTCCGCCACACAACACGACCTGCTCGCCGAACAAGTCGGTTTCGGTCTCTTCGCTGAATGTGGTTTCGATGATGCCGGCGCGACCGCCACCAATTGCTGATGCGTATGACAACGCAACACTCTTGGCATTGCCAGTTGCGTCTTGTTCAACTGCGATCAAGCACGGAACTCCGCCACCTTCGGTGTACGTACGACGCACCAAGTGACCAGGACCCTTCGGGGCGATCATGATGATGTCGACGCCCTTAGGTGGACGAATGCGCTTGAAACGAATGTTGAATCCGTGAGCGAATGCCAACGCCTTGCCAGCCTTCATATAACGCTTGATATCGGCGTCGTATGTTGCCTTCTGCTCGGTATCAGGCATCGTGAGCATGATCACATCAGCCCACTTGGCTGCATCAGAAATGCTCTTCACCGTAAGACCAGCGGCCTCGGCCTTGGCTGCTGACGAGGAACCCTCGCGCAGACCGACCACTACGGGAACTCCACTCTCTTTTAAGTTCAGAGCGTGAGCGTGTCCCTGTGATCCGTAACCGATGATCGCAACCTTGCGGTTCTTGATAATCGAAACGTCACAGTCACCGTCGTAATACAACTTTGCTGCCATTGGTCAACTTGCCTTTCCATTTTTGTGAGAACGCGTTCGCGCCTCTTTGTCGAGTTTCGGAAGCGCCACACGGCCGGTCCGTTGAAGTTCAACAATCCCGTAACCACGAAGAAGTTCCTCGAAGTCGTCAAGTTTGTCGGGACTTCCGTCCAAAGACACCGTGATGGCCTCAGTTCCTACAGCCAAAATTTTGCCTTCGAAGATATTTGCCAGTTCAACGACCTGCCCACGGTCCTCTGAGGCCACTCGAACAGTGGCCATCATGAGTTCGCGCTCCACCGAGCGGCGGGGGTCGAGTTCGCTGATTTTGACGACATCAATGAGCTTGAACAGCTGCTTCACAATCTGTTCGAGCGGGGCTGACTCAACGTCAACCACGATCGTGATCCGTGAAAAGTCAGGATCCTCGGTCGGGGCGACGGCCAAGCTGAAGATGTTGTAACCGCGTCGAGCGAACAGGCTAGAAACACGAGCCAAGACTCCGGCTCGGTTTTGCACAAGCACCGACAAGATGTGATGTGACGGCATAGATGTTGTGTTCGGTGTCATGCTCATCGCAAGAACTCCCTTCGATCATTTTGATTCGGGTGCAAGAGAACATCGTCGTTACCAAAACCAGCGGGAACCATCGGGAAAACTTTTTCGCCGGCGTCAACGCGGAACTCAACAACAACCGAACGATCATTGATGCTGTTTGCTAAGGCGATTGCTGGTTCAACTTCTTCGGGACTCTCAACGCGAATGCCGACGCAGCCCATTGCTTCTGCCCACTTCACGAAATCGGGAAGTTCTGGCGACAAGTACACCTCGCTATAACGCTCGTCGTAGAACATCTCTTGCCACTGACGAACCATTCCGAGATATGAGTTATTCATAATCGCGACCTTGATCGGAATACGTTCAACGCTTGCCGTCACCAATTCTTGTGCGGTCATTTGGAAACAACCATCGCCGTCAACAGCCCACACTGTGCGATCGGGGCGTGCGACCTTGGCACCGATGGCAGCCGGAATTGAAAAGCCCATTGTTCCAAGACCGCCCGAGTTCACCCATGTATATGGCTCTTCAAATTTCCAGAACTGCGACGAGAACATTTGGTGCTGACCAACGCCCGAACACAGGATGGTTCCGGCGGGAGCTAATTCATGCAATTTTTCTAGGCAAAACTGCGGTTTTAAAGCCTCACCCGGTTCACTTGGCGAGTAGAACAACGGGAACTGTTCTTGCCATCCGCTGACGCGACTCTTCCATGCAGAAATATCAGTTTGAGCATCGCCATTGGCCAACATCTCTTTGATGGTCTTGACAAGTTCTTCGATCACGAGACGACAGTCGCCAACAATCGGAACATCTGGACGACGAACCTTGCCTTGTTCGGCTGGGTCGATGTCGACGTGAATGATCTTCGCGTCAGGCGCAAAGGTGCTGACCTTGCCAGTGATGCGGTCATCAAAACGAGCACCAAGGTTGATCAACAAATCACTTTTTTGCATTGCCGTGATTGCGGTTGCATTACCGTGCATACCTGGCATACCAAGACACAACGGATGACTGTCAGGGAATGCACCGCGAGCCATCAACGTTGTCACAACAGGCGTATTAATTAGTTCGGCAAGTTCGCGCAACGCATCGGCAGCACGCGCTTTCAAGACACCGCCGCCGACATAAAGAACTGGTTGCTTCGAATCAAGGATAAGACGCGCTGCTTCTTTGATCATGCGTGAATGGCCCTTGGTGTTTGGCTTGTAACCCGGAAGACTTTCAAGAACCTCTTCATCGGTTGGCCAATACCACGTCATCATGTTTTGCAGACAGTCCTTCGGGACGTCAATCAAAACCGGACCCGGGCGACCCGTTGTCGCGATATGGAAAGCCTGCCGGACGATCAAAGGAATCTCGTCGGCTGACATAATCAGTTCATTGTGCTTCGTGACGCTGCGCGTAATACCAACGGTGTCGCACTCTTGGAAAGCGTCGGTTCCGATGGCCGACGTTGGAACCTGACCGGTGATGCAGATCATCGGAATTGAGTCCATGTAGGCATCACATAGTG
The DNA here is from genome assembly GCA_001510335.1 of Actinobacteria bacterium casp-actino2. Lineage (GTDB taxonomy): Bacteria > Actinomycetota > Acidimicrobiia > Acidimicrobiales > Ilumatobacteraceae > Casp-actino8. The sequence continues at coordinate 16,641 of LFFB01000082.1, read as the reverse complement.
GCGTCACCATGTTGGTTGCTGCGGGACCCGAGGTCACCAGAGCAACTCCAGGACGACCAGTGACATGGGCATAGCCTTCGGCCATATGGCCAGCACCCTGTTCGTGACGAACGAGGATATGACGAATGTGGCTGTCGAGCAGCGGATCGTAAGCCGGCAGAATGCATCCGCCTGGCAAACCAAAGATGGTGTCAACGTTTTCAAGCTCGAGAGCCCGAATCAGCGCTTGAGCACCAGTGATCTGTTCTGTCATGTCGGTTCCTGTGTCTTGTAGGTTCGAGTCCCAAAAGCGAAATGGCCCCCCATCTGGGAGGCCGTACGACGCATTCGAGTGATCGAATGCGTCAGATGATTACTACGAGCGCGAACGAGGCGACTAGGACCGAGGTCTTAGAGGTCAGGTTGGCGCTCATTGTTCCCAAGTGTGCCATCTCGGCCTCAATAACGACAACCTTTGGCCTCAAATTCTCGATTTATAGAGGAAATGCCTCATTCATGTCAGCCGGGGAACGCCCCCTGCAGTCGAGCAGCCGACAGAGTGTTCTCGAGAAGACACGCAATCGTCATCGGTCCGGTGCCTCCTGGCATCGGCGTGATTGCCCCGGCCACAGCCTGAACTGCGTCATAGTCAACATCGCCAACGATTCCGGCTTCGGTACGTGAAATGCCCACATCAATGACAGCCGCACCTGGCTTGATATGAGCCGCAGTTATCAGATGCGCCTGCCCCACTGCCCCGATAACGATGTCGGCATTTCGACACACATCAATGAGATCGGCGGTGCGACTGTGGGCAATCGTCACCGTCGCATCGATTCCTTTACGGACCAACAACAAAGACAGGGGCAAACCCACCAGAGTTGAACGGCCAATCACCACCGCGCGCCGACCGCTCGTCGCTACGCCGTATCGCTCTAAGAGACGAATGACGCCCAGTGGTGTACAACCCACGAGGCCCGGCAACCCACGAACGAGTCGACCCATTGACTGCGACGTCAATCCGTCAACATCTTTATCGGCGGGGATCAGTGACAAAACCTTTTCTTCGTTATAGCCGTTTGGCAGCGGACTTTGCACCAAAATCCCGTGCACACGGGGATCTTGCGCTAACCGACTAACAACGTCTTCCACCTGGGCCTGCCCAGCATCGGCTGGCAAAATCTCGTTTCGGCTCTGCATTCCTGCTTTACCCGCCTGCACATGCTTGTTTCGCACATAACGTTGGCTTGGCGCGTCATCGCCGACCAAAACCGTCGCCAAACACACCGGTGGCGACCCCGCAGCCGCAATTGTTTGAGCCAACTTGGCCACGATTTCATCGCGCAACCGATTGCCATCCATCAGGATTGCACCACCCGCCGTGCGTTCGTCCCTGCTCGAGTTCAGGAGATCATTCATGGAAGTCATGCTAGGGCAAGTACTCACCGCCTAGCCTGATGGGATGTCTACTCCCCCGTCCCCCATTGTTGCTCCGGCTACCGGTCGCCTCGGCGTCCTCACAGTTGGTCTTGGCGCAGTGGCTTCAACCCTTATTGCCGGCGTCGAACTCACCAAGCGTGGCCTCGGATCGCCTATCGGTTCGCTCACACAGATGGGCACTATTCGCCTCGGTAAGCGCACCGAAGATCGCTCACCTCTCATCAAGGATTTTGTTCCGTTAGCAACGCTCAATGACATCGTGTGGGGCGCCTGGGATGTCTACCCCGACGATGCCTACGTTTCAGCGAGTCGTGCTGGCGTGCTTGAGAGTGGCAAGCACATTGAAGCAATTAGTGATGCACTGCGCGAGATTCGCCCTATGCAAGCAGCCTTCGAACGCAAGTATGCGCGCAACCTTGATGGCGAACACGTCAAGCCCATCAGCAGCAAGCGCGGCATGCTCAACGCAATTCGCGAAGACATCAATCGCTTCAAAGAAGAGAAGCAAGTTGAGCGCGTTGTCATGATCTGGTGTGCAAGTACCGAAATCTTCATCGAGCCAGGCAAGGCGCACATGGACCTCGAATCATTCGAGAAGGCCATTGACGCCAACGATGAAATAGTTTCACCATGTCAGTTGTATGCATACGCGGCATTGCTTGAAGGCGTTCCGTTCAATAACGGTGCACCGAACTTGGCTGTAGACGCACCGGTGTTGCGTCAATTCGCAACTGAAAAGAACATCCCGATTTCTGGCAAAGACTTCAAGACCGGTCAAACTCTCATGAAGACTGTTCTGGCCCCAATGCTCAAGGCCCGCATGCTCGGCTTGTCGGGTTGGTACAGCACCAACATTCTTGGCAACCGTGACGGCGAAGTGCTTGATGCACCCGAAAACTTCAAGACGAAGGAAGAATCAAAGCTTGGCGTGCTTGAAGACATTTTGCAGCCGTCAAAGTACCCCGAGTTGTACGGCAATGTTTTCCACAAAGTCTCGATCAACTACTACCCACCTCGCGGCGATGCTAAAGAGGGTTGGGACAACATTGATATCACTGGCTGGTTGGGTTACCCCATGCAGATCAAGGTGAACTTCTTGTGTCGTGACTCGATCCTCGCTGCTCCGCTTGCACTTGACCTCATCTTGTTGAGCGACCTTGCACAGCGCGCTGGTATGGGTGGCATCCAAGAGTGGTTGAGCTTCTACTACAAGAGCCCACAGGTTGCACCCGGCCTCTACCCCGAGCATGACTTGTTCATTCAGCTCACCAAGTTGAAGAACACGTTGCGTTGGATGATGGGCGAAGATGTCATCACCCATCTCGGCCGCGAGTACTACGAAGAAATTTGATCACCAGTGGCGCGTCGCCTCTGGAATCCAAAATCTTGGGTGAGCCTGTCGCCAAACGGCATTGGCCATACCAAACCCAATCATCTCGCAGAGATGACGCGCGTCGCAGTCAATGTTCGTCGCACGCCAAAGCGGGCGTGGAAGATACTCAGCGAAGGCGTTTGCGATGGTTGCGCTCTCGGCGTAGCGGGATTTCATGATTGGACTCTTGATGGAATCCATTTGTGTACAACGCGTTTGAAACTTCTTGAGGTCAACTGTGCACCTGCTTTTGATCATTCGGTGTTAAGTGATGTTTCGTGGCTACGCAGGCGCACTGGAACAGAACTTCGCGAGATGGGGCGTCTCGCCTACCCGATGCGACGTCAGCGTGGAGAAAAGGGATTTGCACGCATCTCGTGGGACGAGGCTCTTGATGCCGTCGGTCTGGGTATTCGCGCTGCGGGAGGAGATCGAACCGCCATCTACCTGACGAGTCGCGGACTGACCAACGAGTCGTATTACGTCGCAGGAAAAGCCGCACGCGCCATGGGTGTCGCCAACGTTGATTCGGCAGCGCGAACCTGTCACGCTCCGTCCACAATCGGCTTAAAGTCAACGATCGGAGTCGCTGCGAGTACATGCAGTTTGCAAGATGTACTCGAAACCGATGTCGTCATTTTGTGGGGCGCCAACGTTGCCAACAATCAACCGGTCTTCACGAAGTATCTCTATGAGGCCAAAAAGAATGGTGCCAAAGTCGTTGTCATCAACCCGTTTCTTGAACCTGGACTCGAGAGATATTGGGTTCCGTCAAAGGCTGAGTCGTTGTTATTCGGCACCAAATTGTGCGATTTGCATGTGCCCGTTCGTCCAGAAGGCGACGTTGCGCTAGCTAATGCGTTGCTCAAAGTTTTGCTTGAGCGTCATGCCACTGATCAATTATTCATCGACCAACACACTTCGGGTTGGGACGAGCTTGTGCAGCATTTATCAACACTCGATATTGATGAATTGTTGATTGATGCTGGCGTTGATCATTCAACATTGACAGCACTCGCTGATCTTTACGCGACGTCACAGAGTGCTGTTCTGATTTGGAGCATGGGCATTACTCAACATCGCTATGGCGTCGAAGGCGTGCAAGCAATTGTGAACGTCGCTCTCGCCCGCGGAAATGTCGGACGCAACGGAGCGGGCCTCATGCCGATTCGCGGACACTCAGGTGTTCAAGGTGGCGCAGAAATGGGCGCATACGCAACCTCCTTCCCAGGAGGAGTCACTGTCTCCGAAGAATCGGCGCTCGAACTCTCGGCCCTCTGGGGATTTGCAGTTCCGTCGACACCCGGAATCACCGCACCAGAAATGGTTTTGGCTGCCGAACGCGACGAACTTGATGTGCTCTATTTGGATGGCTCGAATTTCTTAGATGTCATGCCCGATCCAAAACGTGTTGAAACAGCTTTATCTCGAGTGCCTTTACGCATTCACCAAGACATCGTTCTGACGTCGCAAATGTTCATTGACGGCGATGACATCATTTTGTTGCCAGCCGCAACTCGGTACGAACAAGAGGGTGGTGGCACCAGCACCACAACCGAACGCCAAATTGCGTTTAGTCCCGAAATTGTTTCCGCTCCAGGCGAAGCACGTAGTGAATGGCGTATTTTCTCGGACATTGCAATGAGAATGAACCCCGCGCTTGAACCACATTTCTCATGGACCGACAACAAGGCATTGAGAACAGAGATAGCACACGTCGTTCCTATGTATGCAGGTATCGAAAATCTGTCGAAGACTCACGATGCGATTCAATATGGCGGTCGCCACCTGTGCGAAGGTGGAAAGTTCCCACTTCCAGATAGCCGGGCGCGATTCACCAATCTTGCTGTCTCTCCCCCAACAGTTCCCGAAGGATCCTTTTTCTTGTCGACTCGACGGGGAAAGCAATTCAATTCGATGATCTTCAACGAAATTGATCCGTTAACTGGGGCGACCCGTGATGCCGTCTACATCGATGCCCGAGATGCAGCCATGTTGAAAGTTGTTGAAGGTGATCCTGTGCTTTTGCGAAGTGACATCGGGTCAATGAATGCACGAGTAAAAATCGTGGCATTACCGTCGCGCTCAATTCAGGTGCACTGGCCCGAGGGCAATGTGCTCATCGATGCTGGCATCAATGATGATGCGAGTCGCATACCCGATTACAACGCAGTCGTAACTATCGAGAAAATCAACAAAGGGTGATGTCATGAAGTCAAAAGTAGTTTTGTGGTCTGCAGTTACTGATGTGCTCTGCATCGTGCTCTTTGTAGCCATCGGTCGCAAGAACCATGATGAAGGCGAAGCAGCTGCCGGGATTTTCCGCGTTGCCGCGCCTTTCTTAATTGCCGCAGTCGCAGGCTGGTTGGCGACACAAGCCTGGAAGAAGCCACTGGAACTTCAAACCGGAGTAATCATTTGGCTCACCACAATCATCCTCGGAATGGTTTTGCGCCATTTCGTTTTCAGCGATGGGACCGCGACGGCATTCATCATTGTCGCGACAGTGTTTTTGTGTGCGTTTCTCAATGGCTGGCGTGCACTCGCCCGCAAACGCTTGAACCGGTAATAACTCACCACTTTGGAAAGTTATTGCCGCGTAGCGGCAGCGATATTCCAAAGTGGCGGGATTAGATCAGGTTGGTGATGGCGCCCTTTTCGGCACCTTGCGCCAACTTGGCATACTTGCCCAACACGCCACTCGTGTAACGCGGTGGGTTCGGCTTCCAACCTTCACGACGCTTAGCCATTTCGGATTCATCGACCAATAGATCTAAACCAAAGTTGGCGATCTTAATCTTGATCTGGTCTCCATCTCGCACGAACGCAATCGGACCGCCGTCAACTGCTTCTGGGGCGACATGCCCAATGCAGAAGCCCCATGTGCCACCGCTGAAGCGACCGTCAGTAATCAAGGCACAGTCGTAACCGCGGCCAGCACCCTTCATCGCACCAGTGATCGCCAACATTTCGCGCATTCCTGGTCCGCCCTTGGGACCTTCGTAGCGAATCACGAGCACCGTGTTGGGCTGAATTTCGCCAGCCATAATTGCTGCCATCGCACCGTCTTCACCGTCGAACACTCGCGCGGTTCCTTCAAACAAACGTTGTTCGGGGGTAAGACCCGCAACCTTCACAACGCTGCCCTTAGGAGCAAGCGATCCGGTCAAGATCAGCAATCCACCTTCAACGTTGATCGGTGCACTCAACGGATGTACGACAACTCCATCAGGAGCCGGTGGATTGATCTCGGCCAAGTTTTCGGCCATGGTCTTACCAGTCACTGTCATCACATCACCGTGCAACAAACCAGCATCCAACAACATCTTCAACACCACCGGAACTCCACCGATGCGGTCAAGGTCGGTCATGTGAAATTTTCCACCCGGCTTCATGTCGGCGATGTGCGGAACCTTCGCGGCGATGCGATTGAAGTCTTCAAGATTCAGTTCAACGCCAGCTTCATTGGCAATCGCCAACAAGTGCAACACTGCGTTCGTACTTCCACCCAAAGCGTTTGCCAGCGCTATCGCATTTTCGAATGCCTTCTTCGTGAGAATGTCGCTCGGGCGAATTCCGAGTCGCAACATGTTTACGACAGCTTCTCCGGCAAGACGTGCGTCTACTTCACGACGGGTGTCGATAGCCGGCGCCGAAGCCGAGCCTGGCAACGACAATCCAAGTGCCTCACCAATCGACGACATCGTGTTCGCGGTGAACATTCCGCCACATGCACCTTCACCTGGGCATGCGTGACGTTCAATTTCGCCCAACTCTTCTTCGGTAATCGTTCCGGCAGCGCAGGCGCCAATTGCTTCAAACACCGAAGTGATGTCAAGAGCTTTTCCATCAAGATATCCCGGCATCGTTGAACCGTTGTATACGAATACGGCTGGCAAATTGAGACGTGCGATCGCCATCATCATTCCGGGCATGCTCTTGTCGCATCCACCCGTTGCAACGAGTCCGTCAAGACGCTCACCATGCATCACGGTTTCAACCGAGTCGGCGATCACTTCGCGGCTCACCAACGAGGCCCGCATACCTTCGTGACCCATTGAGATTCCGTCGCTCACCGTGATGGTTCCGAACTCAAGGGCAACTCCACCCACGGCACGAACGCCTTCTTTGGCGGCAGTCGTTAAACGACGAATCGACATATTGCAGGGAGTGATCTCATTCCACGACGAGGCAATTCCGACCTGGGGCTTTTCCCAATCGTCATCGGTGAGCCCCACGGCCCGCAACATGGCGCGAGAGGCAGCCTTTTGGATGCCATCAGTAACGTCACGACTGCGGGGCTTGATATCGACAGTCGTTTCAGACATCTTTTTCGGGGAGTTTGCTTCAGACATGCCTCCACGGTAGCCGTGGCATCAAGTTCTTCGAGATCAGCGCAGTGATCTCGCCAAAATTCTTGGACCTTTGTTGTTAGGCATGCCTACCAGATGTTAGGCTCACCTGACAAGCATCTACCGGAAAGAAACAACGCCATGGCATCGACAGGTACATCAAGGACAACATCAAGGACAAAAGCCCGCCGCAAGGCCCCCATCTCAATGGTCAGCCTCGCAGCCTTGAGTATGTTCACATTGGCAGCTTGTGGCGGCTCGGAGACTTCAGAAAACAGTCAGCCTGCTGCGACCGACCTGCCTTCCGAAACCTCAATGGTCGCCCCTGTCGCCAGCGATCCATGCGAAACAGCAAGTGGTTCACTGACCGTTTACTCCGGTCGCAGTGAAAAGCTCGTCGCCGATTTGTACACCCAGTTCACCAGTGACACCGGGATTGAAGTCGGGGTTCGCTACGGCGATAGCGGAGAATTAGCCGGCCAAATCTTGACCGAAGGTAATGCAACTCCAGCCGATGTGTTTTTCTCACAAGATGCTGGTGCGCTCGGCGCAGTTTCAGAAGCTGGTCTTTTTCTCGAACTTGAAGATTCTGTTCTCAACCGAGTTACTGCGAAGTACAGCTCCGAATTGAAAACTTGGGTTGGCACCAGCGGACGAGCCCGCGTCGTTATCTTCAACCCGACTCTCGCCACTACCCCACCAACATCAATCGATGAATTACTTGACCCACAGTGGAAAGGAAAGATTGGTTTCGCCCCCACCAATGCCAGCTGGCAATCATTCGTCACCGCACTACGAGTTTTGCGAGGCGAAGACGATGCACGTGCATGGCTTGAAGCGTTCGCCGCCAACAAACCCGTTGCGTATGAAAAGAACGGCGCAGTTCGTGATGCGGTCAACGCCGGAGAAGTTGCACTCGGTCTCGTGAATCACTACTACCTCTACGAAAAGATTGCCGCTGAAGGTGCAGAGAACGTCGTCGCTCAGAACCAGTACTTACCCGGAGACATTGGTGGGCTCGTGAATGTTGCCGGCATCGGTGCATTAGAGAACAGCGACAATCCCACTGGTGGACAATGTCTCGCGAGTTATCTAGTTTCTGACATTGCCCAGAAGTACTTTGTTGAGAAGTCGTTTGAGTTTCCACTCGTCGAGGGCATTGCACCATTTGACGGATTGCCAACTCTTGAAGAACTTGATCCGCCGAGCATTGATCTTTCAGATCTCCAGAGCATCGCCGAAACTCAAGAACTCTTGAACGACGTTGGTCTGCTGTCGCTTTAAGGGCATCCTGAAACCGTGACCGCAATCCGAATGACGCGACCGCCATTGGCCTTGGTTTTACCAGGGCTATTAGCGGCACTGACTTCAATTGCGCCACTGGCTTACCTTTTCGACATCGCATCAGATCGAGGACTTGACTTTGTTTGGGATGAAATATGGCAGCAACGAACGATCAAACTGGTTGCCCGCAGTCTTTTTCTTGCTGCAAGTGTCAGCATTGTCGCCGTCTTCATTTCTGTTCCGGCGGCTTGGCTCGTTACTCGCGGTGATATTCCTTTTCGCGCAGGATGGCGAGTATTGCTGGCTTTACCTCTCGCCATACCAAGTTATCTGGCGGCCTTTGCCTGGATCAGTTGGCGACCCTCGATGGCCGGATTCACAGGAGCGTTTGTCGTCCTGACTTTGGTGACGTATCCATATGTTTTTCTTCCCGTATGTGCAGCGCTGAGTCGACTCAACCCAGCCATCGAAGAGATCGCTGTTATCCACGGACGAGGACGATCGCTGCAACTCATTCTTCTGGCGGCGCGCCAAGTACGAGGGGCGATCGCAACTGGTGCACTACTCGTCGCCCTGTATGTACTCAGCGACTTTGGTGCAGTCGCAACGATGCGATACGACGCTTTCACTTGGGTCATTTACAGTTCGTATCGCTCGGGATTCAATCCAAGTCGAGCGGCGATACTTGCCATTGTCTTGGTTCTCATCGCTCTTGCGCTCTTATTCGGCGAAAAGATACTTCGCGGTCAGAACGAATCCCACTTGTCTGCGCGATCAGTTGACGCCAACCCGCGACACCGCATTTCCATCAAGCCGGTTGCGATTGCGTTTCTCTCCAGCATCGTCGTCTTGGGTCTGGCGTTTCCGATTTGGCGGGTAGTGACGTGGGTCTACCGTTACGGAAGTGAGGACAGCGTGGCTGATATCGCTACTGCACTTTGGCACTCTGTGTTCTTTTCAGGTCTCGCCGCTCTGGCTACCATCCAGCTGGCGTTACCGATCGGCATCCTGGCGGGTCGTTACCCCAGTCGCTCGACTACTTTGCTCGAGCAGTCCACATATGTCACGCATGCCTTGCCCGGAATCGTCATCGCCATTTCGATGGTGTTTCTTGGAGTTCGATTACTTGAGCCGATTTATTTGCGCACTCCACTTCTCGTCATTGCTTACGTCGCACTTTTCTTGCCGGTGGCAGTCGGCTCAATTCGTTCCGCAGCCGAACAAATCCCCGATTCTTTAGATGAAGTTTCACGTTCACTCGGGCTCAGCCCATGGGGCATTGTCCGGCGAGTGACACTTCCGCTTCTTGCACCTGGGCTTTTATCTGCCGGAGCGCTTGTCATGCTCGCAGGTATGAAAGAGCTTCCTGCCACCATGTTGTTGCGCCCAACTGGCTCTGAGACACTGGCGACACGACTCTGGACTTATACATCGGTGTCGGATTATGCCGGCGCTGGTCCCTACGCTTTAGCAATCATTGTTTTTGTCTCCATCCCAACTGCTATCGCTTCGAGGAGGCTCTAAGTGACAAGCAAGAGCATCCTGTCCGTTGAATCTGTCTGTAAAGAATTTCGTCGTCAGCAAGTTTTGACTGATATTTCATTTGAAGTTCCGGAAAAAGCAATCACTGCAATTCTCGGACCTTCAGGCGAAGGTAAAACCACTTTGTTACGACTCATTGCAGGTTTCGATCGCCCGACTTCTGGAACGCTGGCGTTGCACGGCAAAGTCGTTTCATCGGTTGATGTTCACCTTCCACCCGAACAGCGGGGTGTCGGAATCGTCCCTCAAGATGGCGCCCTCTTTCCGCATCTCACCGTCGAAGAAAACATCGCCTTCGGATTACCACGCAATCAACATGCTCGTGTCGACGAAATGCTGACCTTGATTGGCATGACGTCGCAGCGCAACAGTCGTCCCGCCCAATTATCTGGCGGTCAACAACAGCGAGTGTCGCTGGCTCGCGCTCTTGCCCCTAGTCCCGAGTTGATATTGCTCGACGAACCTTTCTCGGCACTAGACGCCAATATGCGTTCGACCATGCGCGATGAGGTAACGGCGATCATCAGAAAGACTGAATCGACTGCCATCATCGTGACGCACGATCAAGAAGAAGCCATGTCAATCTCTGACAAAGTTGTCGTACTTCTCAATGGCACAGTCGCACAATTTGGCTCTCCTCAAGAGATCTACGAGAATCCCCGGTCTTCGCACGTCGCCAGGTTTATTGGTGACGCAAATTTGCTCTCGGCCATTGTTGACAAGGGGCGGGCATTCCATGCAATAGGTTCATCCCCCTGCTCATCATCAGCACAACGCGTCATCGCACTCGTGCGACCAGAGCACATTCGACTTGCTCACGATCCACAACATGGACATGCCGGTGTTGTTGAATCACGGTCTTATTTCGGCCACGACGGAACTCTCGAGATCAGACTCGCCACTGGCGAAATCGTTACTGCTCGATTGCCGATCTCCGAGTTAGCCGACATCGGGTCAACTGTTTTTGTTGCATCAATTGAAACAGCAACAATTCTCGAGAATTAATCCGATCCGTTGGGGCTGTCGCAATGTTTATTTGCGACCAAAACCAAACAGATGCTGTCCTACTTTGCGCATCTGAATTTCTTCGGCACCTTCAGTAATACGGTAGCGGCGGTGATGGCGGTAGATGTGCTCAAAGGGCATATGTCGGCTGTAGCCAACTCCACCACAGGTCTGCATCGCCCGATCGGCGGCGTCACAGACCAGCCGATTGGCACGGTAATTACACATCGCCACAAGATGTGTGAACTCCATAAAGCCTTCAACGTCTGGTCGATCACTCTTCACCGAATTGTCCATCAACGATGCGGTGTAACGAATGAGTTGACGCAACATCGCCGCCTCAGTGTGTAGTTCAATCAACGGGAATTGAATTGCCTGATTGCTCGACAACTTCTTTCCCCACGTCACGCGCGAGTTGGCATAGGCAACCGCCTCATTGATGCAGTACTGCGCAGCACCTAGCGATGATGCTGCCTGGCGAATACGATTTTCATGAACGAAATGTTGCGCCAGATCTAAACCATGATCTAACCGACCGAACAATGCGTTATCTGAGACTCGAACATCCTTCATTGAAACTTCAGCATGATCGGTTGGCATGTTGAATGTCCACCAAAAGAAATCGACATTGAAACCAGGAAGATCGGTCGGAACAAGAAACGCAGAAATTCCAACTGGGCTTCCAGAGTCTCCCGAAGTGCGAGCAAAAATGATGTCATGCGTGGCGTGGTGCAGTCCGCTATTCCAACGCTTCATTCCATTGATGACCCATTCATCGCCATCACGAACTGCCGTTGTTTCTAGATAGGTCGCATCACTTCCGTGATTGGGCTCAGTCAAACCGAAAGCCAAACGCTTCGTTCCATTCAAGAACCCCGGCATCCATTCTTTCTTTTGTTCATCGGTGCCAAAATCACGCATCATCAAAACTGTCGGGAAGTTACCGACAACTGATGATTCATTTTGCAAGTCGTTGAAAAGTCCGAGGCCTTTGGCTGCGAGGTGTTCACGAATGATCGCCATCTCTAAGTTGCTCGCGCTGCGACCACCAAATTCGGGTGGCAATGCCAATCGCAACCAGCCTGCAGCATCGGCGCGACGTCGCATTTCGCGCAGCAACTCTTCCCAGTCAGCACGCGGAACACCATCGTTGTCGTAGTCGGTACGGGCCCACTCACGGCGATGGTCAAAAAACCGTTCATTGTCGTCTTGCGCCTGGAGGGGCCTGATCTCACGGTCAATGAAGTCATCGAGGTCACGCAAGGTCTGTTGAATCGATTCGGGAATGCTGAAGTCCATACTGTGACCGTAATCCCGACCCGCTTCGCCTCTGCACCCCGACGGAATCAAGAGTAAACTTTCTGACGGATCGTCAGAAACCAGCGAGCCCCACCCAACCCATCATGACTTCGCTTCCCCCACTCCCCAACGATTCCATTGAATTCCGCCAACTCGTCCGCGCTTGGCTCCACGAGAACGTGGTCGGCGACTTTGCAACCTTGCGCGGCCGTGGCGGCCCAGGCGATGAGGACATCGGATTTGATATTCGCATTGAATGGGAAAAGGTCTTGGGCCGAGCCGGCTGGATTGGTCTCGGCTGGCCTACTGAATACGGCGGGCGAGGTGCGACCGTTGATCAACAGATCATCTGGGCCGAAGAGTATGTGCGCGCCGAAGCACCTGCACGCACCAACCACATGGGCGAAAACCTGCTCGCACCGACCATCATCGAATATGGCACGCGCGAACAATGCGAGTTGTTCCTGCCCGGAATCTTGCGCGGTGAAGAACGCTGGTGTCAGGGATACAGCGAGCCAAACGCTGGAAGTGATCTTGCCAACGTGCAAACCAAAGCCCACCTCGATGGTGATCAATGGATCATCAACGGCCAAAAAGTCTGGACCTCTCTTGCACACGTCAGCCACTGGTGTTTCGTCGTTGCTCGCACCGAACCAGGCTCACAACGACATGCTGGTCTCACCTTTTTGCTCGTACCCATGGATCAGCCTGGCGTTGAGGTGCGGCCCATTTTGCAACTCACTCAGGGTGGTGAATTCAACGAAACGTTCTTCACAGATGCCGCAACGCCATCAAATATGGTGGTCGGAACCCCTGGAAATGGCTGGGGCATCGCCATGGCGCTACTAGGTTACGAGCGCGGTATTTCTACTTTGGCCCAACAGGTTGGCTTTGAGCGCGAACTTGAGGCCACGATTCAGTTGGCTCGCGATTACGACAAGATCAACGACCCAAATATCCGCCAAAAACTCGCCAAGGCTCACAGTGGATTGCAGTTACTCAAACTCAATGCCTTACGCAGTATGTCGGCAAAAGGTGTCCCCGGTCCAGAGGCCAGTATTTCCAAGCTTTTCTGGGGTACCTGGCACCGCGATCTCGGTGAATTGATGATTGACATCATGGGACCAGCCGGTCTCATTGCCGAAGGGTTTCCCTACGAACTGACCCTCGAACAGAAACTCTTTCTCTTCACTCGCTCCGACACCATCTACGGTGGGTCTAACGAAATTCAACGCAACGTTTTGGGCGAGCGCGTGCTCGGCCTTCCGCGCTGATACCTATCTCAACCACATCATCAGAGGGGGCACACATGCCAGATATCAGCACGAAGAATCCGCAATATGTTCCCGGTCATGGATTACTTGCTGGCAAAGGCGTTCTCATTACTGCAGCAGCCGGAAGTGGCATCGGTTCGTCAACCGCACGTAAGTGCATTGAAGAAGGTGCCCGTGTTGTTATCTCTGACAAACACGAACGCCGCCTCGCCGAGACGGCCGCTGACCTTGGCGTGATCGGTATCCCCTGCGATGTCACCAACGAGGAAAGCGTTCAGAACCTGATTGCGCAAGCCGCCAAAGAACTTGGTGCTATTGATGTCCTCGTGAACAACGCTGGTCTTGGTGGCACTGCTCAACTGCATGAAATGACTGATGATCAATGGTCGATCGTTCTTGATGTCACGCTAAACGGAACGATGCGTTGTACACGCGCTGCTCTCAATCACATGTATGCGCGTGGCTCGGGAGTCATCGTCAATAACGCAAGCGTGCTCGGCTGGCGCGCCCAAGAAGGTCAAGCCCACTACGCCGCCGCCAAGGCCGGCGTCATGGCACTCACCCGTTGCGCAGCGATTGAAGCCGGTCCACGTGGAGTACGCATTAATGCTGTTTCGCCGAGTATCGCGATGCATGCCAACTTGGCCAAAGTCACGAGCGATGAACTACTCGCCGAACTCACCCAACGAGAGGCCTTCGGACGTTTCGCCGAACCGTGGGAAATTGCCAATGTGATTGTCTTTTTGGCCAGTGATTACTCAAGTTATATGACTGGTGAAGTTCTTTCGGTGAGTAGCCAACGCGCATGAGTATCGAAATGGAAATCAACGATGGCGTTGCAGTCATCACTATGAATCGTCCCGAGCGCAAGAATGCCTTCACGCGCGAGCAGTACGAACTTCTCGCCGACGCACTCAAAAATGCCGACACGAACGATGACGTCCGAGTCGTTGTACTGACCGGTGCTGGTGCCGCTTTCAGTTCGGGCCAAGACCTCAAAGAAATGATGGAGCTTGCCTCTGGAGTAGCAAGTGGATCTCCATCAACGTCAAAGGGTGGTGGATTCACCGTACTGCTTGACGCATTAGAAGTTTTCTCTAAGCCACTCATTGCTGCGGTCAACGGTGTCGCTGTTGGTATCGGCATGACCTTGCTGCCCTTTTGCGATCTTGTCTTAATCGATGAAACCGCTCGCATGCGCGTGCCGTTCAGCGAACTAGGTGTGCCACCCGAAGCGGCAAGCAGTGTTCTTTTCGCTGACCGTATCGGTTGGCAGCGCGCCGCCGAACTATTGCTAACGGCCCGCTGGGTTGACGCGCATGAAGCAGTTGAGATTGGTCTGGCACTACGCACAACACCGGCGGGCGGGGCGCTCACACAGGCCCACGAACTCGCCACCACCATTGCTGGCAAATCGGCGTATTCAACCAAGGTCATCAAACAGTTAATGGTGGCGGGTCGAGGCTCTCGAACTCAAGAGGCTCGCGCTCGCGAAGAAGCCCTGTTCGCCGACCTATTTCGTTCGGGCGGCTTTGGCGGCTGAGCTCGCCGATAGCGTTCACGCCATGTCTGCCGACAAAACAATCGACTCCGCACTCGTCATTTCGTCCGAGCGCACTGTTGACCACGAACGGGCTGAACGCGCCGTTCGTGAACTTCTTGAAGCAATTGGCGAAGACCCCTCACGCGATGGTTTGCTTGACACTCCAGGTCGAGTTTCCCGGATGTGGGCTGAAGTTTTGTCGGGCACGAGTAACGACCCCGACCATCACCTGTCAAAGACATTTGACATTGAACATGATGAAATGGTGCTCGTCCGCGACATTCCTTTCACGTCGATCTGTGAGCACCATATGTTGCCTTTTACCGGCATCGCCCACATCGCCTACTTACCGGGCTCCACTGGTCGTTTTACTGGTTTGTCGAAGTTGGCGCGCCTAGTTGAGGGTTACTCACGTCGCTTGCAAGTTCAAGAACGACTCACTAGCCAAGTTGCCGACGCAATGCAATCAATGCTCGAACCCGCCGGCGTTTTGGTTGTCATTGAAGCCGAACATAGTTGCATGTCGATTCGTGGCGTGCGTAAGCCCGGCACCAAAACAGTCACAACTGCAGCCCGCGGCATTTATCGCACTGACTCATCAGCGCGTGCCGAGGTCATGGCTTTCATTCAGGGTCGTTGATTTTCTGCGATGGGATTTCCCCACCCAACAATTGACATTCCTGGATCGTGGTCAGACATTGAACACGAACTTGCTGGTCTTCATTTCAGAGATGAATACGCCGCACAACTGCTTCAAGGCCTACAAAGTGATCAATCAATAATTGCTGGCCATGTATGCGCGACCACGTGGATCTTTTCACCAGATGCAAACTTCACCTTGCTGGTTCAACATAAGGCGTTGAAGTGGTCCACTCCTGGCGGACATATCGAACAACATGAAACAAGTCGCGTCGGTGGGTTACGTGAACTCGAAGAAGAAACCGGACTCACTCAGTTTGACGTTCGCGCTGTCATCGACGGACCCGCATTTGTGCACATCACCGATCGCGATGGCGATCAACCCCATCGTCATTGGAATATCGGCTGGCTCTACGTTGCCGATATGGACGCACCCCTATCTAAGACTGAGGGCGCCCGCTGGTTCAGTTGTTCAGACCTTCCCGAAGGACCGAGCGATCTTCACAGTTCAATCGCTCTGTTACGCCCTCTCGTTGCCCGTTAGCGCGAACGAACTAAACGACCAGGTCGCGCTCCGGTATCCACGCCATTGCGGCGAGTGATGACACCGTTCACGATTGTCGCAACATAACCCGTTGCCGTTTGCAATAGTCGACGTCCGCCAGCGGGTAAGTCATCTTCGGCATGAGGAAAACCGAGCGCTAAAGTGTCCATATCAATGATGTTGATATCGGCTTTCTTGCCTACTGCTAGTTGGCCACGATCGTCAAAGCCCATAACTTTTGCCGTGTCAAGAGTTTGAATCTTCACGGCGTCTTCAATGGTGAGTTTTGGACCACGATGACGATCACGCGCCCAGTGCGACAACACATAGGTCGGAATCGATGCATCGCAAATCATTCGGACGTGCGC
>LFFB01000081.1 GCA_001510335.1 Actinobacteria bacterium casp-actino2 | reverse complement strand
AGTCATACGAACTGCACCAACATCAATACTGTGGGCGCGCGACAGCTGAGTTGTGCCCACGATGAGTTCAGTTGATCCGCCGCCAATGTCAATGATGAGATGACCGTTTTTGTCAACATCGACATGTGATATGCAGCCACGGTAAGCAAGGCGAGCTTCTTCTTCGCCACTTACTAATTCGGGTCGCACACCCGCGACTTGTTCGGCTCGATCAAAGAAGTCTTCACGATTGGTTGCGTCGCGTGATGCGCTTGATGCAACAACTCGCAAGCGAGGTGCACCATGGGCATCAAGAAGTTCGCGATATTTCGCGAGACATTCAATAGTTCGATCAATGGCATCTGGTGACAGTGTTCGAGTCTTGTCAACACCCTGACCAAGTCGGGTCACATTGACTTGCCGTTCAAGGGTTTTTCCATTGTGATCAACGATGAGCAAATTGGTCGAGTTTGTTCCGATATCAATTGCGGCCACGTTGCCCCTTGAGAAATTTCCTTCGGTTTTCTCAATGTGTTGTCCCTCGATACGTTCGGCAACCCAGCGACCGACCGGATCATCGCCACCTGCGAGGTGCCACGCGTAATGAGCGTGTAAGCACTTCACGCCGACGCGGGTGCCAGCGACACCTCCCGATGGGCGAGGGCCATCATGATCGCTAGGAATATAGGCGTCGCGTTCGGCTTGGTAACGCCGGTGGGCATCTTCAAGTTCGTTGGAATCAACTTGCGCTTCGGCGTCGTTGACCCCGCCCGCTGCTTCAAGACGACTGACTGCAACTAATGCTTCGGGAGAACACAACCAGTACAGCGTTGGCATCGGTGTGCCATCGGCGAGAAATGGGGCGTTCTTAATGACGACAGGAATTCCGCTGCTATCGCGAACGACAACAGCAAAAGCACTAAGTGGCTCTCGTCCGAGAAGTTGGGTGACTAACTCTCGATCGTGAGGACTGGCAATGAGGTCGTTGTTCAACTCTCGCGATTGCGACGCCGGCGTAAGGGACGCACGATGAACAAGAGCACACCCAAGATTGCTCCAGCGATAGGAAGGAGTCGCTTCATCATGGCGCCACCAGCGACCGACTGGAGGTTCAACGGTTCGGCAGCGGGTCCCTCAATTTTTCGAATCTTGGGCTCTTCGGCTGAAGCATCGGTGACCTTGCCAGTGGACGGCGTTTCAGTGGCCGAAGTAGCAGCGACTGGTGCGCTGGCTGAAGGTGCCGGAGCGCCGCCTTCACGATCAATCAAGGCGTTCAGGTTGTCAGCGAATTGAGCAATGAGTTTTTCACTGATGTCAGCAAGTGCGCCACGTCCAAATTGTGCGACCTTGCCGGTGATGGCGAGATCGGTAACAACGTTGACCGAAGTGCTCGTCGGCGTAATGGAGGTGAGTTGGGCAGTGATCGTTGCAGAGGCATTGCCCTTGCCACCAATGTCACGACCAGATGCTTTGAGGTGGGCGCGGAAGCTAACCGCGTCTAATTCAACGAATTGTGCTTCACCTTTGAATTGGGCAACGATCGGCCCAACTTTGATTTTGACTCCGCCTTTGAAAACGTCGCCGTGTACTTCCTGTAGTTCAGCACCGGCTAAACAAGGCGCAATGCGCTCGAGGTCGGTGAGAACAACCCATGTTTCGGCGATGGGTTGATTGACGGTGAAAGTGTGGTTTAGGTCCATTGCGCAAGGTCCTCCTGCGTGTCGATGTCGGCCGCGGAACCAGGGCAATCTACTTGCGAAACGAGCTCGGGACGCAGGCGGATGAGATCTCGGGCCCCAGAGTCGCCAGATTTTGGCAATAATTCCCAGATTGATTCATGAAGTCGAACGGGATTGCCGTTGCGACCAAAGTAGGTGGCCACAGCAATCGGGGTGGGGGCTTGGGCGACACGGCGCCATGCTTCGGCGGTGACAAAGGGCTGATCGGCGAGACCAACGACCACGGCACTGGCATTCAGGCGTTGGGCCTCGCGGATACCCGTCAGCACAGACCCACTTTGCCCATCGGCCCACCGATTGTTATGGACGACGACAACGTTGCGATGCGCCAGCATGGTGGGAGGAATTTCGGCGGCCCCAGTCACCACGACGACCGTCGCAAAGCCCGCCTCGAGGACTTGTTGTAACGACGTCTGGAAAATACTTTTGCCATCCGTATTCGGCAAGGTAGCGAGAAGTTTGTGATCAGATCCCAAAAATCGTGAGCCCGCACCTGCGGCCAGCAGCACCGCCACCGAGTCGGTCGGTGGGGAGTGTGACTCATGATCTGAGGAAATTTCCACCCCTTTATCTTGCCCGATGACCAGCACTTTTGTCATCACATGACGCAATTCCTGGTCCAAATATGTCGGGGGCGCAACAAATGTGACAGTTGTGTTGCGATATCGTGTCAAAAGTTGTTTGGGATGATTGTTTGGAGATGAAAAATGATTGATTCACCGAGACACAACCGACGGGTGACGGGTCATTGTCGTCAAGGTCTGGCCGTCGTGGGCGTGGTGACCGCTCTGTTAACGCTCAGCCCAACTCTGGCGTCGATCGCTTCGGCCGAGTCGATGTCGGCGAAATTGCCGGCAGCAGTTGTTATACCTAATGTTGACCCCGTGGCGATGGCCGCCTCTCAAGCGCTCGATCAATTGCGACTAGATTCAACGCGATTTGATCGTGGACGACGACTAAGGGCCACTTTTGTTCGGTTGCGTCGCCAAGTGGCCGAACTGATTGCTGATCGTTTGGTGCTGAATGCCGATGAACTTGAAGCTGCTTGGGCTGACTCAGACATCAACCATCAAACTGCGTTGATCGCCGCGTTAACTCAGGTGGGTGTTCCGTACAAACGCTTCGCCATGAAACCAGGTGTTGGGTTTGATTGCTCGGGTTTGACATCTTTTGCTTGGAGCCAAGCAGGTTTCAATATTCCGCGTAATTCGACTCGGCAGATTCGGGCGGCGGATCCGCGCACATTTGACACTGCTCAAGCCGGAGATCTTCTGCGCTACCCGGGTCATGTGATGATGTGGCTCGGAGTTGGCCAAGCGGTCATTCATTCGCCACGACCACGCCAATTCGTCGAAGTAAAGATCTTGAATACTCGTTCGATGAAGCGCAGTACTTTTGGCGATCCAACTGAGTAAATAACTTAGGCCGAAAACTGATCGGCTGAGGTTGTTGCCGAGTGTGACAAAGCGGTGACGGCGAGATCGGCAGTATCCATCGAAGCAATCACTCCGAATTGAGTAAACGCGCAATAACGCTTTGATTGGGTGGCGCCGTTTCCATCAACGACCGGAATTGCGGTGCAGATCGCACTGTTTTCCACGATGACTTCTTGCGAGGCAACTGCCGAACCGACTGCGACTCGTGAGTCTTGCTGCATACGATCAACGCTTGCCTGTTTGAAAATCGTTGACACCAACTGGCGATCTGAGACTCGTGATTCATCAATTCCGGGTGAACAGTCGCTGGTGATTGTTGAACACGTCAACGCCGTGCCATTGGCCAGGTAAATATAGCGCACCTCGGCAATCGTGATGCTCGTCCCAAACGCGGGATCATGAGCAAGTGACACTGCGGTATGAAGGTCGCCATACTTGGTGACAACTTCGTAGGTGATGGTGAATGCGGCCATTGGGTCGGATTCAAGAACCTTCACGACGTCGTGAATGGCTGCATCGGAAATGGGTGGAATCGTTTCGGTGGGTACCAGAGTAGGGCGTTGACCCGTAAAGCAGCCGCCAAGAATGACTGCGCACATTCCTGTAACGGTGGCCAATTGGGCGAGGCGAAATGACGACACGGTTGAATCCTAGAGTTAAACCTCGTTTGAAACCTGAACAGAAATTGTTTTAGCGAGTCATTGTTCTCGTAGCGTAAAGGATGTGATTGAACTAGATGCCTCCACGGTGCTCTTGCAATGGGCCGTCGGCGGCATGTTGGGGTGCTGGTTTACGACTCGTCACCGCGAAGTGGGTTTGGGCTACGGGTGGCTATTGCGCGGCACCTATGTGTTGATGGCTGGCGCCTCGGTGTACATCGGTTTTGCCTCAACTTCGCCATCATCCACATCTGAAACGATTCGTAACTTTGCCGCCATCGCAGTGACCGGTGTTATTGCACTCGGCCTCGGTCAGAGTATTGTTCGACGTAAGGTCGGCGTAAGCGGATTTGTCGATGAACATGATCGTCGATCACAGCGCATCGCCGAGATGACCGGGATCGACCGCGAAGGTGCGGAAAAAGAAGTCGGTGAGGGCAAGGAATTCGCGCCGTTACTTGATCTCGCCCCGGTGGCATTCGGTTTGATCGCCCTCATCGCCGCGGGTGTTTCAGATGGTGGTAATGACGCAGTCGCGATTATCAGAACAATTGTCGGAGCAGCATTCTTGGGGTTCGTTTCTGATGCGATGTTGTTAGGGCACTGGTATCTCGTTCAACCAGGTCTACCTCGGCGTCATGTCAACGAGATTGTCAAAGCGTTCTTGTTTATCTGGCCCCTCGAAGTCATCGTTATGTTGATTCCGACGGGAATGTTCAGTGTTTTCACCGGATCAGTTGACGATGGTTGGGGCGGGCAACTCGGTTGGTTTTGGGTGGCGTGCGCAATCACAACGGGGGTCTTGGCTGTGGTCACCTTAAAGGCCTTGCAAGAACGGGCGTATTCAGCGGTGATGGCCGCAACTGGGTTGATGTATCTCGCGATCTTGACCGCATTCGGAACCGATCTAGTAGCCCGCGCCGTTTTGGCTGGCTAATCAGTTATCTCGAGATTGTTCACGGATCAACAACCCACGAGTTGATGGCATAACTCTTGTCGGCGTGAACTTCAACGATTGCAGTAGATACGGCATTGCGAATTCCGTCGGTTGTAGACACCGCAAGACGAACTTTTCGCTGAATCGTTTGGCTGATGACTCCAACTGCGTAAGCAGTTATTCCTTTGTTTGGTGCGAGCATGAGATCGAGCTGAAGTTTTGTTGCAACGACACCGCCCGTCATGCCGAACTCGTACGTGGCTGTCGTGCTCGTGGCGCGAACGCCGGTATTCGGCACGAAAATGTAGCCGTCAACGAGAAAACGATTTGCAAATGAACTGGTTCCATTGAGGCGAACATCAACCCCCCAAGACGTACTTGGCGCGAGAGTTGTAGAGACATACGCAACTGGTGTCGCATTGTTAACGGGGATGATGGAGTGGGTAGCAATTGAGGTCGTCGTTCCGTCTGGAAGTAGAACGGTGTCAGTCGGGACTTCAACAGTTGAATTGCTTTGGCCAAAGTTGACGGTGCGAATTGACACACCTTCGCTGCCACGTGTTGTCGACGTCGAAACTCGACGATTGAAACGTACGGAAGATTCCTGAACCGTCAAACTTGCTCCACTTCCGAGTAGGAGGGTCGCACCTTTACCAGTGATCTCGTGGCTTTTTGGAGCAGTTGCGGCATAAGCGGCTTGAGCATCGACGGCACATCCGGCGTAACTTCCTTCGCCAAAGACAACTTGGGCGCTACCCGTAATAACCAAGGGTCGTTCAAAGTAGTAGACGCCCGATGCAAAGTAGTGCGCACCACCGTTGAGGGCGAGGGGTGTCGTTCCTACATAGCGGCCAGGAAAATACAACGAACATGTACCGTTCGTCGCCTGTGAACCCGGTCGTACAAAACTGGGAATTTGCGGAAGTTGTGGATAGACCCAACTTGTTCCGGTGGGGTTATCGCCAGCCATTTGCCACCACTGTTGTGCAGCGTTAGTCCATGTGGTTGAACCATCATTGATGAGATTGCTGCTGAGCGGATTAGTGGGTGTTCCTGTATTTACAAGAATGTTGCCAGTCAATGCGGTGTTCGTTGGGCCCGCCCATGCCGGCGTTGAAATATTTGCTGTCGTTCCTGCGTTAAGCGTGGTGATGGTGCCGTAACGATTTGCGCCAGTGGAGTAACTCGTGACGGTGGTGCATGAAGAGTTGACGTTGTATCCGTTAAGCGACCAATCTGTTGACGTGGCGAAACAAGCCGACGGCCCGAAATCTCGTTGCAAAGCGATCGCCATCCGCGTCCCAGACTTCACGGCCTCAGCCGCGGCATTCTGTTCGTGCAGCGCTGGTCGGGTATCAAGGAGAACGCGGGCGTAGGTCAACACACCAACTGCGATGATGCTGCCGACTGTCATCAGAATCAGGACCATCAGCAATGCAGAGCCACGATCAAGTTCGGTCTCATGATCTTTTGCTGATTGATTGAATGTCATGATGGTCGCGACACCATCAAGCAGGAAACTGCTTCGTCGGGACTGAGGGAAATCACCACACCAGGCGATCCATCTGCTGGCGCACTGAGTCGACTGGTGGGAAGTGTGACTCCTGATGAAGAACAATCTGCTCGTACAAATGTGTATCCAGATTTTGGAGTCTCGGTGATTTGCACTGTGCGAGTTGTTGTACCGCCTGGAAATGTGTAATCAAAGGTGGCCGAAGATGACTCTGCGGTGTTGAGGTCACGCACACCGACATCAGTTGTGTACGACCAAGTCCCGGTTGCCTCTGAAAGTATTCCGTTTTGTTCTATTCGTTTCTGAACGGTCACAGTTCCGCCACAGACAGCAGCGCTGATCGAACGCAAGACATTTCCCAACTGGGCGAAGGATGCAGAGTTGGCCGGCAAGAAAAAGTCGGCGGCCGCGGCATTGCCAGGATTGGTTGGTCCAGTTCCGTTCCAGACAACATTTCCTACGACTGACTTCATACGACCTTGGTTGGTTGTGCGGGCGTCGTTGCCAACGAGAATGCCGACGACTCTGGCTCCAGTGCCACGTCCGTAGTTGGCCGCGGTCACCGCACGTGACAGATCAGTCGTGTTGTACCGAGCGTCACCGTCGTTGGGTGTATTGGTTCGATTGCGGTTTGGTGCACCATCAGAAATGAAGACAACTAGTTCGGGTATTTGAGAAAAAGGGGTTCCGGCATTGGTGCGAAACGCTTGCCACAAACCGTCTTCCCAGTTCGTTCCACCGCCCCAGCGGGCGTTAGATAAGTCTTGGTTATCAACTTTGGTCCGCATTGCGGTGAGGTCGTTTGAGGGATTGAGAATGTTGACGTATTGGCCAGCGGCGGTTGGATAATACGAATACGCAGAGACGTCAAAGCCGACAATACGCATGAAAGTTGGCGTCCCCGAAAAAGCGTCAATAAAGCCGAGGGCTGCGTTGACGAGAGATGTTGCTCCACCTTGCCACGGTATTGAAACAGACGTGTCGAGGACGACAGTCACTGTTCCGCCACATCGAGTTGGTGGTGCGGCGGGATCAATGATTCCACCCATGTAATCGGTGGGGAGCTGATCTTGTGACGACAAACCTGCGCCACCAGTTGTGAATTGTTCTCCACTTCCAAAGACCACCTGAATGTCTTCACCGATTGGTCGAAGGACGACCTGATTACGCGAGGTCACGGTGACGGCGTGAGTTGGTGATTGTGTTGGATTCCATGTTGGGGGAGGGGATGCCAATTGGTGAGCCACCCCAACTTGCGTCACAGTTTGGTTTGCTAGTCCCACATTGCGAATCTCGTATCGCCGCAATTGCCATTCATCACCTGATTGCACATAACGATAAGACACCACGAAATTGCTGGAAATACCGCTCGCTGAAATATCAGCACGATTCAACGTCAGCACATTGGTGCCGAGCAAGTCGATCGTCGCTGATGGCTGGAAAAGTGGTTCGGTATTGCGACTTGTTGCCGACGCCAGATCATTAGGTATCCACGCTTGCAAAAATGTAATGTCCTTCGATTCTGAAAGATGATTCTTAATAGGACCTTCAGTGCGGAGAATGACAATCATTGCGGCTGAAAGACTGGTCATGATGATGCCGAGAATGGTGACCGTCATTAGTAATTCAACGAGTGTCATACCACGATCGCGCTGAATCGGTTGAGCGTTGGTTTTATGAAATTGAACGCGGGAACACATTGCTCTTCACCACCTCCAATGACTTTGCGTACCCAGAAGGTGACGTGACTGTGAACTTGATGCGCTGCAATGTTCGGGCTGTTGTTAGAGACGCGGTCTCATTGCATTCGGTTGCTGAAAGTGCGTTTGTTTCCAGCCAGATACCAGACGCAGGCGACGTTGGGTTCCAGAAATACATGCCCGTCAGAGCAACGGTATTTGGGGGCCAATCAACCGTTCCCGCGGCCGCTTGGATAATCGGGAGGTAGCCGCCGTTGCTGTTGTTGGTTGGGCACGGGATGTAGGCGTAGTTCGCTAAACGATCGGCGGCACTGCCGAGTACCGCCTCAACTTTGGCTTGGTCATCAGAAAATTTGGACAGGTGAATGGCTGACCACATCGCTCCAAAGACGCCGGAGAGCACCACACCCATGAGAGCAACGGCGATGACGACTTCAATGAGGCTCGAGCCTCGGTCGCGTCTTTTCATGGTGGTCCTACTTCGGTCAATGGCGTGTACTCAACACGTCACTTATCGGAGTTTTGGCAGTGTTGGATCGTCAGGAAACTGTCAAGAAAAGCCTGACTCAGAAATTCTGGGGTTAGAAGATCACACCCGCAGCCCGTAGCGCCGCGGCATCAAGTCCAACTTCGGCGACGACCTCATCGCTATGCTGGCCAGCAGTGGGGGCGAGGCCTCCGGCTTGAGCGGGGGTTGACGAGAACCGAGCGGCTGGTCGGGGTTCGCGAATTCGCCCAGCAACGGGGTGCTCGCGTTCAAGGAACACCTTGTTATTCATAATCTGTGGTTGATAAGGAAGATCAGCGAGGGCAACCACGGAGGCTGCTGGCACATCGAATGACTGAGCGCGCTGCACAAAATCTTGAGCCGACTGCTGAGCGGAGAGTTCGGTCATGAGTGGCACAAGTTCGGAGGCATTGAGGGTTCGGCCAGCCATGGATGCAAAGCGTTCGTCATCGGCGAGTTCGGGGCGACCAAAGGCGTGACACAGTCCACGGAACTCGCTATCGCTAACTACCGCTATTGCGGCAAACCCATCTTTGAGTCGCGTAATGCCGTAGTTTTGCCCGATTGTTGGAGTGCGATTGGCATCATCATCCAACAAGACCGCATCCATACCTGAATCTGGCCACATAAATGAGACTGCCGCATCGAGCATGGCGAGAACAATGTGCTGGCCTGCGGCATTGCCCGCAGCGCGTGCGTATAACGCGGATGAAATTGCCTGCGCCGCGGTCAGCGAGGTGACCTTGTCGCACAGCAAAGTTCGAAAGAGTGAAGGTTCGCCGTTACGCGGATCGGTTTGCACGCTGGCTAATCCAGATGCGGCTTGAATCACATTGTCGTAGACACGATGCCCGCTATCGGGACCGTCGGGGCCGTAGCCACTGATGCTCACATAGATGAGCTGTGGGTTGACTTTTTTGAGATCTTCGTAACCGATTCCAAGTCGCTCTACTGCACCTGGTCGAAAGTTTTGAATCACAACGTCGGCGGTTTCGGCGAGCTTCCTCAGAACTGCGACTCCTTGTTCGCTCTTCAAGTCAACAACGAGTGACCGCTTGCCGCGATTGTTGTTGACAAAGATGCCCGTCATGCCACCTTTGGCAGATCCGAGGTAGCGCATGAAGTCGCCGAGACCGGGGGATTCCACTTTGATGACGTCGGCGCCCTGGTCGCCGAGCATCATCGCCGCAAGTGGGCCAGAGATCATGACGGAAAGGTCGAGGACTTTGATTCCGTGAAGTGGACCATGTTGGGCAGTTTGTGCAGTTTTCGTCATACCTGATGTTCGCGCATCAGGTTCGTTGAGTTACACCCCTGCTGGCCACGATTCCGAGTGCTGCGAGGATCGCCGCAATCAAAAAGTTGGCTCCGAGCGCGTGTGTGAGCGGCCAGTCGGTGCGATCAGAAATAGCAACGGTGGCACCACCGATTCCGCCCATGAGGGCAAATCCCAAACTGTCGGCCAACGTGAGTTGGCCGCCGATTTGACCCTCATTGCCATTGTCGGCGTAGGCAGTCGCCGCCACTGACGTTGGTACAAAA
>LFFB01000080.1 GCA_001510335.1 Actinobacteria bacterium casp-actino2 | reverse complement strand
CTCATCATTGACATTGGCGGCGGATCAACTGAACTCATCGTGGGCACAACTCAGCTGTCGCGCGCCCACAGTATTGATGTTGGTGCAGTTCGTATGACTGAACGACATCTGCAACATGATCCGCCGCTACCCGAAGAACTCTTGAATGCCATCGGCGAAGTTCAAGATTTGTTTGACGATGTCGTACGAGCCAACCCCTCCATTACCCATGTTCCACAGATCATCGGAACAGCGGGAACGATCATCACTATTGCCGCAGTTGAACTCGGTCAACAGGTATTTGATGCCGATGAACTCCATGGCTTCCGACTGACACGTGACGCAATCGAAGATGTCTTCCGCACTTTGGCAACAGAACCGCTGATTGATCGAATTCATAACCCTGGCCTACCTCGCGACCGAGCCGATGTCATCGTCGGTGGCTGTTGTGTGCTCGTTGCTTTGATGCGCACTCTTGACGCAGACGAATTGATTGTCTCAACAAATAATCTTCTTGATGGACTTTGTGCTGAACTGCTGAGCAACATATGAGCACTTTTGATTCCCATCCGACGCGCGCCGATGCGGGCCTTCGGTTATATGGCCGCCGCGTCTTAATGCGTCCATTGGTGCCATCTGATTTTGCGGCCTGGTCCGATGTACGGCGGCGCAACCGTCAATGGCTGACCATCTGGGAACCACAGAAAATCAAGCATGCGCCCGATCCAGAAACCGATCGCGATGCGTTTAGTGCACGGTGCAGCATTCGCGATCGCGAACGGCAAAACGGTACGGCGTACACCTTCGGACTCTTTGTCAACCAAAACTTTGCCGGCGAGGTCAACCTCAATTCCGTGCAACGCGGCGCGTTAATGACCGGAACGATTGGCTACTGGATTGATCAGGCCCAAGCGGGACAGTCATACATCGCCGAAGGTGTCGTGGTGATGTGCCGTTATGCGCTCGAAGATCTTGGCTTACATCGCATCGAGATTTGCATCGTTCCGCGAAACAGCAACAGCCGACGAGTCATGGAAAAGCTCAACATCCGCGATGAAGGCACCGCACTTCGATTCCTAGAGATCAATGGTGTTTGGGAAGATCACATGCGTTACGCGATTACCGCCGAAGAATGGAACGAACGGCGCGACGAATTGTCGGAACGCTGGTTTTAGTTCCTTGCTCAATCAGGCTGATTGAGCAAGGTTGCGATATGCCGCAGCTTTTTGGCGACGCACGGTGGTGCGGCGCTTCCATTCCTTGACCTTCCAGTGTCGCAAGTTGCGAGCATGGTCAAGTTTTTTCACTGCTTTTTCCGCATCGTGATGGTGGAGTGGTTTCCAATTAGCCCCCGGTTCGATCACATCGTCGGGTTCGACTCCGTGACTCACCAATTCGGCCAGTTCGTGAAGTTCACTGTTGACACGGTGACGTTCGCCGTGGGCGTGGGCCCGCTGCTCGGCTCTCGGCAGCGGTACCGCTTCCTGACTTCGATGGCGCTTGCTCATTCGGTCCTCCTTACAGGCTCCGTTGAACTCCCCCTGATTGAACCATACAACAATTCAAGGAAAAAGCAAGTCACTTTTTCGAGACGTTCATCCCAAATCTGTACTGATTTCAGCGGCCCATATGTGAGCGAACTATTTCTTAGATGAGATCTGATTCTGCAAGGCCGCAATGCGTTCAGCAAACCATGGTTGACGGGTGCTCCACAACTGCGGTGTTAATTCACGCTCGACCGCCACTACATGTTCTGAAACATCAGCCATGGCTTGAATGGTCTTTTTCGTTTCGATCACCAATTCACGTGGAACCGATGCTGCTCGTGCTGCCATTGCATGCGCAACAGATTGCAACTGATCGTCGTCAACACAACGATGCACGATGCCCAGGCGCTCTGCTTCGGCTCCGTCGACAACTTCGCCGAAAATCACTGTTGCCATAGTTGTTTGTGGACCAGCGATGCGACGCAGCATCCAGGTGTGACCACCGCCGGGATGAATGCCGATTTGTAAGAACCGCGTGTCAAACTTTGCACGTCGGGCCGCAATACGAACATCACAACCAAGAGCCAAGTTCATACCTGCTCCAACGGCCGCACCGTTAACGGCAGCCAAAGTTGGCAATGGACTGCGAGCGATACGCAAGAAACCTTCATAAATATTGCCAAGGCTTTCAGCTGAACTTTGTTGCAGGTTGCCAAGATTCGCTCCCGCACAAAAAGCTGGTGCCGTACCCGTCACAACGATGGCACCTACATTGTTGTCATTCTCAATGCGGTCCATCGCCGAGATAATTTCGGCCACAAGTGGAGCGGTCAAAGTGTTGCGCTCACCTGGATTGTTTAAAGTGATTGTTGCAACGCCATCGGCGATGTCAAGTAATACGAGAGAGTCGTTAGTTGTCACCCGATTAGTCTCGCAGAATGATCGTTCGGTTCTGATATCCAAACGGTTCGAGGCAATAAGGTTAAGACATGTCCACTGACCCGACTTCGCAAGTCGTCTCCGACCGCAAAAGTCGCCCTGCTGCCACCGTGATTTTGACTCGCGAAAGTGAGCTTGTTGATTGTGGATTTGAGGTACTCATGTTGCAACGCAGCACCGTCGGAGCATTTGCTGGAATGTGGGTCTTCCCAGGTGGCCGCATTGACGACGCCGATGCGGGTGAAGACGATCTTTCCAAAGCCCGATCTGCCGCTGTACGCGAGGCCGCCGAAGAAGTATCAGCCGCCATTGAGCCTTCATCGCTATCGCTATGGAGTCACTGGACTCCCCCGTTAAATGCCCCGGCTCGATTCACCACCTGGTTCTTTGTAGCGCCGTGGGCCGTTGAACAGGTTGTTGTTGACAATTACGAAATAGTTGACCATCGGTGGATGGCCCCGGATCACGCTTTGACCTCGGGAATCCCTATGGCACCACCGACCATTGTGACGTTGCACGAGCTTCTTGAAGCTGGCAGTCACGATGCCATTCACCGCGGACGCGTCGAGCCCCCAGCCTATGTGACCCGTCCAGCAGTGGCCGCCGATGGCTCATCCATTTTCTTATGGAGCGGAGACGCCGGCTACGAAACCGGCAACCCTGACCTACCTGGACCACGAAATCGCCTGCTGCTTCCTGAAGGTTTTGGTGGGCCAGTGTTCGAGTACATCCGCTCTGCTTAGAAGACTGACATTCAACGGGTTGTAGCGTCATAGCGATGCTTGACCATGTGTTCACCGATGTCATTAGTGCATTGCGCGATGCATTTGAAGGGGCATTTCTTGAACGTCAAGCGTTTGAAGAGCACTTTCAAGTTGATATTCAGCTCGGCGATGTCAGTTGGGAAACCAGTTACGGCTTGCCTGGCGAAGGTCAACCACCGCGCATCGTTGCCCACATCTCCTTTGACTGGCCGTCGTGGAGCCAGACTGCGTATCGCAAGTGGTACGTCGACGAATCAATTGACGAGCTTCCGGCTATTGAAATGGAAATCGTTCTTCGTATTCAACGAATTCAAGACAATCCAGATCTCGCTGCGGTTCGCTCGATCTTGCCCGAAATGAGTCCACTCATTGGCAATGGCCGGCTTGAACGCGCTGGTCTCACCGTTGAAGCAACATTCTTAGACGACATCAGCCCAGCAGAACATGCTGTCGAGGCAACATACGAAGGTATGTATGAACTCGCCGAAGAATCATTGGTAGATGGCGCTAACACATTGCTTGATGAACACTTTGGCGCTCTCGGTGGATGGGTCGCAGCGACGTTGGTCAAACTCGGTGATATCAAATACTCATTTCTTCCTGCCGATACACCCGACAGCGAATAGTTCTTCAGCCCTTCAACAGAAAGATCATCATGACTCTCATCACTTCAGTTGACAGCGTTGTTCTTTTAGAGATCAGCGAACGTATTGCGACAATTACTCTGAATCGCCCATCAGCCCGCAACGCGCTTTCGACTGAAGTTTTAAAACTTCTTCCCCAACTCATGAAGCAGGCTGATGCATCTGACGACGCCGACGTCATCATCCTCACCGGAAGCGACCCCGCCTTTAGTGCGGGACTCGATCTCAAAGAACTCGGATCGACCGGCGACAATCTGGGTGCAGGCACCGGAGCTGATGGTCGACCCAATGCCGACGGAGTCCGCGGACCATTCCCCGCCCTCAAGAAACCACTCATCGGCGCGATCAACGGCGTTGCCGTCACCGGCGGATTTGAACTCGCGCTCAACTGTGATTTCTTAATTGCTTCGGAGAACGCAAAGTTTGGTGACACTCACGCGCGCGTCGGAGTGATGCCTGGCTGGGGTCTGACGGTTTTGCTTCCGCAGGCCATCGGAGTTCGTCGTGCTCGCGAAATGAGCTTTACCGGCAATTTCATGTTGGCTCCTGAAGCCTACGATCGCGGGCTCGTCAATCACGTTGTGCCCCATGCCGATTTAATCCCATTTACCCGCCAGATCGCTCGAGATATCGCAGGGAATGATCAACCGGGGGTTCGCCAGATTCGGGGCACGTACGCCGAAATCCATGCTGAAACCGCTGGTTGGACTATTGAGGCCCGCGACGGCGCAGTATGGCGCAAGGAGCAGTTCTCCACTGAAAAGGTCGAAGAACGCCGCCGTGCCATTCAAGATCGTGGTCGCCAGCAATAAGGCGTTCATGAAACTAACGGCAGCATTTGGCCAGAAAATGTCACGCCATTGTTTGTTCTCTAGCCATTCTGTAGTCGTGTAACATTTGCTCACCGTTCGTTTGGCATTCCCGCCAAACGTTTTAGGGGAGGAAAAAATATGCGTAAGAATTCACGATTGCTGGCAGCATCAATTGCCGCACTCAGCCTCTTCGCTGCCGCTTGTGGCGACGACGACAGTGGCTCATCAAGCAAAGTTATCGCTGGCATCGCTTTTGATACCGGCGGCCGTGGCGACGGAACCTTCAATGACTCAGCAGCAACTGGTGGCGAGCGGGCCGCGAGTGAACTCGGTGTTGAGATCAAAGAACTCGAAGCAGCAGTTGACGAAGACCGTAAAGCCAACCTCGAATTGCTCGCGGGCGACGGCGCACAGGTCATCGTCGGTGTTGGATTCATGTTCACCGACCCTATGACTGAAGTTGCCGCGGCTAACCCCGACGTGCAATTCGGCATTGTCGACTCAGTTGTTGACGCTCCGAACGTGAGTAGCCTCTTATTTGCGGCTAACCAGGGTTCATTCCTCGTTGGTGCAGCAGCTGCTCTCAAGAGCACCACTGGTCAGATCGGTTTCATCGGCGGTCAGGAAATTGACCTGATCAAAGAATTCGAAGCTGGCTACACTTCGGGAGCCAAGTATGTCAATCCCGACATCGTCGTGAACGTGAAGTACCTCGGGCCGGCCGGCGACAACTCCGCATGGGGCAACGTTGCTGGTGCTAAGGAAATCGCTGCGGGCTGGTATGCCGCTGGCGCCGATGTCGTCTACACCGCTGCTGGCGGTTCAGGTGCTGGCACCATCGAAGCCGCAATTGAAGCCGGCAAATGGGCCATCGGTGTTGACAGCGACCAGTATCTCACCTCCGGTGATGCAGCCGCACAGGCGGTCATTTTAACGTCAATGCTCAAGCGCGTTGACGTTGCCGTGTTTGAGACCATCAAGGCTTCGGTCAACGGAGACAAATCTGGTGGTATCAAGATGTTTGACCTCAGCAATGACGGTGTTGGCTACTCAACTTCAGGTGGACACATCGACGAATTTGTCAGCCAGCTTGACGAAATCAAGGCCAAGGTCGTGGCCGGCGAAATCGAAGTTCCAACAAAGCCCTGATTCAGTTTCTGAATCAATCTGAAGCAGTTAGTTAGTTGAGAGCCCGGGTCCATGACCTGGGCTCTCTGCTATAACGGGATAAGCATTTCAAGGGGCGACATGACTGGGCAATCTCAATTCGGGCAATCTCATTTAGGGCAATCTCAATTAGCCGTGGAGCTTCACGGCATCACCAAACGTTTTCCTGGTGTGATCGCTAATCACGACATTGAGCTCCTCGTCCGACCCGGAACGATTCATGCAATTGTTGGAGAAAATGGTGCTGGTAAATCAACATTGATGAAAACCTTGTACGGCATGCACCAGCCAGACGAGGGCACCATCACCGTCAACGGAACACTGGTGCAATTCAAGACCCCGACCGACGCCATTGCTGCGGGCATCGGAATGGTGCACCAACACTTCATGTTGGCAGACAATCTCACGATCACCGAGAACATCATCTTGGGTGCTGAACCAGTTGATCATCGCGGGCGGATCAATTTCAAAGAGGCGCGAGATCGTATTGAAGCACTCATGACATCGCTTGGTGCGACATTTAATCCAGATACAAATGTTTCTGAGCTCGGCGTTGGTCAACGTCAACGGGTTGAGATTCTCAAAGTTTTGTATCGTGGCGCGAAGATATTGATCCTTGATGAACCTACTGCCGTGCTCGTACCACAAGAAGTTGAGGAGCTATTTACGACCCTCAAGCGTCTCGTCGCCGACGGAGCAACTGTCATTTTCATTTCGCACAAACTTGACGAAGTACTCGCCTATTGCGACGAAATCACCGTCATTCGTCAAGGCACGTCGGTTGCCCACACCGAACCATCGCAGGTGACTCGTCGTTCACTTGCTGAACTTATGGTTGGCAGCGACCTGCCCGATCCATCTGGTCGCGAAACAAAAGTTGGCGACGATGTTCGTTTACAAGTGACTGGTCTCAATCTGGCTGGTGATATTGCCGGCGCAAAACTCGCACTGGAAGACATCAATGTCGCAGTCCATGCTGGTGAAATTGTGGGAATCGCTGGCGTTGAAGGAAATGGCCAATTTGAATTGTGCGAATCCATCTTGGGACTGCGGACCATTTTGAGTGGCTCAATTTCGGTCTGCGGGCAAGAACTTTCGCATACCGAAACTCGCGAACGAATCAATATGGGATTGTCGTACATTCCATTCGACCGCCATCGTGAAGGATTACTTCTTGATGCACCACTTTGGGAAAACACGTTCTTGGGCCGTGAAGAAAACGCTGGGCTAACCAATGGTCCTTTCATTTCACGCAACAAGATTGAGGCTGATTGTCGCACAATTATTGATCGTTTCGGTGTCCTGACACCCAGTGAGCAAGTCCCTGCGTTTGCCCTCTCGGGTGGCAACCAGCAAAAACTTGTCGTTGGTCGCGAAATGGCCGGTCATCCCAAGATTCTTTTGGCCGCACATCCCACCCGTGGAGTCGACGTTGGCGCCCAGGCTGCAATTTGGGATGAATTGCGCCACGCCCGCGATAACGGTCTTGGTGTCCTGCTGATTTCAGCCGACCTTGAAGAACTCATCGGCTTGTCCGATCGAATACTGGTGATGTTTGACGGTCGTGTCACTGCCCATCTCAATCCAGCAACTGCTACTCCTGAAATGCTCGGAACGTACATGACTGGTGAAGAGCAAGGAGTCGATGGATGAAAAATCCACGACTTCAACGCATGCTTGTCACTTCGGCCAGTTCTCTGCTAGCAGTATTTGTTGCACTCTGTATTTGTGCAGTGATTTTGTTGATCACTGGCAAAGATCCCATTGAGGCATACCGCACTCTGTTCGGCGCAGCAGGCGAAACAAAAGTTTTACAAGGTGCACTTAACCGAGCCACACCACTCATGATTTCAGCCGCCGCAGTGGCCATCGGATTCAAAATGAATCTCTTCAATATCGGCGTTGAGGGTCAAATGCGCGTGGCACTTCTGGCAACTGCAGTTGCCGGTGCTGCTGTTGACCTACCTGCACCGCTGCACATCCTTTTCTGCCTTGTTGTCGCAATGGCAAGTGGCGCGATTTGGGCTGGTATTGCGGGCTGGCTAAAGGTCAAGCGCGGTGTCAATGAAGTGATTTCAACCATCATGTTGAACTTCGTAGCCCTGAGCCTGGTCGCCTGGGCATTTGATTCGTTCTTCCGTGCCGAGAGCACCACCGGGAGTTTGCTTGTGAAGACCAAGGAACTCCCAACCTCGGCGTGGTTTCCCGACATTGTTGATCGTCGCTTAAACGGAATGTTCTTTGTCGCCATATTGGTTTTAGTTCTCTTCTATGTCTTGGTCTGGAAAACGAAGTTCGGCTTCCAACTTCGTGCTTCTGGCGCCAACGCTGGTGCCTCACGTGTCACCGGCGTCAACCCCAAGCGCATGGTGATGATTTCGATGTTGCTCTCGGGAGCACTCGCCGGACTAGTTGGAATGCGGGCGCTACTCGGCGATGTTCATGCGTACCAAAACAACCTTGCCGAACAACAAGGTTTCAATGGCATCGCCGTTGCACTTCTTGGCCGCAACCATCCACTTGGAATATTTATCTCGGCACTGCTCTTCGGTTACCTCGGTGAAGCATCTGGTCGTTTGCAACTGATTGATATTCCTAAGGAAATCACCACGATCATGACGGGCATCATTGTTCTTGCGGTCGTGATTATCAATGAGGCGGTCAAACGTTGGGATGATCGGCGCATCCAACACAAAGCCGCACTGGCCCTTGAGTCTGCGGCGGTGCCGGCATGAAATTCTTTAAGTCATTAACAACCGGACAACGCACCATTGCCTTGTCACTCGGTTTCATGCTGGTCTTGTCAATTGTTCGTCTCTTCACCAATGCCGATGACATCACCAGTTCAGGAACACTCTCATCAACGTTGCGTGTTGCGACACCTATTTTGCTGGCTGGCCTTGCTGGCGTGTGGGCCGAACGAGTTGGCATCGTCAACATCGGAATCGAAGGAATGATGATCGTAGGCACCTGGTTCGGTGCCTATGGCGCCTGGAAATGGGGTTCGTGGGCAGGTATAGCCTTAGCAATTTTTGCTGGTTCCCTCGTCGGCTTACTTCACGCGTTGGCAACTGTTCGATTTAACGTGAACCACGTTGTCTCGGGTATCGCGATCAATATCTTGGCGGCTGGTGCAACCGAGTATCTCTCGATCATCTTCTTTAAGGGTCAAAAGGGTGGCGGAGAAAGTCAATCGCCCGCCGGCAAAGGTGGTTACGGCGAATTCGATATGCCGTTCTTATCGGGAGGGCGTATTGGTTCTTGGCGTAGCCCTGACATTTTGGGTTGGCTTGAAAAGAAGCACGATCTTCCACTTCTGCCTGACCTCGCCGGCGTACTTCGCGGTCTTGTGAGCGACATTTACGTCCCGACCATTGTTGCAATCGCTCTTGTTCCAATCACTGCATATATCTTGTGGCGTACGCGCTTTGGACTTCGCGTTCGTTCAAGTGGCGAATCACCCCAAGCTGGCGAAAGTTTGGGTGTATCGATTAATCGCCTGCGTTACCAAGCCATGGCAATCAGCGGAGGCTTAGCCGCATTTGGCGGAGCATATTTGTCGTGCGTTTTCACAAGTACTTATCGCCAAGGACAAACCGGTGGTCAGGGTTACATCGGACTCGCCACAACGATCTTTGGTAACTGGACACCTTTTGGCGTTTTCCGCGGTGCAATTTTGTTTGGTTTCCCATCAGCGCTCAAGTTCCGCGACGAGAAGAATGTACCTGCGCTTCTATTAGTCATCGCTGTCATTTTGGTTGCTCTCGGCATTGTGAGTGCAATGAAAAACAAGCAGATATTGACGATGGGGCTCTTTATCGGATCCGCCATATCAGCCGCCACATACTTCTTAGTTGATGACGTCCCTCAAGAGTTCGTCGCGGCGACGCCATACATCGTCACGATTCTGGTGCTCGCTGGGGCTCAACAACAGTTGCGTCCACCGGCCTACGCTGGTATCCCCTACCGTGCCGGCGAGAATCACTAACTGACTCAACTAAAAGAGTCAGCTACCCAAACTGGCAACAGTTTGCACTTCGATTCCGCCACGAGGACGCTGTGTCAACGTCACGATTACTTTACGTGGCTTGGCTGTTTCCATAATTTCGCCAGCGATCTCGGCAGCCAGAGCCTCGGCAAAAACTGCACGATCACGGAAATTCCAGAGATACAACTTCAAACTCTTTGACTCAACACACCACTCAAGTGGCTGATACTCAATCACCACATGTGA
>LFFB01000079.1 GCA_001510335.1 Actinobacteria bacterium casp-actino2 | reverse complement strand
TGATCGCAAAGCACTGGTGAGCCACTCGGCAGTGACTGCAGCGGTTGTTGTCGGTAGTGATGTCATGATTACTCCCTTTTGAATCAATGGTTTAACAGGGCAGTTAAATGCTCAAATCATTGTCGTGGCGATGGAGTGAAGCGTCCTGGTGTGAAAGCCACATCCACAAATTCCTTATGGTCCCAGTCGTGAGTTAGCGCACGGTGGGCAATCCGCCAATCGCCATCACGACATTCAAAGCGGTCAAAGTATCGCCCACAAAATTCTTCGAGAAATTCTCTGCCTTGAGAAGAGTCGGAGACGCGGTGCCAAGCCAACACTTGAGTTTCGACATGGGCAACTGTCGGTGACTCAAAGCGAATACTTGGGGATCCACAAAAGTGAGTCGTTGCGATGGCGTACTCGCGGAGCTTCTTGGTGGCGTGAATAGCGAACTCGGTACCGAGACCGACAAAACTTCCGTGGTCGTCCGTGGCATCAGGGTGGTACACCGAAGCCACCAATTCGGCATCACATCGATCAATGCCGTGGCAGTAGTCAATCAGGCACTGGTGAATCGTCGCAATTGCCGTCAAGGCTTCGACGGGGGACAGTGGGCCAAAGACCTGCTCAGGAGTCGTCATAATGATTTAGGGTAGTGCCTCGCGAGATAATTAATCGTCGGGTAAGTTTTCCCACGGCGGTCAGAACTAAGATTTCATCAGGTCACGGAAGTGGTCGCTTGTTTTTGTTGCAAAAGGGGAAATCATGGCTCAAGTTCCGGTAACTGAAGGCGTCTTCACGTGGCCCTCAGAAGCACCTCAACTCATTGGTAGTCGTTGTGTCGCTTGCGGAAACCACATGTTTCCCGTGCAATCAGGTTGTCCGAAGTGCACAGGTGACAAGACTGAGCAAGTTCTTCTCGGTCGTCGCGGCACTTTGTGGACCTGGACTGTTCAAGGTTTTCCGCCCAAAGCACCACCATATGCGGGCGATGTCGATCCAAAGACCTTCAAGGCCTTTGGTGTCGGCTATGTCGAATTGCCAGGTCAGATCAAAGTCGAAGCTCGTTTGACCGAGGCCGATCCTGAGAAGCTAAAGATTGGTATGGAAATGGAAATGGTCATCGTTCCGCTATCGACTGATGCCTCCGGAAATGAAGTTGTCACATTCGCATTCGCGCCGGTGGCGTGAAAAGTTTTATCGGATATTGAGCCAGGGAGAAAACAATGAGTACTGAAGTCGCCATCGTCGGAATTGGAATGCACGAATTCGGTCGCACCGAAGGCGTGACGGGTATGGAACAAGGCGTCATCGCCGTTCGTCGAGCATGTGCTGACGCCGGAGTGAAGTGGGAAGATGTCCAATTCGCTTTTGGTGGATCGGCCGCGGCTGGGGCTGCTGACACCATGGTGTCGCAACTTGGTTTGACTGGTCTGCAGTTCATCAACGTCGCCAATGGTTGTGCGACGGGTGGCTCGGCTTTGTTCTCGGCCTACAACACCATTCGTTCAGGTGTTTTTGATCTTGGTATCGCGATCGGCTTCGACAAGCATGAGCGAGGAGCCTTCCGAGTTGACACTCGCGGTGCGGGTCTTGGCAACTGGTATGGCGCATCTGGTTTGGCGCTCACCACGCAGTTCTTTGGTATGAAGATCAACCGTTACATGCACGAGTACGGCATCTCGCACAGCACCTTGGGCAAGGTTTCCGAAAAAGCATTCCGTAATGGTTCGATGAACCCCATGGCCTGGCGTCGTAAGCCCATCTCTGAACAAGAAGCACTTGATTCGCTGATGCTGTCATACCCATTGACCCAATACATGTTCTGTTCGCCCGGTGAAGGTGGCGTTGCGCTCATCTTGGCTCGCGCCGATAAGGCTCACCTGTACACCGACAAGCCCATCTTCTTGGATGCTGCAGTTGTTCGTAGTCGTCGCTTCGGAAGTTTTGAAGTATTGGCACCGTCCATTGCTCTCGAGCACAACGCTGGACCGACCGTTGATTCGTCGAAGGCCGCTTTCGAAATGGCTGGCATCGGACCAGAAGACATCGACATTGCTCAGTTGCAAGACACCGAGGCTGGTGCCGAAGTGATGCATATGGCCGAAAACGGATTCTGCGAACACGGAGAGCAAGAGTTCATGATTCAGGCTGGTGAAACTGAGATCGGTGGCAAGTTCCCGGTGAATACCGACGGTGGTTGCTTGGCAAACGGTGAACCGATTGGTGCATCTGGCTTGCGTCAGGTGTATGAAAACGTTCTGCAACTTCGTGGTCAAGCTGGTGCTCGTCAGGTGCCTAATGATCCCAAGGTTGCGTACACGCATGTGTATGGAGCTCCCGGCATTTCGGGCGTCACCATTCTGTCACGCTGATCACATCTTTATTCATTCACTGAGTTCACATGTGGCTTGACCCGATACAACAACTTGTTGAACGGCAAGCGATTGTTGATGTCATTTATGCCTATTGTCGCAATGTTGATTTAGTGAACGAGGCAGCGGTTGCCGATTGCTTTACTGAAGATTGCACCGTGGATTACGGTCCAGGAATGGGTGCTATCACGCGTGGAAAAGAAAATATCCGCGAGCGACTTGGCCTCGGGCTTCATCGGTTCGCCGCGACAAGTCACCATGTTTCAAATATTGAAGTTGTGTTTGATTCCGATGATTCCGCGCGCGCGATTACTTACTTATATGCCTGGCATCGTTTTCCTGGAGATCAACCCGACGCTCATTTATGGGCCCAGTATCACGATCGAATGAGCAAAGTGCAGGGTCGCTGGTTGATCGCTGACCGAGTACTGAAGGTCGCAGGACAAGAAGCGTTTGATATTCCGTGGTATCCCATAGGACGACAGGAGAAATAGACATGGCCATTTTGACGCAAACACACGTCGCCGATCGTGGGAGCGAAATTGCTCTCGTTGATGAAACACACAGTGTTACGTGGGCTGAACTTGATGAGCGAGTGAACCGTTTAGTGAATGGTCTTCGCTCGCACGGACTCATAACCGGTGACACGATCGCAGTGGTGGCAGGAAACCAGTGTGAATGGTTCGAAATCGCTATGGCGTGTGCTCACGGCGGTTGGACCTATGTGCCTGTCAACTGGCACTGGGTGGCGGACGAACTTGCGTATGTGTACGCCGATGCTGATACGAAGGCAGTGATTGTTGATCAACGATTTGATGCTGCCGTGTCGGCCTCATTGAAAGATGACCGGGCAAATGTAGTTTCAGTTGTCGTTGGTATCGGAACGACCGACGATGCTGCAGTTCGACGTGATTCACGTTTTATTGATTTTGAAACGGTTCTCGCTTCTGCAAGTGCTGATGAACCTACTGATCAAATGCTTGGTGGTCCGATGTTCTATACGTCTGGTACCACTGGTCGGCCGAAGGGTGTACGTGGTGCGTTATCGGGTGGTATGGCCATGACTCCCGACATTATGAAGTTCATTGCCGCCGGCTTTTCAAACTTCTTGCCGATTCCTGGGCGAACGATGTTGTGTGGACCGTTTTATCACTCGGCTCAATGGGCCTTCTCGTTCTTCCCGATGATCGGCGGATCGACAACAGTCATGCAACACAAGTACGACTCGGCAGCAATGTTGCAGATGATTGATCGCTACTCGTGCACCAATGTGCATCTTGTTCCGACGCAGATGAAACGACTGCTTGATTTGCCAGCGGAAGTGAAAAATGAATTCTCAGGAGCATCTCTAACGACCGTGTGGCATGGCGCCGCACCGTGTCCTCCAGCAGTAAAGCGCGGACTCATCGACTGGTGGGGTCCGAAGATCACCGAGTATTACGGCAGTACCGAAGGTTCCATTATCTCGACAGTTTCTTCAACCGAGTGGTTAGCAAAAGGCGGAAGCGTCGGTAAACCGCTCGACTCTGTTGAAGTCATCGTGGTGAACGATGAGAGTCAGCCAGTTGCCCAAGGTCAAGAAGGCACGCTCTATTTCAAAAACAAAATGGGCACCGACTTCTCGTACCACAACGATGAAGCAAAGACTCGTGATTCTCATCTTGAGCCAGGAGTCTTTACGACAGGTGATGTTGGATACATCGACTCTGATGGTTATCTCTGGCTATCAGATCGCAAGATTGACATGATCATCTCTGGTGGAGTGAATATCTATCCCGCCGAGATTGAAGGCGTGATTTCGGCGCACCCCGCAGTTGAAGATGTGGCAGTGATCGGAGTACCCGATGAAGATTTTGGCGAAAGCGTGAAGGCGCTCGTTCAGGTGGTCGAAGGAATCTCGGCGTCACCAGAAACTGCTCAAGCGATCATTGCGCATTGTCGTGAATTTTTGGCTGGTTACAAAGCCCCTCGTTCGGTTGACTTTGTTCAACATATTCCGCGTACCGGAACGGGCAAGATTCAAAAGCAACCATTACGGGCTCCGTATTGGGAAGGCCACCAACGTCGCATCTAAGCGGCACTAATCAAGTTACTTTTTAGCCGAATTGCCCAACGAAAGAAGTCATCATGGGAACAGTTAGTTACACCCGTTGCTATCACCAAGGAATTCGTGTGCCGAATCTTGAACTAGCAATGAAAGAACTTGGTAACTCGCTGAGCGTGACTTGGTGTGAGCCCCAAGAGCGTGAACAGCATGTGTGGACTCCGTCAGGTGGAGAACAGACGATTCCTTTGAAGTTCACGTATTCTGCTGAAGGTCCGCAGCACATTGAATTGCTTGAGGGTGCTCATGGCTCAATTTGGGATGGTCGTACAAATCCAGGTATTCATCACGTCGGTGTGTGGAGCGATGATGTCAAAGGCGAAACCGAGGCGCTTATTGCGCAAGGCTGGACTTTGGCAATGGCACAGGCGTCACCAGATAAGGGCTATGGGGCGTTCACCTATGTGCAGCCCCCGAGTGGATTGATTGTTGAACTGGTGTGGAGCGCCATTAAGCCGATGTTTGATCGTTGGTTCGCCGGAGGACCGCTCGGCTAATCGTTGAGTCTCGTCTCGTCTCGTTGATGTGATCATCACGAACGTACGCTTCGGTCATGACGACAACGAGTGGTTTTTCTGCAACATCAACAACCGATGAAGTTTTGGCAGGACTTGACCTGACTGGTCACCGATTCTTGGTGACTGGCGCATCAGGTGGACTGGGGCTTGAGACCTCACGAGCATTGGCTTCTAAAGGTGCCATCGTGGTGATGGCTGCTCGCGATCAAGCCAAGAATGAAACTGCTGCTGCCGGAATTCGTGCGGTCCATCCCGATGCGAAGTTAGAAAGTCTGATTCTTGATTTGGGATCATTGACATCAGTACGGGCTGCGGCTGTCGAGTTTATGTCGCGCAACGTTGCGCTTCATGGGCTGATTCTGAATGCCGGAATTATGGCGACGCCACTTGGACACACGGTCGATGGATTTGAGCAACAATTTGGCGTTGATCATCTTGGACACTTCTTGTTGGCTCGAGATTTGTTGCCACGTCTGGTTGAGTCGGCGCCAGCACGAGTGGTGGTTCTTAGCTCGGCTGGGCACCAAATGGGTGATGTTGATTTTGATGACGTGAACTTTGAGCGTCGCGATTATGAGCCGTTCTTGGCCTATGGGGCCGCCAAGACGTGCAATGTGTTGCATGCAGTTGAAATTGATCGTCGTTATCGCGATCAAGGCGTGCGGGCCTTTGCGGTTCACCCTGGTGTGATTCACACCGAACTTGGTCGCTACATGACTGATGAAACCATGGCGTCACTCATCTCTCGTTTATCTGAAAGCCCGGCAGCAATGGCTTGGAAATCGGCCGAACAAGGTGCTGCGACTTCGGTGTGGGCGGCGACATCGCCGTCGCTTGATGGCCGGGGTGGCGAGTATTGCGAGGACTGCAATGTGAGTGCAGTTGTCACTGATGGCGAACTCAATGAAGGGGGAGTGGCTGCCCGTGCGGTCGACCCAGCAAGGGCTTCGACCTTATGGGCTTTAAGCGAAAAGCTCGTCGGCTGATTTTCGACTCTCCTTTATTTGTTACGGTGTCTTCATGGCCACGATTCTCGCCCACATCAAAGTAAAGCCTGGTTGCGAGGCGCAGTTTGAACAGATCTCCAAAGATCTATATGGAGCGAGTCACGGTAGCGAACCTGGTTTGTTGCGTTATGAGTATTGGCGAGGCTCAGAGCCACAGACCTATTACACGCTTTTAGCCTTCACCGATTTTCAAGCGTTCATTGCGCATCAAACGAGCGAGCATCACGAAGTTGCTTCGCCGTTGCTCGGCTCCGTTTTGGCTGGTCTTCGTTTGGAATGGGTTGACCCTATTCAAGGTGGATCTGAGTTGCCGCCCACCGAGAATCAGGATCTGAGTGATTCGCTCGATGAATTGACTCGCTCATACGCCAAGAGGTTTGCCGCGCAAGTGGCTCCATGGTGGAGCGAAGTTCGCTAGAAATGTAATAAGTAATTCATCAACTGTTCGGGGGAACACTATGACTGACATGATCGACCGAGATTCGGAAAAGACACCGTGGTTTTTGCGAGGCAATTACGCCCCGGTTTTCAACGAAATCACTGACACCAATTTGCGAGTGACTGGTTCAATTCCGAAGAGTTTGTCGGGTCTCTATGTCCGCAATGGTTCAAACCCGAAAGATGGGCAGGCCGGCCACTGGTTCTTTGGTGACGGCATGGTGCACGGAATTCGCCTTGAGGGCGGTCAAGCGAAGTGGTATCGCAATCGCTATGTGCGTACCCCGAAGTGGGAAAAGGGTCTTGATGCGATGGACCCCGAGACCATGTTCGATCCGACTGCAAGTGCAGCCAATACCCACGTGCTCGGACACGCCGGTCGCATTTGGGCCTTAGAAGAAGGTCACTTGCCTTGGGAACTTTCGCGGGAACTCGAAACTATTGGCAGTGAAGATTTCGGCGGAAAACTCAAGACAGCATTTACAGCGCACCCGAAGTTGTGTCCCGAAACTAATGAATTGCATTTCTTTGGTTATTCAGCAGTCGCTCCGTTTTTGACCTATCACGTACTTGACGGCAACGGTCAGTTGGTGCACACGGCCGACATCACTGTTCCGGCCGGCACGATGATGCATGACTTCATGATCACTCGAGATCATGCAATTTTCATGGACCTGCCCGTGGTGTTCAACCTCGACAAAATGGCAGAAGGACTTCCGCCGATTGGTTGGGATGACAACTATGGTGCCCGCATCGGCATCATGCCCCGAATGGGAACCGATAAAGATGTG
The DNA here is from genome assembly GCA_001510335.1 of Actinobacteria bacterium casp-actino2. Taxonomy (GTDB): domain Bacteria; phylum Actinomycetota; class Acidimicrobiia; order Acidimicrobiales; family Ilumatobacteraceae; genus Casp-actino8. Next base: position 3,171 of record LFFB01000079.1, on the reverse strand, counting down.
CGTTGGTTCAACATTGACCCGTGCTACGTCTTCCACCCATTGAATGCTTACGTCGATGGCGATGAAGTGATTTGTGATGTTGGACGCCATGAATCAATGTGGCGCGGTTCAATGGACAGTTTCGAGCCGTGTTACATGTATCGCTGGTCGTTCAATATGAAGACTGGTGCTGTTCGTGAAACTCAAATCGACGACTGGGCCCACGCGTTCCCACGAGTGGATGATCGCGTGATTGGTTTGAAGCATCGTTACGGCTGGGTTGCTGGTTCACGTCCTGGCGCAACCGGAGAAATGGGTGAGCCCGGCGTTGTGGCTCGTTACGACATGAGTGATGGCTCAAAGACCATTCATGATCTTGGACCAAACGCTCATCCTGGTGAATTTGTCTTTGTACAAGATTCAGCGTCAGCTAACGAAGACGAGGGTTATGCCATGGGGTTCGTCTACGACGATGCAACTGATTCAACTGACTTGGTCATTTTGGATGCCAGCAATCTTTCCAAGGCACCAGTCGCTCGTGTTCATCTGCCGCAGCGTGTTCCATTCGGCTTCCACGGAAGTTGGGTCGACGACTCAACCATGTAAAAAGTGGGCGATTACGTTAGCGATAACTGGCGAACGTAGTCGTAGAAGTTGAGTAAACGTTCGGACGGTTCGTACATCTCAATGAAATGTCCAAGATCGTGTCGTGCATCGCAAAAGACAAATTCTTGGCCACCATTGGTTTGGGCATGAAGGGTGAGTGGCCAACCTTGTTGTGCGCACCAGTCAATGCCATCCGACAGAGAATCAACCATAAAGGCGAAGTGGTGCAATCCTGTTGGACTTGGTCCGAGTGGTTCAGAGTGTTCGCGTACGAGCTCAACCATCACCTCGCCCCACCATCCATAAGCCGACGAATGGTCGAATGTGCTCGTCATGCCGTTGATCGTGCATGAGGAGAGCTCAATGTGGTGGGCAAATACGAATGGGCCGCAGCTGGTGCGTTGGCGAAATTCGGAGGCAGCCTCTTTGAGCGTGTCTGTTCCGCGGGCGCTGTAAGCGATTTGTACGGGTCGACCGAGGATGGACATGTCCCTAGCGTGTCATATCCGACTACGGTTGAGACGAGATAGAGGGAGATCAGATGTTTGAGATTCAAACAATTGACACATTGCCTAGTAGTGAAGCACATCAGTTACTGATTGATCGTGCGGCGATTATCGATGTGACAAACCGCTATTGCTGGGCGCTAGACACCAAAGATTGGGCAGTTCTTGATTCCGTCTTTACCGAAGACGCGAATGGTGATCTTTTAGAAGATGTCGTAGGCCGTGTCGCAATTAAGAAGCGCGTTGAAACCGCTCTGTCGCGAATGGACGAGACTCAACACCTCATCTCGAATCATCAGATCAACGTTCAAGGCGACACTGCGACCTGTCGTTGCTATTTGCAGGCACAACATGTTCGCAAAGCCGCCCACGGCGGACCTAACTTCATCATTGCTGGTCGTTACGAAGATCAATTGACGCGTACCTCTGAAGGCTGGCGTATTAGTTTCCGTCGTCTGGTTGTGATGTGGACTGACGGTAACCCCGCGGTTTCGCGAGGTTGAGTTTTAATCTTCGATGTATTTGCCGAGCAATTGCTCAACGCGCATTGATGCAGGAATTTGATCAATGCCAATGACTCGATCAAGTTGCTCGTGAAAATTCCATATACGTCGTTCTTGATAATTGGTGGGCATGCCACGCATCGCTGGAGATTCAAGTGATCTCTGCATAGGTGCCATATTCCAGAAATCTTCTTCCATGATGAGTTTGAAGTTGTCGAGTCTCATCTGCCAGTTGGTTGGCAAACCCTCTTTCGGATCGAAATCAATGGGGGCGTAATGAGTCCAGTCGATTCGCGTGGTCTGCTTATCAATGGGCCAGAAGGTGATAAATGGAAATCCGTAAGCGGCGATTGGCGTGATGAGGTTGGGGAAGATGCCGTATGCAGAACTCGTACAACGAACCATGTCGTTCACTGTTTCTAAATCGGTGAAGCCTGGTAGTACGACATGCTTGTAGTCATCCCAGTTCTTCATTCCGAGAGCCGTATAAGACGTCTTAGAAAATGGAGTCACCATACGTGAACATCCGTTGGGGAGCAGCCCCATAGTTGCGCCACGGTTATCAAGGAGACTTTCGCCGTTGCGACTATGAATATGCCGGAAGTGGTACACCTCTAAGAACGCTTCGGCAGTGACTTTCCAGTTGCACGGAACGATCTCGCTTTGCTTGGCGACCGTACGTAATGTGGCACCTTGAAATTCGGACATTTCATCGGCGATCTTGCCGATGTGGTCAGCGAATGCCATTGCCTCAGGGTCTTGGTTGACGAAAATCCAGTTGTCCCAGATTTCACAAGAGATCGATGGCAGACAACGTTCGGTCTTGTCGAGATCTACAAAATCTCTCTCGTCGGTTACGGAAACTAACTTTCCGCTGTCAATATCGTATGACCACGAGTGATATTGGCATCGCAAAAGCTTTGATGTTCCCGACGCTTCACGCACAACCGGAGCGCCACGATGCTGGCAGGTGTTGTAGAAAGCGCGAACTTGTGAATCCTTTCCCCGAATCAAAAGTATTGGCACGCCTAAGTCATCAAAGGTGAAGAAGTCGCCGACATTGGGAATATCTTCGGCCCGACCTGCCAAGACCCACGATCGCGGCCATAAGAATTTTTTTTCAAGATCCCAAAACTCATCCGATGTAAATCGTTCAATCGGAATGTCATGGAATTTAGGGAATCCATCGGGTGGAGCAGTTCGGTCGAACTCATATTGCATTTCTGCAGTGAGGCGTGCGACAAGTTCGGGAGTCATAGCGGTATGGGGGCCTTGTCAGAATTCGCTGAGCAGGTCGCCAGATTGCAGGTCGTGGGCAGCGGCAAAAACACGAGTAATCATGGCATGCAACAAGGCCCGACCGCGATCGTTGCCCGGGTCGATATCGCTCACAGCAACCTGCGACCAAGCCTGATGCAATAAGCAGTATCGATAGTCGCGCCAGCAGCGGTCCCATGAGTAATTGGAGACTCCAGCAGCAATCAACCCGTCGTAATATCGGCGCACCAATGTTTGCTCCCACTCGCGTCGATTTTCAACAGTGACAGATTGACCGAGAAAGTTTGCCACGTCCCACA
>LFFB01000078.1 GCA_001510335.1 Actinobacteria bacterium casp-actino2 | reverse complement strand
AACCATCATGGGCGGGGGAGCCCACCTTAAGAATCTTCGTCGCACCTCGATTGGTCGCTTCACAACTTCTGATGCCGTCACGCTCGATGAACTGCAATCAGAAGATTCCCAAACCGATCCTCAGTCGTATTTGCGACCAGTGATTGACTGTGTGCGCGGACTTTCGCGATTTGATGCCGATGCCGAAGTTCGTGCGGTGGTGGCGGTGGGCAAAGTTTTGCCGGCAGCGTTATTTGTCGGCAACGGCCCGGCTCCGTGGGCGGTGGTTGATGCAGATGAACGTTTGATCGCGGTGTACGAGCCATTCAGCAATGAGAAAGTTGGCGCCGACATGGCTAGACCCTCGATTGTGCTCATTACGCCTGAAAGTTCATGAGATAGGCGCTCGTTATTTAGATGTTTGTGACCAAATTTGAGATGTTGAACGAATGTCCCAGTCGGTTGCGCAAGTATCGTTTGCTGCTGTGCATGTGATCACCGATTTGAGTGCCATACCGGCCGGGCTATTCGCCTCGGGTTCGGTTGTCACCATCGGCGCTTACGACGGACTGCATGTCGGTCACCGCGAGATAATTGAACAAGTAACAAAGAAGGCTCAATCAGCCGGGCAGAAAAGCGTGTTGGTGACATTCAGCCCTCACCCGGCGCAGATTTTGCGTCCGACAGAAGCGCCGAAACTTTTGACTGACCGTGATCAGAAATTGCGATTGCTTGAAAGTACGGGCATTGATGCAGTGGTCATGATTGCGTTTGATCGGATCCAGGCGCAAGAGACACCCGAAGATTTTGTCAAGCGAGTTCTGGTTGATGCGCTCGATGTGAAGTGTCTGATTGTCGGTGAAGATTTCTGCTTCGGCAAAGATCGTCGTGGCAACGTTGAACTACTCACACAACGAGGCGAACAATATGGCTTCGTTGTTGAGCCAAGTCAATTGGTTGCTGGGCACGACGATGTCACCGCGAGCTCAACGTACATTCGCTCATTAATTCAAAATGGCGATATTGAGGCCGCAAACATGTATCTCGGACGGCAGCACGAACTTACTGGGACGGTTGTGCATGGTGATGCGCGTGGACGAACTGTTGGGTTTCCGACAGCGAATGTGGAAGTGCCCAAGATGTTGTGTCAACCCGGTGATGGTGTCTACGCCGGTTGGTATGAGCGCCCAGCACGAGATGGTGAACCCGAACGCGTCTATCCAGCGGCCATCAACATTGGTCGCCGTCCAACCTTTTATGTTGATGCACCAGTGTCACTGGTTGAAGCGCACGTCATTGGCGAGGAAAGTCTTGATCTCTACGGTGAAGTGGCCACACTTCGTTTCGTGAAGCGTTTACGTGGTGAGCAAAAGTTTTCAGGTATTGACGAAATGAAAACTCAGTTGATGCGTGATATCGAAAAAGCCAAGGAAGCGCTTGCTGAGAAGTGAATCGTTAGGCGTATAAGAGTTTGTAACCAGTATTGCGCTGCGTGAGGGTGCGACCAAGCGGCGAGACCAAAGCACTGAAACTGTCTTCGCTCATCTTTTGTCCATGGTTGGCGCCGGCCGCACGACTGATGTTTTCATCCATCAATGTTCCACCGATGTCGTTGCAACCAGAACGCAGCAACTGTCGCGCGCCTTCAACACCAATCTTGACCCAACTCACTTGAACATTGTCAATGAGACCGTGATAGGCGATGCGACCAATGGCGTGCATCAAAATTGTCTCGCGGAAAGTTGGCCCGCGACGTGAACGCTTTTGCAGATAAATCGGCGAAGCCATGTGCACGAATGGCAATGGAATGAACTCGGTGAAGCCACCGGTGATCTTTTGCAGGTCGCGAGTACGAATCATGTGTCGGGCCCAGTGTTCGGGATGTTCAACGCTGCCGTACATGATCGTGATATTTGAGTGCAGGCCAATTTCGTGAGCAACGCGATGGCACTCAAGCCATTCTTCAGTGTTCACCTTGTCGGGGCACAACACGGCACGAGCTTCATCATCAAGAATCTCGGCAGCAGTGCCGGGCAATGAAGCCAGTCCTACTTCTTTCATCTTGGTGAGGTAGGTCTTTAAGTCTTCACCGTTGCGCTTGGCGCCTTCAGTGATTTCTAAAGCCGTAAATCCATGCACGTGCATTTCGGGCACAGCATCTTTCACGGCTTGCGTGACATGCCAGTAATAGTCGCCATCAAAGTCGGGGTGAATACCGCCCTGCAAGGTGACTTCGGTGGCGCCCATATTCCAGGCTTCAACTGCACGTTGGGCGATGTCTTCAAGTGTGAGGAGATAGGGAGTGCCACGTAAGTTCAATGACAACGGTCCTTTAGAGAATCCGCAGAACTTACATTTGAAGGTACAGACATTGGTGTAGTTGATATTGCGGTTATGAACCCAGGTGACTTGGTCGCCAACAGCAACTTCGCGCAGATGATTGGCGTATTCGGCAATGGCCAATACTTCTGGTCCGCGAGAGCGGAATAGATCGATGATTTCTTGTTCACCAATTTCTTGGCCAGATCGATGACCCTCAATGATTTCGTGAACGCGCGAACGCGGATCAATGGACGTGCGTGTGCCCGCAGCGATGATGGTCGGCGGCTTGTTGTTGCTACCGCTGTACCACTGGGTTGAACGATGGCCAACGAGAACAACTTCGGCTCCGTCAAGCACGACATCAGCGGCCGTGACTTTTTCGGGCCAGATAGCACCCGGATCATCGCGGCCAAGTCCTTCGGCATCGGATCGATCAAGAATCGGGAAGCGCAGATTGACGTCGATCCACGGATTGTGATCAACGTTAAAACTGCGGGCCGGGTCGAGCGACAAGCTGACGTCTTTGCTCACGATGTATTCGGGATACAGCGTGAGGCGCGGAGCCAACACCATTCCACGTGATTCGGTGACAGATTTCAAAATGTCAAGATCGGGCCACGGACGTTCGGGGTTGACATGATCGGCGGTCACGGGCGAAACGCCGCCCCAATCGTCAATGCCAGCATCAAGTAACGGTGCGAAGTCATCGCTGAGGTTCGGTGGTGCTTGCAAGTGGATCTCGGGCGGAAGAATCAATCGTGCAACCGCGATTGACCACAAGAACTCATCGGTTGGGCAAGGATCTTCGTGTTGCATTCCCGTACGTGGCTTCGGCAAAAAGTTTTGCACGATGACTTCTTGTACATGACCGCGAATGTGACCTGATTTTTCAACAACTGCGTGTTTGTTGTGCGAATCACGAATGGCAACGAGTGCAGCAATTCGGTCGGCGCGAGTTTCGCCGAGTCCGACCAAGATTCCGGTCGTAAACGGAATGTGTAGTTCTCCGGCGTAGTTAAGTGTTGCTAAACGACGTTCGGGATCTTTGTCTGGTGCGCCACGGTGACACGCCAAGTCATGGCGCAGCGTTTCGACCATCATTCCTTGGCTTGGTGAATACGGTCGCAAACTTGCGAGTTCGTCTTTGCTTAATGCACCAGCGTTGGCATGGGGGAGAAGGCCAGTTTCTTCAAGTACCAATTTGCACATTGCTGCGAGGTATTCAACGGTTGATGCATAACCGTGCTCGGTGAGCCAATCGCGCGCTACTTGGTATTTCTCTTCAGGTGCTTCGCCCAATGTGAAGAGAGCTTCGTGACAACCGTTGCGGGCGCCTTGCTTGGCAATCTTCAACACTTCTTCTGGCGACAAGAACGGACTCTCGAGACGAGCAGGTGGTTGCGCAAAAGTGCAATAGCCACAACTGTCGCGGCACAACATCGTGAGTGGAATGAATACCTTGGGTGAGAACGTCACTCGAGTGCCATGGTGTGCATCGCGAATGGCGCGAGCACGAGCCATGAGTTCATCAAGCGGTGTATCAATCAACGCACGCAGATCTGCGGGGAGACCTTGGGGTTGAGTGAGGGTGATGCGGGGATCACCTGAATCGATCAGTTGTACATCTATGCGCTGGCGCGTCACGGGGAAGACCCTTCTGTGAGAAATTCTCAATTTTTGCCAGCGCACAACGAGGGCCAAACGGATGCGAGAGAGCCATCAGGTCCCGGTAACTGTCGTGCGAGATCAGACTAGTGGTCGTCAGTGAGTTTTGAACGACTCAAGAATGTTTTGCGTTGCTACCCCGACCCGGTGGCCAGTGCGGGCAATAAAGCCCAATTGCACTCCCGATTCGGAATCGCGAATCGTGAAGAACTGCTCGTGGCCATGTTCGTCAATCACGATGGGCGAGAGGTCGCTGCCGGCTGCCTTTAAGGTGGCGTGGGCGTAGCCAGCGTTGAGGACTTCGATGGCCACGTGGTGGACTCCGCTGCCGTGTTCGGCGAGGTATTTGGCGACATCTGGGCCGGCTTCGGGGCCGACCAAGACCAAAGTGACGCCTCCGGCGCTGAGGGCGGCAATTCCTGGAGATTGGTGGGCCGGCGTTCCGGTATGAAAGCCGAATTGCTGGGTGAGGGCGGTCGTGGCCTGAGCCAGGTCTGTGACCGCGATGACCACATGGTCAACACGGCTCGAGACGGTGTCAATGGCCGAGCGGATTCCTTCGGGTGAGGCAGTTTTTTCGGGTGGGCCGTCGGCGCGACGACCAGCAATTTCTATGCGATGGGTCTCGCTCAGGACGACCCGCATGATGTCTTCGGCGAAATCGGGGTCGATTCCCCGATCAATGGCGTATTGGCGTCGGGTAGTCACGACATTGCGGACCCGATCGGGCTGAATGATGGGCGTATCGCTGGTCTCTTTGATGCGAGCGACTTCGTGGCAGATGTTGATTCGTTCGGCCAGAACGTCGAGAAGCCGCCGATCGAGTTCGTCGATACGTTGACGCAGGGCCAAGAGTTCGGGCGACGGATCGGCGGATGACATCTAGGCAAAGGTATCAGTTGGGCGGTCGGGCAACTTGGTTCGTTTGGCGGTCATTACTTCAAGTCGTTCGGTGCCACCGTCAACTTTGTAGCCACGAGCTTCGAGTTGTAACTTTTCGTGGCCCGTCAGTTAACGCTCGCCCTAATTGATGAGATCGCTATTTCAAATGGGCCGACTTGTTTATCAAGCAGGTAAAAACCAAGCTGACCGATGGTGGTGGTGTCTATGGGAGCGGCGTTCGGAATCACCGAGAGTCGCCAATCAACGGATTCAAAGTCGGCGAGTGGCAAGACATAGTCCTGTTCAACATCGGCGACTGTCGTGAAACGCTGGATGTAACGAGTGTTGTCATAGTTTCTGATTTGCATGAGATAGGTCTTCCCATCTCCTCGGGCTGTCACGACGATGGCCTCGGCCCCTGACATCAGCGTTGGTAGTTGGTCATTGATCGGCCCGAAGGTTGAGGTGAATCCGCCGTTGTTGTCGAGCGACAAGTTGCCCGTGAAAACCAATTGCCCATCAACCCAGGTGGTGGCGCTATCGGACACCCCGCCCATGACGGTGTCATTTTGGTTGAACCAATCAGAAGTTTCATCTTGATTGCTGAAGTCAAACAAGACCGTTGAAGTTGGATCAGGTATGGACGTTGTTGGTGGCAATGTTGATGTGGTCGCAACGCTTGTTGCGACTGCGGTTGTTGTGGCGTTTGATTGGACGCTCGACGGCGCCACCGAAGACGTTGATTCATCACCACTTGAGCCGCACGCGACAACGAACGAGATTCCGAGTAGGACTGTCATCAATGTGAGTCGCTTTGACATACCAGACGGTCTAGCACCGATCTCACGGATAATTCACGGTGAGCTGTCTGGAATTTGGATCTAGGCTCAACTTTTCGCTGGCCCTAAATCCAAGTCAGGATTGAATCCTTTGAGGTACGTGTAGAAATCAACATCACCTGTTGTGGTGGTGTTCAACATCTTTGCTATCCACATGTTGGCCTGTGAAATGTCAGCGCCAACTATGTTCGCTCCAGTCAAGTTCGCGTTCGTGAAATTGGTTCCATTGACAATCGCATCGCGCAGTTGCGCAAAAACCAATTGCGCATCAGTGAAGTCGGCACCTGACAAATTCGCGCCTCGCAAGTTCGCTCCGTTCAGCCAAGCACCGCGGAAGTTCGCTCCTCGTAGGTCGAAGCCTTCTAGTTGAGCACCACCAAGATCTTGCCCAGATAGGTCGCAGCCTGGTCCGATGAGAATGTTGATCGTACTCTCGATAGAAATCTGCTCACCCGATTTGGTCCGTTTAATACGGCGAATAACAATGTGGCGTTGCTCAATCAGAGCCTTGTCATTTTCGGCTGGTTGCACAGTCTCGTAATGAACAAGCCGGGGTTTGCTCTCGACCCAATCTTCAATAAAGCGTTTGATCGCGCTGATGAAGTCACTCATGATTTCCTCCATTGATCCCAGCGTTGCCACCTTTTCCTATTGGACGGTTGGCGGATCGTCAGCGGGCTGGGTCCCTCGGATCCTCTAAATGGACAAAACGAACCATATCGGATGCCGAACCAGCCTGTCGCCCGATTATTCACACTGAAAAGTGCCTACTTACGAAACCTTTCCAAACTCTGCCATACCCCTTCTTTACGGTCCTGTTCGTCCGGCTGTCCAAAGATTTTTCAGAAATCTGGTCACAACGGTCAACAGTTCGGCTCTAGCCGACACTGCTACTTAGAACGCACGCACAGGAAGGCAGACCTCAATGCGCAGACATCATCGTCAGACCCATCGATATAGCGGTTGTTCCGCCCAGGCAATGACCCCCGAAGAAAACGAAGAGTTGCTCGACCGTTTTCTTGAGAGTCTCAACAACAAAATCGACGCCGAAGAATTGGCGCGCCGTGATCTGCCGCACGGAGTCTTAGCCGCATCTGCCGACGGCGGAATCCCATCTGTCTACGGCCCGTTCACAAACTCGATTGAAGCTGCTGCGTTTGCGCGCCAACTCGAACAAAAACTTGGGGCACTTGATAACAACGTGCACTTCCAAGTCATCCCCATCGACAGCCCCGAATAGATCAGTTGTTGTTCTGGTGCAGAATCGTTGCGGAAAACGTCACAATTCTGCACCAGAAGCACGATGGGGATGGCTAGTTATTGAGGATGACTTCGCCGTTACTGATTGCACGGGCCAGATCTAAACGTGATCGACAATTGGTCTTTTGATAAATGCGGGTCAGGTACACCTCAATAGTTTTGATGCTGTAGTGAAGTGCGTTCGCAATTTCTTTGTTACTGAAACCTTGGGCAACTAATCCAGCGATTGATGTCTCAGATTCAGTCAGTCCACTATCAGATTCGATGATTTTGCGTGGTGCCGCAATTCCACGGCTACGCATGTGCTGGGCAGTCTTCTGCTTTAAGGGGACCGCTTGGAGCTGTTCAAATATTTGGAATGCGGTATGAAGATGAACCTGGGGTTCATCGCCAAATCTGCCTGCTAAAAGATGAGCACGACCGAGATACAACATCAAATCATGTTGCTCAGCGATTTCTATTGCTTGCAGCGCAGCATCTACATCTTCAAAAGCTTCCGCTCGACACAGCAATGCAACAATTTTTCGAAGTATTGAATGTGACACCTGCGCAAGTGCCTCGGCCTCTCCAGCCCATTTTTGTGCGGCAGAGCGGTCGTTGTCTAAGAGGCAAACTTCAACGAGTAAGTCGAGGGCTCCAATCATGGAATCACCGAACCCACTTTGCAGTGACTTTGTTGCTCGGTCTTCTAATGATTGTCGGGCGCTTTTGAGGTTGCCATTTCGTATCGCTGCTTTATCGGCAGAATTAGCGAGGGCGAATTGCATTGTTTGTATCGGAGGGTTGACCGATGACAGTAGTTCTTGTGCTTGACGTATTTCTCCTCGTTCAATTAAGACGTCCGCAATAACTGATTTGATGTGACCTTCAGAAATATTGGTCTGATAGTGGTTCATGTACCAAAGCACATCGTCTGCCAGCGCTAAACCTTCATCCCATTTTCCTGCATAAGTAAGTAAGGAAGTTTTAGCGACCTCAATTTGACAACCGATACTTAAGGTATGTGGATTTTCGTTCAGCTCTTCAAATGATTTGATCTCCGAAAGAGAAGCTGGGATATCGCCGAGTGAGTAGTAGGCGAGAGCCAAGGTTCCTGATATTGCTTGTTTGGCGCGAACGTTTGCGTCCTGTTTGATTTCTTGCAGCGATTTTGCATGAATTTGAGCCGTGGAGTGATCAACCAACAACATTGAGTTCAAAAGATCATGAGAGAGAACAACACTAAGATCAGATATCGGCAAAGAAGCACCCGGCGGAATATGCGCAAACGATGATTCGTCAATTCTTCCGGTGTTCGTCAGAAAGTGCGACCGTTGAGCAAGCAGCGATACAGAAAGTTCGCGACCAGAACTTTCCTCGTCGTCAATGATTGAGATCGCCGAACTGAGATTCCCCGATATGTAGAGGCAGTTGACTGTGTCGGCCAGTGTTCGTGAGCGAGATGGGCCAGCTGCTAATACTTTGAGTGCCTCTATCGCTATCGAAGCAGATTCAGATGGTCGCGATGCGATGAAAAGCCAACGAGCTTGTAGCGAGAGCAATTCGGCCCACTGTTGAGTTCCTTGTTGTACGAGGCTTGCGGCTTGTCCAAACCACTGTGCTGCGACGAGTGGTGCGGTGTTGCCAGCGGCATGACCAGCTTCACTAAGAATCTGAATGCACTCAGGATCACCAGGGTCAGAACTTTCAACCATATGTGTTGCTAATTCGGCGATGTCTACAACAGCGCCTCGTCGTCGGTCATCCATCAACTGATTGGCGATTGAACGATGAAAACGTCGCTGTTCGGCTGGCCCGATGTCGTCGTAAAGCGCGTCGCGAAGAATGCTGTGAGCGAATTGAAACTCGTGTTTGCCGAGTGGAATCAAAATCTGGGCCACCACAAGTCGATCAAAACTTGAGGTGACTTCGTCTTCCGAAAGACTGGAGAGGCTAGCGATGAGTGGAAGTAGTCGTAGTGAAATCCGACGAAAAACAGAAAGAACTCTGGCAACCTGAGTATCGGCACTTCCAATTTCAAAGAAACGGTGAATGATGGCTGTTTCTGGATGAGGTAGTTGGGCATCGTCAACGAGTCGCGCGATAGAACCCGAGAGATCAATACGGTGCGAGTTCATAAGTAGGCGTGTGGACTCGATGGCGAAAAATGGATTGCCATTACTTGTAGTTTCAACGATTGTGACTAAGTCTTCATTCGGACTAGTTGACAACATCCCTTTGATCATTGAGCGGATTTCAGATTTACCAAGTGGGTGTAAGTCAATGACTTGATTGTGATCATCGCTTTGAAACTGCTGAATCATGTGCGCGATGTCTTGATTCTGATACTCGGCTTGGTTACGAAGAGTGGCGATAAAGAGAATTCGTGAATGTGATAACTGACGAGAGAGCATGGCGAACAAAGCCACCGAATCAGCGTCGGCGAGATGAATGTCATCGCAGGAAATCACGATTGGTGATAGGCGTGCTAACTCGCGCAAGATCGATGTCGCGAGTCCGAGAACATCTTGAGGCTCCCTCGCACGTGACTTTTTGGTGGTAATTCCTGAAGTCTTTTCCAGGAGAGTTTTGAGATCTCTCGATGACTGAATGACCAGTTCACTTTCAATGTGTAGTGGTTGAAGAAACTCGTTCACCAGCGAATAGGGGATTCCGCGGTCAAAGCGACCGGCTCGGCCATTGAGACAGATTGCCCCCATTGATTCGGTTCGTTCCAATACAACTTCGGCAAGGCGTGACTTCCCTATTCCTCCTGCCCCTCGTATGACGACGCTTGACGCTTGGCCCGCTTCAACTTGTTTGAAGACATCGAGAATGCGGGCAATTTCGTGGTCGCGTCCCACCATTTGCGGCGTGAGGAGGGGCAATGCCGGGAATTGACGAACCGGGGACATTGGAAACACTCTATTTCACCCAGACCACCAGGTAGTAGGGGAACCCCTACTGGTGGCGCAGGAAGAGGGGGAGAATGATGATTTCGGGGCAGTGAAGGAAGGGGAGAGCAGCGTGGCGCGCATCGAATTGCATTTGAACAGGGAAAGCAATTCTCATGATTCGTCCATCGTGCGCGTGGCTGGTTCTTGCACCGTCAATGGTCAAGAACAATTCCAGTTCGTGGGATGGGCCGAGCTTTTTGCGCTTCTTGAAAAATCGGTGACTGCACCAGAAAGTAATCAAGAGACTTCTTGAAAAATGTCAATCAACTGGTTCGAAGTCATTCGACCAATCACACAAGGGGAGATATATGAGTAGTAATAAGCACAATCGGGGACACCAGTTGAGGGGTATTGCTCTACTGAGCGTTGCCGTCCTATTGGGCGTCGCATGTGGTGGTGACGACGGCGCGAGTACAGACACTGAAGCTCCCGCTGAATCAGCTGCACAATCTACTGATGCGCCAGCGACAACTGATGGCGGTGATACTTCAACCCCAGCAGAAAATGCGGGCAATCGTGACGGACAAACCATCAAGGTTGGAATCGTTAACAATGATGCGTTGCTCCCCGAACTTCGCACAGGCGCCGAAGTCGCTATTAGCGCGATTAACGCTGACGGCGGAATCAATGGTGCGA
>LFFB01000077.1 GCA_001510335.1 Actinobacteria bacterium casp-actino2 | reverse complement strand
CATCATCACGATTCTTGCGTCGCTGTACTTCATTCTTGGAGACATCGATCGATGAACGCACTGTTAGCCGCCGATTTGCCCTATTGGGCACAGACGTTGGTGCGCATCCTTGGTGGTCTTGTTGCAGTTCTGTTGCCCGCAGGCACCATCGTGTACTTATTTTTGTTCAAGATGATGTCGTTCATGCAGAGTCGTCTCGGACCTATGGAAGCCGGTCCATACGGTTCAATGCAGTTGTTTGCTGAAGTCGGTAAATGGTTGCAGAAAGAAGACATCACACCAGCTCGTGCTGATCGGATTGTTTTCAAAATTGCTCCCCTCGTGGTTTTGGCGAGCACGTTCTTGTTGGTCGCTGTTGTTCCGTTCGGACCCGACGCTTGGTTCACCAACTTCGAAGCTGGCGTGTTCTACCTGTTGGCTGTTTCATCAGTGAGTGTGCTGGGTATTTTGATGGCTGGTTGGTCAAGCGCCAACAAGTATTCGTTGCTCGGTGGCTTACGTGCTGCAGGTCAGTTGATTGCCTACGAACTTCCGATGGTGCTCGCAGTCATTGGTGTCATCATTCAAGCCGGCACGATGAACTTGCAGGGTATTGTTGTTGCGCAAAACGGCGGCGAGATTTTCGGTTGGAATGGACTCGGTAATCCCTACATCCTCACGCAGTTCACTGGCTTCATCATTTTCATGATTGCAGTTCAAGCCGAACTCACCCAGACTCCTTTCGACATGCCGATCGCTGAATCAGAACTCGTGTCGGGTTACATGACCGAGTATTCGGGATTCCGTTTCTTGACTTTCTTCATCGCTGAATTTGCAACCGCTGGCGTGTTCTCACTGATTGCCTCGGTGTTGTTCCTCGGCGGATGGGGAGTTCCGTTTGCATGGTTCGACTGGAACAGCATCGACGATGTCTCTGATTGGATGAACATTGTCGGACCGCTCATTATGTTTACAAAGATGATGGCTTTGGCCTTCATCATTATGTGGGTACGTTTCAGTTTTCCACGATTCCGCGAAGATCAATTGCAGCGTTTTGCGTGGAAGGTTCTCATTCCCGTTTCATTGGTGAACATTATGATCACCGCGATCTTGAAGGTGGCTTTCTGATGCCCAAGGTCCCTGGTCTCTTTAAAGGTCTCGGCGTCACGCTGAACACTTTTAAGCGCACGGTTATTGATGGTGCGAACACAGTGCAGTATCCGCACGAAAAAGAAGCACCGCCAATTCGTGCACGTGGTGTCATTGCTTTGCATGAAGGCAACTGCACCTCGTGCATGTTATGCGTGCGCTCATGTCCCGACTGGTGTATCTATATTGAAGGTCACAAAGAAATGGCACCGCCGCGTCGCGCTGGTGGTAAGCCGCGTCAAGTGAACAAGCTTGATCGCTTTGACATTGACTACGCGCTGTGCATGTATTGCGGTATTTGCGTTGAGGTATGTCCGTTTGATGCTTTGTTTTGGAGCCCCGAATACGAGTACAGCGAACCCAAGATTGCCGATTTATTGCATGACAAGGCCAAGTTAAGCGAGTGGATGGAAACTGTGCCCGAAGCACCGGCTCTTGAAAATGGAGCCGAAAAGAAGGGTAAGAAGTAATGGTCGCAGCCGATCTTCTTGTCGCCCAGAATGTGGCCTTTGGCATCATCTCGCTGATGATGATTGTGGGAGCATTACGCGTTGTCACTGTGAACAATGTGGTGCACGCCGCGTTGTGGCTTGTTGTCGTCTTGTCAGGTGCAGCGGCGCAGTACTTATTGCTGTCGGCTGAATTCGTGGCCATTACACAGATCTTGGTGTACGTGGGTGCCGTGATGGTTCTGTTCTTGTTCGGCACGATGCTTACTCGGGCCCGCATTGGTTCTGAATCAGATCTCAATAACAAGAATTGGGCACTCGGTATTCCTGTGGCGTTGTTGATGTTGGGTGTGATGTCGTACGTGATCATTGATGGCTTCGGTGATGAACGCCTCATCGAGAATCCGGGCGACATGGAGCCCATCCCAGTGCAAGTCATTAGTGATGACATCTTTGGTCCGTACTTGTTGCCTTTCTGGGCATTGTCGTTTGTATTACTCGTCGCCGTCATCGGTGCCATTGTCTTGGCGCGGAAAGACTGAGAGGCCGACCATGTTGACTACTCAATTCCTTCTCTTAGGCGCCGTGCTGTTTTGCATCGGTGTCTATGGAGTGCTTGCTCGCAAGAACGCCGTCATGGTGTTGATGTCGATTGAACTCATTTTGAACTCAGTCAATATCAACCTGTTGGCCTTCTCGGTTCGTCATGGTTCAGTGGATGGCAACACATTCGCGTTGTACATCATCGCCATTGCAGCTGCCGAAGTCGGTGTCGGCTTGGCCATGGTGCTCTTGATTTATCGCAACCGACGCACGATCGCGCTCGATGACTTGTCAGAGATGAAGGGCTAACCGATGCTGGCTCAAGAAATGACCGCAGAAGTTGTCGCCTCATCGGGCTGGTTCTTAGACCACGCCTGGGTGATTCCGATTATTCCGGCTGTTGCCTTTGTGCTCATCATCTTCTTTGGCAAGAAGATGCCGATGAAGGGCAGTGAACTCGGTGTGTTTTCAATGCTTGCATCGTTGGTTTTTGCTGGTGGTGCAGCCTGGCAGTGGATTCAACGAGTCAATAGTGTTGTCGACGTTGCCCACGATGCAGTCAAGGAAGGTGCATATCATGCGGCACCTTATGTTGAGCCGGTTATTCGTGAATGGACTTGGTGGCAAAGTGGCGGATTCCATTTCGGAATTGGTCAACACATTGACGGTTTAGCGCTCACCCTTTTGGTGGTCGTTGCCTTCATTTCAAGTCTCGTCCAGATCTACTCACTCGAATACTTGCGTGGCGATCGTCGCTACACCCACTTCTTTGCCGCACTCACTTTGTTCTCGGCCGGCATGTTGTGCATGGTTCTGGCTCCCAACATGGTGCAGTTGATTCTCGGTTGGGAAATCATGGGTCTGTGCTCGTTCATGTTGATTGGTCACTGGTGGGAAGAGGAAGCCAACTCGCGCGCTGCACTCAAAGCATTCTTTACAGTGCGAGTCGGCGATGTGGGATTGCTCATCGGTACCGGCATCTTGTTCTTCTCGGCCAATAGTTGGACCCAAGAAAATCTCGGAGTGTCTGGCTTCAATATCAGTGGTTTGTCGGCTTGGGCCATGTCAGGCGAAGCCAGTTCTAGTGCTCTCACGTGGGGTGCAGTTGCATTGTTCATTGCATGTATCGGCAAGAGTGGTCAGTTCCCATTGCATACATGGTTGCCAGACGCCATGGCTGGACCGACTCCAGTCAGTTCACTGTTGCACTCGAGCACCATGGTTGTGGCCGGCGTGTTTCTGGTCGCTCGTGTCTATCCAGTTTTCTGGGAGGGCATGAAGATTGGTGATACCAATATCAACTTCATTGTGCTCATTGGCGGTATCACGATCGTGATTGCCGCGCTGTTGGCGTTTGTTCAAAACGACATCAAGAAAGTGTTGGCGTATTCAACGGTGTCGCAGTTGGGATACATGATGATGGGTCTTGGTGCTGGTGCATGGTTGCCCGCCGTGTTCCACATCTTCACCCACGCATTCTTCAAGGCCTGTTTGTTCTTGTCGGCTGGTTCGGTGAGCCACTCGGGCTCACATCACTCATTTGACATGAAGAAAGACATGGGTGGTCTTGCGAAGAAGATGCCGATTACCGCCACCACGTGGATCATCTCAACTTTGGCTTTGGCCGGTGTGTTCCCGCTCGCTGGTTTCTTCTCGAAGGACGAAATCATCGACAACGTCGGTTACGGCGGTTACAACGCGTTCATGATTGTTGGATTAAGCGGTGCCTTCTTGACCGCGGCCTACATGACGCGCGCAACGTACCTCACCTTCTTTGGCAAGGCTCGTGGCGCAGCCGCTGGCGAACATCATGACGAACATGACGCTCACGCCGATGTCCATGATTTGCACGATGCTCATGCAGCCCTCGATGCGCACGATTCCCACGACGCTCATGGTGCAGACCATGGTCCTCATGAGAGTCCGAAACTCATCACCGTTCCGTTGATGATTCTTGCAGCTTTGGCTTTGGTTGCTGGTTTGGCGAACGCAACTCCATTCGGTTCCAACTGGGAACGTTTCAAGAAATACGTCGAACCAAGCGCTGAGTATGTCGTGATTGAAAGCCACATGGCCACTGGTCCTGGCGAAGCGATCATTGTTCCGCAACAAAACACGACCGCCGAAGGTGGCGAAGGTAAGTATGACAAGGGTTGTGCAGTCGTTGCTCCTGAAGCAGGTATGGCGTGTTACTTCCCGACCGTGAAGCACGCACCTTTCAAATGGTCAAAGGCTGCACTGTCACTCATCATCGTGGCGGTTGGTTTGATCTCAAGCTGGATGTTCTGCGTGCAGTATTACACGCGTCGTAACAAGCGTCTCGTCGGTCTCACCGAACGCAGCAAAGTGTTGCGCGGCGGCTACGCCTTCTTGTGGAACAAGTACTACCTCGATGCCTTGTATGAAAAGGTCATCGTTCGTTCGATTGCACACCCCATCGCAGCTGCTGCGGCGTGGGTGAATCAAAACATTCTTGACGGCATCGTAAATGGTGTTGGCAAGGTCTCCCGCCGGGTAGCCGGTTGGGTCTATCGAAATATCGATCAGCGCGTCGTCGACGGCGCGGTGAACGGCTCGGGCGCCGCAGCTCGAGGCACAGGCGGAGCGTTGCGCCCAGTGCAATCGGGCAAGGTCAATCAATACGGAGCGCTGCTGTTTGCTGCGGCCGCCATCGGCGCTCTCATACTCGTCATCATCAACACCTGAGGAGCAATACGGCATGGACGTACTCCAAAATTCAAACTGGGTGCTCAGCGTGGGCACTTTCTTGCCGCTAGTCGGCGTGATTGTCATGCTGTTCATCCCCAAGGCAGAAGAAGAGCTCCACAAGTTGGTAGCTCTTGTGACCGCGCTCGCAACCTTGGGAGTGGGTGTCTACACACTCATGAAGTTTGACTATGACCAAGCTGGCAAGTTGCAATTCTTTGCCGACGCCGAGTGGATCAAAGTCATCTCCAGTAACTACACGATCGGTCTTGATGGAATGAGCTTGCCGCTCTACTTCTTGTCGATGGTCGTCACGGTTCTGGTGATGGTCTATTCCTGGAACCGCATTCCGTCTCCGGGCAACCCCAAGGCATTCCTCATCCTCATGCTGATTTTGCAGACAGGTATGGCCGGAACCTTCATTTCGCAAGACCTCATCTTGTTCTTCGTGTTTTTCGAAGTGGTGTTGTTGCCGATGTACTTCATGATTGGTGTCTGGGGCGGCGAAAATCGTCAGTACGCGTCGCTCAAGTTCTTCTTGTACACGATGTTCGGATCGGCGCTCATGCTCGTTGCCTTCATCGCATTGTTTTACAAAGTTCGCGGCGAATTGCCTGCTGGTGTTGAACCATCGTTCTCAATTCCGCAACTTGCCGAGTACGGCGGTTTGTTAGGTCGTTCGGCTCAGATCTGGATCTTCGGTGGAATGTTTGTTGGCTTTGCCGTCAAGGTTCCGATGTTCCCGTTCCACACGTGGCTGCCTGATGCGCACACGCAAGCACCGACGCAAGGCTCGGTTATTTTGGCCGCAATTTTGTTGAAGCTCGGTACGTACGGTTTCGTGCGCATTGCAATTCCGATTCTTCCGACCGGTGCCAAAGAATGGGCTCCATGGATTGGTCTACTGGCAGTCATCGGAATCATCTACGGAGCACTTGGTTGTTTGGCGCAAACCGACATGAAGCGTTTGATTGCGTTCTCGTCGGTTGCCCACATGGGATTTGTGATGTTGGGTATTTCAACACTCACGCCAATGGGCTTTAACGCTGCCATCTTCGGAATGGTTGCGCACGGTCTCATCACCGGCATGTTGTTCTTTGTCGCCGGCAGTGTCAAAGAGCGTTATCACACCCTTGAAATTGCTCGACTTGGTGGCATGCTCAAGCAGATGCCGCGGCTTGGTTGGATCTTGGGATTCTCGGCGATGGCATCACTTGGTTTGCCTGGCCTCGCCGGATTCTGGGGTGAATTCCCCGCCATTTTGTCGGCGTACTCGCCAGCTGCCGGATTGTCTGAAGTGACATTCCGTGTGTACATGGTCATTGCTGCACTCGGAACTGTGCTTGCCGCGGGTTACCTGTTGTGGTTGTTCCAGCGCATTGCCTTCGGTGAACCCAAGGCTGAGTTTGCTGGTGCATCACATGATGATCACGGTCATGGCGGTCACGGTCACGATGACCATGCTCACGACGATCACAGCAGTGACTTGAAGGATGTCAGTGTTGGTGAGTGGATTGCCTGGACACCGTTCTTGTTGGCCATCGTGGTCTTTGGTGTGTATCCGCAGTTGATGTTCAAGGTCATTGACCCCGCAGTGCAAGTTGCGTTGAAGGCCTTCGGAGGCTGATTCGTGCTTTCTTCGATCCTCGCTCAGATTCCGTGGCAGGCGCCAACTATCGACTACCACGCCATCGCGCCCGAGATCGTGTTAGCGGCCGGTATCTGTCTCATCATTCTTGTTGACTTGTTCGTCAGTGAAAGTAAGAAGTGGGTCACCTCAACGCTGACCGGTTTCGTGATGTTGGCAGCCTTGGTGCCGGTATTGACTTTGGCTGTGAGCGACAACAATGTTCGTTCGCTTTTTGACGGTCGATACGTGATTGATGAGTTTGCGCTCACCGTGAAAGCGTTGTTTTTAATCGCTGGATATGTCGTCATCTTGATGTCGCAAAACCATGTCGAAGAAGGCGATTACTACCTCGGCGAATACTTCACGTTGTTACTCACGTCGGTCACCGGAATGGTGATGATGGCCTCAAGTCGCGACTTGGTGAGCATCTTTGTTGCTCTTGAAATGCTCAGCATTCCGGCCTACATGTTGGCTGCCTGGCGCAAGCGCGATCGCAAGAGCAATGAAGCCGGCGTTAAGTACTACCTACTCGGTGTTTTCGCTTCAGCAATCATGTTGTACGGCATGAGCTTGTTGTACGGCGTCACCGGAACGACATTGCTCAGCGACATTGGTCGGCAACTCACAGTTGAAGGTCAATTCGGCGGAGTGCAAGCACTGGCCATCACCTTCGTCATCGTTGGTTTTGCGTTCAAAGTTTCGGCAGTGCCGTTCCACACGTGGGCACCTGACACTTACGAAGGTGCACCGATACCAGTCACTGCGTTCTTATCGGTTGCTAGCAAGGCCGCTGGTTTTGTTGCGCTCGTGACACTCATCTATGTCGGCTTCCCCCAGGCAAAAGATGTGTGGCAGCCATTCCTCTGGGTGCTCGCTGCCATCACCATGACCGTCGGCAACCTGGTCGCATTGCGTCAGACGAACATCGTTCGCATGTTGGCCTACTCGAGCATCAGCCAGGGTGGATTTATCTTGATGCCACTCGCAGTTGCCGGAACAGGCGACGCTGCCGGACCTGCTCTGCAGTCAGTGGTTGTGTACCTGATTGTGTACGCGGCCATGAACCTCGGAATGTTTGCCGTTGTCATTGCCGCATCACGCACAACTCGTAGTGGTGAGATCAGCAGCTTTGGTGGCTTGTTCTCGTACGCACCAGGTCTCGGCGTGTTGATGACAATCTTCTTGGCATCGTTGGCTGGCATCCCACCGCTTGGTGGTTGGATCGCTAAGTTCACTGCTTTCCGTGCAGTTCTTGAGGCTGGCGGCGGTTGGGGCTATGGCATCGCAGTGATTGGCGCCATCAACTCAGTGATCGCGTTTGGTTACTACGGCAGCATCATGCGTGAAATCTGGATGAAGCCCGCACCAAATGGCGAGACCTCAGCAGTGAAGACACCAAGTTCATTGATTGCAGCCATGGTCATCACAACTGCAGGAACCATCGTGTTTGGTGTCTTGCCAGGTGTGGTGTTGCGTTTCGGCGATCTTGCCGATCTCACCGGTGCCTTCGGCCGCTGAACACATCGGTCGCATCATTGATGTGGCTGACAATGAACAGGTTCGTTTTGATCAGTTCATGAACGAGGCGCTGTATGGCGCTCAAGGTTTCTACACGTCAGGTATGGGGCGCGCTGGTCGTCGTGGTGACTTCATTACGTCTCCCGAAATTGGTCCACTATTCGGAACCGTGATCGCCCGTGCACTTGATACGTGGTGGCGTGACATGGGCAGCCCAGATGACTTTCATATTTATGATGTCGGGGCCGGACCGGGTGGTTTAGCGCGAGCCGTCATTGCTGCGCAACCAGATTGTCTGGCTGGTGATGTATCGCGATATATATGTGTAGAAATTGGCGAGGCCCAGTGGGCGACGCATCCCACGGGCGTGACGTCAATGAAGTCGTTGCCCAGTGGTGAGTTGCGCGGTGTTGTGCTTGCTAACGAATTGCTTGACAACTTGCCTTTTCGTTTGTTGGTGTGTGACGGCGTATGGCGAGAAGCATGGGTGACGCATCGTGCCAGCGTTTTCAGCGAGGTTCTGTATCCACTCAGTGATGAACCGGCTTTTGTATTACCTACGAAACCAATTCTTGGTGCGCGTATTCCGTGGCAACAAGCAGCAGGTGATTGGGTGAGCGACATCTTGAGTCGTTTGAATGGGCGCCTTGTTGTGATTGATTATGCAGTTCCTTTAACGACCGAACTTGCACAACGACCCTGGCGCGATTGGTTGCGCACCTACGCCGGCCACGAAAAGGGAGCGCACTATTTGCGCAATGTTGCCGCCCAAGACATCACGACAGATGTATGTATTGACCAAGTCATTGCACTGTGCGGGCAACCCGATTCGGTTCGCTCGCAGTCGCAATTCTTGCAACTGTGGGGTATTGATGAACTGGTCGAAGAAGGAAAGCGAATTTGGAATGAAGAATCGGCGCGTCCTGGGTTACGGGCGATGAAAATGCGTAGCCGCATCAGTGAAGCCGAAGCATTACTTGACCCAACAGGAGTTGGCAGTTTTACCGTGATGGAGTGGACTAAGTTACAGCGGTGATCACCGTTGAGGGTTTAACCAAAAAGTACGGGTCAACCACTGCTGTTGATTCATTGTCGTTCACCGTGACTCCAGGTCGAGTCACCGGATTCCTCGGGCCAAACGGCTCGGGCAAGAGCACCTCGATGCGTTGCATGATCGGGCTTGACCGTGTGCAATCGGGGACTGCGCTCTTTGACGGAAAGTCGTATCGAGAACTCAAGAAACCGCTGCATGAAGTAGGAGCGTTACTCGATGCGGGTAATGCACATAGTGGTCGTACTGCACGAAACCATTTGCGCTGGTTGGCGATGAGTAATGGCATGTCACCCAAGCGCGTGGACGAAGTTCTTGAACTCGTTGGGCTCACCGATGTGGCGAAGAAGCGAGTCGGACAGTTTTCGTTGGGTATGAAACAGCGACTCGGTATTGCGTCAGTGATGTTGGGTGATCCCAAAGTTGTGATCTTGGACGAACCAGCGAACGGACTCGACCCTGAAGGTATTCGTTGGATTCGCGAGATGCTCAAGCACTTGGCCTCGCAAGGTCGTTCGGTGTTGGTGAGTAGTCACTTGCTGTCTGAGATGGCACTCATGGCCGATGATCTAATTGTGATTGGTAAAGGTCGTTTGATCACCGAGTGCACAGTTTTAGACTTCATTAATCGATACGCCAAAAAGTGGGTCGTCGTAAAGAGTCCGCAACTTGATTCGTTGGTGTCAGCAGCGCAGAGCCAAGGGATGCACGTTTCACTTGGTCAGGATGTCGCTGAGTTCCATGGCGTCGCAGCGGCAACGATTGGTGAGTTGGCAGCGAAGAACAACGTGGTGCTACACGAATTATCAACGCAAACTGGTTCGCTTGAAGATGCATTCTTAGAAGTCACGGCCGATGCAGTGCAATACCACGGAAACACGGAAACTCAGTCGAATGGAGTTGCATCATGATTGCCCTCATTCGTAGCGAGTGGCTCAAGTTGCGCACTGTTCGTTCAAATATCACGATGACATGTTTTGCAGTGGCATTGCCACTGGCCATCACGTTGTTAACGATGGCTTTTATCGGTGTCGACTCGGTTGATGATGCAACAGTTTCGACTGTTCTATTAGGAAGTGGCTCTCTGAGTGTTTTGCTCTTCGGAATTATCGGAGTATTCGCAATTACTCAGGAATACTCGCAAGGAACAATTCGACTCACATTGGCTGCGAACCCTCGGCGTACTCGTGTGTTTATAGCGAAAGCGATTGTGCTCTCACTTTTATCTGCTGGTCTCACTGCAGTCATTGTTTTAGTGGGCAACACTGCCGGTGAAGCAATTTTGGATTCACGCGGTGCTGTGGGCAAGTTGGCCAACGGCGATATGGGTCAGGCATATCTCGGATTGATTGCGCTGAGTGTCGTGGTATCACTGCTTGGCATGGCAATCGGAACACTGACCCGTAATCCACCAAGTGCGGTAACGATTTTGGTGTTGTGGCCTTTACTTCTTGAATCATTAATTGGTGGTCTGTTGTCGATTGCAATTAGTGACGAGATTTTTAAATGGATGCCGTT
>LFFB01000076.1 GCA_001510335.1 Actinobacteria bacterium casp-actino2 | reverse complement strand
TAGCTGCCGCCGAATACATACGGAGGCATATCGGGCAAAGCCCGACCGTTGACCCGATCCATCACCAAGAACGGTGAACCCAAAATTGATGTATCAGTTTCGAGGAAGCGAACATTGGGTACTGGCAAGTCGCTGTTATTGCCAACGATGCGCATGGCACCAGCCTGGGCGACCATGTCGTAGATCGGGAAGACGGGCCAGTCGTTCATGTCTGGGTTGAGTCGAGTGACGACTGGTTCAACGAGTCCGTTGTGATGAATCGTGAAAAGCAAAGTTTCACTACTCATTCCTGTGCCCTCGGGGATACCGACATCGGTGATCGTGCAGGGGTGGCCAAACTGTTTGCTGAACCATGCCTCAAGCGTGCGAGCGAGTTCTTCAGGGTTGCGCTTTGATGGTAACGGCATGATCAGGCCGGCTTGACGTAGGCGAGTTGTTCAAAACGGTTGCTGATGAGCCAACCATTTACGGTGCGCACAATGGTGTCGTTGTACCAACCACTGGCCTGCATGTAGGTCGGCTGATCGCCAGGAATACGCATCGTCATGGTGTAAATCGAACGAACTTTGGCGGTGTCATCGTTGTCAAAGGTGATCGCCACATTGCCGCCGGCTGAGAGTGAAACATCAAACATCGCCATCATGCCGCTGAAGGTTTCAGCCGCTATGGCGGGGGATCCGACTGGACCGCCAGCAGTTGAATAATCAACATGAGCGTCAGGTGTAAAGACCTTTTGCCAAGCGTCCCAATCGCGGTCGACAAGAGCCCATGTGTAACGCGACAACAAGTCGGTGATTAAGGCGCGATCTAGTGCTTCGTTTGACATATTTCCCCCAAGGATTCAGGTGATGCTCTATAGATCATAAACCCTCGTGATGGGCGAGTCACATGCTGGCAGAATAGATCTATGAGTTCTTTGACCTCGCCAAGTTCAACCGTTGTATTGGGTACCTGTCATCACGATTGCCCAGATTCCTGTGGGTGGGAAGTCACGGTAGAAAACGGCGTCGCCGTGAAGATGCGCGGCAATGCGCAACACCCGTATTCGCAAGGCGAATTGTGCCCCAAGGTCAACCGCTTCCTCGATCGCGTGTACAGCCCTGATCGCATCTTGTATCCGCTCATTCGAACAGGAGCCAAAGGGACTGGTGAGTTCCGCCAGGCAACGTGGGATGAGGCATTGCGGTTAGTCGCTTTGAACATTCATGAGGTGGGTCGCACGTTTGGTGGCGAGGCAATCATGCCGTGGGGCTCGGCTGGAACACAAGGTCTCATTCAGATGAACGCTCTTGACCGACGATTTTTCGCCAAAGTTGGGGCATCGCGTCAAGTTGACTCACTGTGTGGGGCAACCGCAATGGTTGGTTCGACGCTCACCCTCGGATCACCTTTGGCGAACGATCCGATGGACATTGAGTTTGCCCAGTTGATTTTGTTATGGGGGACGAATACTCGTTTGGCAAATCGGCACTTGTGGCCATTCATTGAGAAAGCTCGCGCTAATGGCGCCAAAGTGGTCGTTATTGATCCGCTACGAACAATCACCGCCGAGGCTGCGGATGTTTTTATTCAGCCTTTGCCCGGAACCGACGTTGCCCTCATGTTGGCGTTGATGCACATCTTGATTCGCGATGAATTGCTTGATGTTGATTACATCACGCAGTACACCGAGGGTTTTGAAGAACTCAAAGAGCAAGTGTCAACGTGGACACCTGCACGGGCTGCCGAAATTTGTGGAATCACTGTTGAAGTTATTGAGTCGCTCGCTCACGATTACGGAACGATCAAGCGTGCGTTTATTCGTACGTTAATTGGTGCTGAACATCGCGAGCACGGTGTCATGTTTTTCCGCACCCTCACATGCCTGCCCATGTTGACTGGCGCATGGAGGCATAAAGGCGGCGGATTCTCACGAAGTGTCGGTTCGTATGCCGCGACAAATATTGATGATTCAGTTTTTGATATCCCATCGTTAAATGCGGGCAAAGAATGCCGATCATTGAGCATGAATCACCTTGGCCGAGTTTTGAATGATGCAACTCTTGCTCCACCCGTCAAGATGTTGTTCGTCTATAACGGCAATCCTTTAGTGACTGCACCGAATGCAGAACTGATTCGTCGTGGACTTGAGCGTGAAGATCTTTTCACGGTGGTCTCTGAACAGTTCATGACCGACACCGCAAAGTATGCCGATGTGATTTTCCCGGCATGTACTCAAATTGAACAATTGGATGTGGTTCCCTCATGGGGCCATCTCTATTTGGGATGGAATCATCAAGCAATTCAGCCATTGGGCGAAAGCGTTGCTAACACTGAACTTTGGCGTCGACTCTCAGCTGCGTGTGGTTTTACTGAGCCTGAACTTTTTGAAGACGACGAGTCGTTGCTGGTCAGCGCGCTTCATGATCTTGATGTTGAAAGGTTAAAAGCCGATGCCTTTATTCGTTTGTCATTGCCAGTTGACTTATCGCCATACGCCAACGGTGGATTTGAAACAGCATCTGGCAAAGCACTGTTGATTAATCACGGACTGCCTGCAGTTGGCTTGCCGGCATTGCCGACCTATTTGGCGGGCAGCGAAATGTCGAGTGATTCATCCGGGCAAGCGGAGTACCCGTTGGCGTTAATGTCACCAAAGACCCACGTGCGGTTCATCAACGCTTCTTATTCACACCTCCCACATCATGTAAACCCCGAAGGTGAGATGTTCTGTGAACTTGACCCTGTTGATGCACTGGACCGTGGAATCTCCGATGGCGATCGCGTTCGTGTCTTTAACGGACGTGGTGAATTAGACGTCGTTGCGAGGGTTGCTGCAAATGGCGGTCGGGTTCGACCTGGTTTGGTCATCGTTCCCTTTGGCTGGGTGGGCGACCGCACCAAAGACAACAAGACAGTGAATGCGTTGACCAATGATCTCTTGGCTACGTTTGGTGGAGGTGTGTCGTTCTACGACACTAAAGTTCAGGTCGAAAAGAATTGATTTACTTGGCGATTTTGCCGATTCCAGCATCGCCGTAGTCACCCACAAGTTCGACCAAAGTTGATTCGTCGCAAGCCCAACCGTCTTCGGTAATCGTCGCGGTTGAAATGAGAGCCTTGTCGGCGTCGGTCGGATTGAGCGGCGGATAGAGGCGGACAAACTTTGCGTCTTTAATTGTGATCATCTGATAGCACGGGCTCGGCTCGTTGTTACCGGGGCTAGCCATTGCGTGTAACCCACCGCCGGTCCATTCACGAATCTTGCTCACCTCGTCAAGAATGCAGGCTCGGCTGATTTCTCTATTGTTATTGACGACACAATTCTTTGCTGCAGTCGCAAACAATAAGAAGGCCGATGCAGATTGCATGCCGAGACCAGAAACTTTTCCATCAGGACGATACGTGCTCATCATGTCGAGGTAATCCCGAACTGCTGGGACTCGGTCGGCTTCTTCAAACAACGCGTAGCCAGTTCGTACGACGACCCCCTCGACACTGCTACCACCGTTATTAATGAGTACATCGGCATAAAACCCAGCATCAACCATGATGAGATCGACTGAGTAGCCGAGTTCATCGAGAGCCTTGGTGAGTTGGGGCAAAACTTCGGGTACGCCAACCAAACTGATGGCCCGCACGCCGCTGTTCTTGAGCCTTTGTGCGATGGGCAACCAGGAAGTTTCGCCAACTGAACTGTATGGAACCTTGTCAACCACGGTGACGCCACCAATAATCGCTGCACCTTCACGATATTGCTGTTCAACAACTTGGGCTGTCAAAATATCGCTATACACAGTTGCATAGTGCTGCATTGCTTCGGGGTAAGCGGCAACGGCCCACTTGAACCAGCCCTGATCCTTTTTGTTTGATGGATTGGGGAGGGGCGAGTACGTGTTGTCCGCTTGTGACTTGGCGGCAGTCACAACGAATCCGGCGATATCAATCATTTTGCAATCATGAAAGCGCGGGAATTGTTGATCATCCATCGCCCAACCGCCGCCAACCATGGCGAAAGCATTTGAACAGACATTTTCTATTTGTACGGGAACTTCAAAAAGTTTGGCGTCGGCGTCAATGACTTTGAGTGGCATTCCGGCGATGCCACCTTGTGCATTGCACCAACCTTC
Source organism: Actinobacteria bacterium casp-actino2 (assembly GCA_001510335.1). Classification (GTDB taxonomy): domain Bacteria; phylum Actinomycetota; class Acidimicrobiia; order Acidimicrobiales; family Ilumatobacteraceae; genus Casp-actino8. The sequence continues at coordinate 6,501 of LFFB01000076.1, read as the reverse complement.
AAATGCAAGGGCTGCATCGTACAGTTCGCCGTTGAGGCCTGGAACAAAAGCGTTGCCTTTATCTGAAGGTGTTGCTACTTGGATTGCATCAGCAGATCCACCATTTTCATCGGCCGTGATACTCGGGGTGATGCCTTCAATTGCGGGACCGCAAGGTGATTCAAGATCTCCGAACATCACCGCAGTCGGCTCGGGGGCAACGGTTGAGTCGCTGGTTGAATCAGTGGCTTCCTCGGTCGTCGGGGCGACAGAGGATTCGAGCGGTGCAGTGTCTTCGCTACGGTTTGAACAGCCAATGGTGACGAGAACAAGTGCGGTAGCAAGCGAGAGAGATGTCAAACGATTCACATCTCCATTTTGGCTGCTCCGGCAGCAAAAGTTGCGCCTTTCAACTGTGACGTGCCCTTTAAACCCCCGCATCTTTCTGACTATGGTTGGCTGGGTGAAGATAAACATCCTCGACCGTGACATGTACCAAAACGATCCGTTTCCAACCCTCGAGTGGATTCGGCGAAATGAGCCGGTGTACCAAGACATCAATGGCCTATGGGCATTGACCAAGATTGAAGATATTCGATTGGCCGAACGTCAAGCCCAGATCTTTGCGAGCGGCATCATCGGTTCTCGGCCAAATGGCGTGGTACAGCCGTCAATGATTGACAGTGATGACCCAGGTCATGCCGATCAACGTCGCGTCGTGGCTCGAGGATTTACGCCGCGCCAAATGGCGGCCTACCAAAGTCATGTTGAAGAGGTTGCTCGTCGCTTAGTTGATGCTGCAATGAGTCGTGGATCCTGTGACATTGTGGCCGATATTGCGCGACCTTTGCCGATGACCTTGATCGGGGAAATGCTCGGGGCGCCCGAAAGCGACTACGACAAGTTGCAACACTGGAGTGACGCCATGATCACTGGCGCCGATGACCCGAAATACGTCACTGATGAAGTCGTCAATGCAGCCTTTGCGTACTACGGCTACATCTCTGAAGTGATTGAGGATCGCAAGAAGAATCCTGGTGACGACTTAGTGAGCAAGTTGGTTGTGGCTACTGAAGACGGAAGTGGCATGGACGATGAACATGTTGTGGGTAACGCGTTGCTTTTATTGGTGGGCGGAAACGAGACCACGCGCAATGTCATCACGGGTGGTCTTGAGGCAATGATTCGAAACCCCGAGCAGATGGCTATTGCGCGACGCTCACCAGAAGATCTTGAGCGGGCCATTGAAGAATGTCTTCGTTGGGTCACACCGATCGTCAACATGGTGCGCGTGACCACTAAAGATGTTGAGATTCGTGGAGTCAAAATTCCCAAAGGTTCACAGGTCGTTATGAACTACACCGCGGCGAATCGTGACGAAGACATGTTTGTCGAGCCACATACTTTTGATGTCACACGCAGTCCGAACCCACATATTGCGTTTGGTTGGGGGCCGCATTTGTGTCTCGGTGCAAGTTTGGCGCGATTAGAACTGCGCTCGATCTACACCGAGTTGTTCAAGCGAACCGACTCTATTGAATTTGCTGACCCGAACTACCAGCCGGTGTATAGCCACGCATCGTTCGTGCGCGGCATCCAATCGTTGCCCGTGAAGTTCAGCTGAATCTGTTACGAGCGTTCGTCGCGCAATGCGGAGCGGCGTACCTTGCCGGCATCGTCGCGAACCGCATCACTCGTGAACTCGAATGTGCGCGGCACCTTGTAACGAACGAGGCGTTCGCCCAGGAATGAACGCAACTCATCTTCATTGATCGGCTGTGACACCTGCACAAGTGCATGAATGCGGTTACCCAAATCTTCATCGGGCAAGCCAATAACCGCCGAAGACACCACATCGGGATGTTCGCTTAGGGCGACCTCAACTTCGGCTGGGTAGATGTTGGCTCCACCCGACAAAATCATGTCCCCACGACGATCGGTGAGATAGATGTAACCCTCTTCGTCAATCTTGCCGATGTCTCCGAGACTTTCCCAGCCGTCTGGTGATTTGCGGGCCTCGGCTCCGAGGTACTTGTACGTCACTCGGGCATTGCGCATGAAGATTTCGCCGATGGTTCCGCGAGGAAGCTCTTCATAAGTCTCTGAGTCAAGAACTTTCATTTCGCCAGTGACGCAACGACCAACTGAACCGCGGTGAGCCAACCATTCATCGCCACGAATAATGGTGACGGCCTGTGCTTCGGTTCCGGCGTAGAGCTCCATAATCTTTTCGCCGCCGAGCCAGTTGCACCATTCTTCTTTTAACCACGGCGGGCAGGGTGCTGCCATGTGCCAAACAGTTGAAAGCGACGAGAGGTCGTACTTGTTCTTCACATCTTCAGGCAAACGAGAGATACGCGACATCATGGTTGGTACAAACAAAATCCAATCGGCACTGTGCTTGTCGACCGCAGCCAGTGTTGCTTCGGCGTCAAATTGCGGCAAGAGAACTAAATGGTTGCCGTGAAAAAGTGAACCAGCACCAAACGAGAACGGAGCGTTGTGGTAGAGCGGTCCAGGAATGCACACGACTCCGTCAACGCGCTGGCCCATGCCGGGTGCACCCACGCTGACGATGCCAGGATCGCCAGCAACAATCAACTTAGGACGTCCGGTTGAACCACCTGAAGTTGGTGCCTTCATGGCGGGCGAGGTCACATCAGGTAGAGGTGAATCATCGTAAGCCGATGCGTCAAAGTGTGCGGGCAATGTGACACGGCCAGGGTGGGCCGATTGCTCGGCACCTACGACAAGCGCTGAATCGGCAAGTTCAACGATGGCTTCGCGCTCGCGGTTTGGCAAACGATAACTCACTGGCTGTGGAATCGCACCAAGTTTCCATGCAGAAATACATGCTTCGTAAAACTCAATTGAGTTTGGTAGAGCAACCGTGACGAAACTGCCAAATGACACTCCGCGTTCGGCATAGGCGCGGGCCAAGCGATTGGTGCGTGATTCAAGCGCTGCACGAGTTACCGATTCATCACCGCAAGTAATTGCCGTGCGATTGGGGTTTTCGGCGGCCTTGTCGGCGAGCGCACGCATGATTGAAACAACATTTGGATTATTCATGAAGTGAAGTTGCTTTCGTAGAAGTTATGCGTTGTCGAGAGCGTTTTGCCAGGTGCGATGCCAGTGTTGCAGCATTGGCTCATTGCTTCCAAAGTTAAAGTTGGTGAGACCAATTTCGGCGCCACGTTGACACTGTTCGGCAGTTGGGAAGTCTTCGGTACCCACGACAAGCGCTGCGAAATCTGCACCGCGCTTGCGAGCCTCACGATCTTCTTCATTAACGATGGGCTTCAGTGAAGCTTCGGTGAGATCAACGGTACATTCGTTGACATTGCGACCGGGATACACACGGAACATCTGACAGCTCACCGGAGTTTCAAGCAGTACGACACTTGGGAACAACGTGTGAACAATGCTGACTGGCATTGTTGGTGGCCAATGTTCTTCGGGAAGGTCCACAACTCTTTCAGTTCCGACTGTGGGAAAGCCCCAGCGTGCATGTTTGCCAAAACTGTCGTAAATGGGATTGTGCAAAACCAAGTTGGACAACGTTTCACGATGCAAATAGTCAACGTGGTACGACTCGAGGTTGACGTCAAACGCGATTTTCCAGTTGGCCTTGAGCGTCCACGTGTGTTGGCAGACAATTTCGTGAGTTTCATAGCCGCACCACCGCAATTGGGGCTCGATATCGGCGAATGCTGCAACTGGGTCAACGTCATCGCTCAGTCCGACCGCGATTAATCCAGCGACGTCAGCAACGGGCAATGCTTGAAGTCCGAGAGTGCTCTTTTCAATATCGCTAAAGGCATATGCCTGGGGTTGTCCCGCAACGTCGCCATTGAGCTCAAATGACCACGCGTGATACGGACAGGTCAACCGACGTGCTTCACCGCAGCCATCGGCAACTTGAGCACCGCGATGGGTGCACGCATTGCGGAACGCGCGCAAGACACCGTCTTCGGCCCGAGTGACGAGTACCGGGTGACCGGCAACATTCTTGGTGATATAGGTTCCGGGTTTTGGAAGTTCACCGGTCCACCCAACAATGTGAGCACCTCCATGAAACAGAACATCAAGTTCTTTTTGGAAACGAACTGGATCGGTGAAGACAGTGGCCGGTTCGGTCATTGGGCCCGGCGCGTGATCAAGAGTTTTGCCCCGGTAGTTGTCAAGCAGACGACGGACGAGTTCACGTGGAAAGCGATCGCTGGTGGCCTGATCAGAATTTGTCACAGTCATATTTTTCCCCTAGACACATGTGAGCAGACCGCTCTGCTCACTTCTTGTAACAGTGTGTCAGATCATGACTAGTAGGCGTTGATCGAAATGAAAAGTGCGCTTGCCGTGGCGATAATTGAGGCATCGGGGCGGTCCTCGCGTAGTTCTGCGTCAAGGAAAATCTTGCGTCCATCACGTTTTCCGAGCCAGGCGTGAATCACCAGGGGGACGTGAAGCGGGGTGGGCGCCTTGTAGTTGATCGTCAGCCGACCGGTGTAGGCCACGGTCTTGAGCAGGTTCAACATGAAGCCCATGGCATCGTCAAAGGCCAACGCCACAACTCCGCCATGACTGCGGGATGGCGCGCCTTCAAATGATGAGCCAATCACGAAAGTGGCCTCAACGCGATCGCCGCGCCGGTGAACTTGCATCTCAAGTCCGTGTGGACTCCCGGGGCCTGAACCGGGTCGGGTGATATGGCTCGTGAGGCGCGAATCGTCGGGAACCTCACTGTCATGGGCCGACGAGAATTGTGAAAACTCTCGTGTCCGAGCGATGCCTTGTTCGAACTGGTTGCTCAGCCCATCCAAAGCTTGGATCGCCGCTTCCATCGCATCAAGATCGACTTCACGTCCGATTACTGCATGACCTAGACGGCGAACCGCACTGCCGAGGCGAACGCGAGTCTCATCAAATGTCGGGTCAAGACCTTCGGGGTACTTCATGTTGATGATTCCTGCGCATCGTCAATCTTGGTCGTATTGAGGTCGTTCAACCAACCCCGAGCGACAAGCAGCACAACGACACCAAACAAAACTGCGGCATTAGCCAACACTGCGACGCGCATCGTGAAGATGTCACCGAGCCGACCCAAGATAAATGCACCGAGGGGAATACCAGCCAAGATCCCAAGAATATAGAAACTCATGGTTCGACCACGAAGATGATCTGGAACAGTTCCTTGAATCAATGTGTTGAGAGCCACTGCCGATTGAAGGTGCGCCAGACCGCTGATGAAATACGCAAGTAGTCCAACCCAATAGATCGATGTCATCGGAATCATGGCTGTGCTGACCGTGAACAAGATCAACGCGACCACGACTCGCGTCGAACGTTTCATGTGGTCACCAAGTACGACAGAAAAGAGCGATGAAGTAAGTGCCCCAAGCCCGAGGGCGACCAAAAGACCGGCGTTGTCAGTTGAAGGTCGGTCATAAATTCGGTCAGCGATCGCTGGAGCAATGTGTTGCAACGACTGCCCGCACAAAGAAGTAATGAAGGCAAGAAAAATAACGAGTCGTAGAGGGCGGTGACGCCAGACAAAAGACCCGCCTGCTTTGATGACGTCAGACGCCTTCCCCTGACTTGCAGCCGAGATGATTTGTCGGGGGCGCGATAACGCAAGTGCAGCAATAACTAAGAGGAAAGTGATGGCGTTAATGAATATTGCGGCACCAGTGCCAAGTGTGCTGACGACAAGTCCAGCAAAACCTGGTCCGATGGCGCGGGCCAAAGTGAATTGCACCGAATTCAACTTGACCGCATCGAGCAATTCCTCAGGAGGAACGAGAAGTGGTACGAAGCTTTGCCAAGCTGCAGTTTGGAAACCGGTGGCGATACCTCCAACGAGTGCGATGGAGACAATGAGCCCAGGACTGATTGACCCTGCGAGATATAACGTCCACAAGATGAATGCACACAACATCTGTACGGTCTGAGTGATCATCAAAATCTTGCGGCGACTCATGCGGTCAGACAAGACTCCGGCGTATGGGGTGAGGAAAACTGCGGGCAAGAGACCGGCCATTGATGACACGCCAAGCCAAGTTGAACTATTCGTCATGTCATAAAGCAGTGCTGGTACCGCGACAACTTGCATCCAGCCACCGGCATTAGAGATTGCAGCGGCAGTCCAAAAAAATGCGAAGTCTCGGTGGCGTAGCGCGCCTAATGACCCATGCCTCTGAGGCGGGGAAGAAGTTGTTTGGTCTGAACTCACAGATCGGCGATGGGGAAATTGAAATTGGTTGTTGTCACGCCACCATCGACGGCGATGATTTGTCCAGTGACGTAACTCGAGGCCTGTGACGCCAAATACAAAACTGCCGCGGCGATGTCATCGGGATCACCAAGACGTCGAAGGGGAGTTGCATTTTCAATCATGGATCGCAGCTCAGGATTGGTTGCAACTATCTCAAGAGCCTCAGTCAAGATTGCGCCAGGCGCTACCGCGTTGACACGAATCTTGGGATTGAGATCGGCGGCCATCAATTCGACAGCATGATCAAG
>LFFB01000075.1 GCA_001510335.1 Actinobacteria bacterium casp-actino2 | reverse complement strand
ATCTTTCCATCGCCGATTTTTCCGGTGACTGCTGAAGCCTTGATTGCGGCAATGGCGGCGTCAACGCTGCCATCGTCAACGACCAACTCGAGGCGAACCTTGGGCACGAAATCGATTTTGTATTCGGCTCCTCGGTACGTTTCGCTGTGGCCACCTTGGCGACCAAAGCCTCTAACTTCACTAACGGTGATGCCCTGGACGCCGACTGCCTTGAGGGCATCTTTCACGTCATCCAATTTGAAGGGCTTCACGATTGCGGTGATGAGTTTCATTTTGTTGTGTTCCTCTCTGGTTTCTCGTGGTCGACTTATCGCAAAACCATGTCATCGTTGACATAGCCAGGGACACCGTGCTCGTGGGTGTCGAGGCCTTCGATCTCTTCTTGTTCACTGACGCGAAGACCGATGGTCTTCTTGATGATGAAGAAGAGAACTCCCGTGGTGATCGCAACCCAGGCAGCAATGATGAGCACCATCAAGATCTGGACGATCAACTGATCCAGGCCACCACCGTAGAAGAGGCCAGCCTCGTCTCGTCCGAGGAAGGCATCGTCGTAGCGGGCGAAGAGTCCGACGGCGATGGTTCCCCAAGCACCGCACACTCCGTGCACGCTGATGGCGCCGACCGGGTCGTCGATCCTGATCTTGTCGAAGAACACGACCGAGAAGACCACGATGAGTCCGGCGATACCGCCCGTGATGAGCGAGCCCAGCACGTTCATTGTTCCGCAACCAGCCGTGATGCCGACCAGCCCGGCCAAAACACCGTTACCGACAAGGGCCATATCAACTTTTCCGGTTTTGGACCACACCGTGGCCAAGGTGACTGCTCCACCGGCTGCTGCGGCGACCAACGTGTTGACGGCGATCCAGGCGACGTAGTTGTCGGCCGCCAATTCTGAACCGGGGTTGAATCCGAACCAGCCGAGCCACAGGATCAATACGCCGAGCATGGCGAGCGGAATGCTGTGTCCGGGAATGGCACGCGGCTTGCCGTCGGACCCGTACTTGCCAATGCGAGGTCCGAGGAACAACGCACCCATGAGAGCGGCGACACCACCCGTCATGTGCACGATCGAAGATCCAGCGAAGTCGGAGTACACCGCGTCGCCGATGTTGATCTTTGAGATGAGACCGCCACCCCAGGTCCAGTGCACGACAACTGGGTAGATGAAGGCGGTCATCACGGCGCTGAACATGAGGTACGACTTGAACTTGGTGCGCTCGGCCATCGCTCCCGAGGCGATGGTGACAGCCGTGGCCGCGAACACCACCTGGAAGAAGAAGAACGTCGGCGAGGTGAGCGTTCCGACGCCGCTCGATCCCCACTCGAAGGGATTTGAACCGCTGAGGAACCAGCCGCCAAGGCCGATGAACCAGCCACCGTCACCACCGAAGGCAAAGGCGTAGCCGACCGCCAAAAACATGATGACACCGATCATGGCGTCGGCCAAGTTCTTGGCGAAGATGTTGACCACGTTTTTCGCACGCGTGAGACCGGCTTCGACGAGTGCGAAGCCAGCTTGCATGAAGAATACGAGACAGCCGGCGATGATTAGCCAGAGGTTGTCGAGGGCGGCCTGAACTCCGTCGATGGCCGCCATGGTGTCGGCCTCTTCTGCGAGAGCGATTCCGGGTAGGGCCAGTGCCGTGGCAGTGGCCGCCGCAATGCTCAGCGAGAGACGCAGGATTTTCTTACGCATAATTCTCCTTGGGTTTGGGAAAGTGAAAATGCCTGACCCTGTCCACGCTGACTAGGAAGATGACCAATACAGGTCACCTGGCAAACCCAAACTAGGAGGTTGATGTTTCTCGAGTGTCCGTGAATTGTTACGGCAGTGTGAGCGATGTGTTCGGAAGTTCGAACTAGACGAGACCGTCGACGGCTACATCAAGAGCTGCACGGTGATTCTCAGAAACTGTGAGCGCCGCGACAACATAAGCCGAAAAAGTGATGTATCCGTCCCCGACCAATAGCTCAGCGGGGATTGAAAGATCTGGGCCGTGGACGGCGTCTTTCATTGATTCGCTGAGCGACAAAATATGAATGATGTCATCGGTTGACTCGGGCATCATCAAGGTTGCGGTGCCAATGGCCTCATGACCGTTGTCAAATAACGAGTCGATGAAACAAGCCAAGGCCACGATTTCAATGAGACCGACACGGTCAAGGGCGCGACTCAGCAATGGGTCACGGCGTGGGTCATCAAGGTGCAATTTCAAAGCATGTAGCGAATGAAGATGGCCGTTTAACCCTTGCTCAGCAAAGTCCGGTTCGGCACGACGACGTTGCATTGCACGACCGATTTCGGGAATCCGCAACTCAACATTGTGACGATCAATAATGCGCCACCATTCGTCGGCATCGTTATTGAGAAGTTCTTCAATGAGATGTGACGTATCAACCGACGTCCAAACTTCGACTGAAGTTGCCGTCGCTAGGTCGTCTCGTTTTGCCAGTTTTAAGCGAATCAGTGGTGGGGTGATCACAGTCGTCACGAGGACCATCAGCAAAAGTGCGCCGTAGAGTTCGTCATCAAGAATTCCCTTTGATAATCCAATTGATGCGAAGATCAGGCCCACTTCGCCGCGTGGCATCATGCCAATGCCGACGAGCAACTTGTCGCCGCCAGAACGCCCAATGCCGAGCCCAGCAGCCAGTTTTCCAATGATTGCCACAACGGTGAGCGACACCGCTAGAGCCAGAACACTGGGCCGGAACATTGCTTCTAGATCGGCGTTAATTCCGATACTGGCGAAAAAGACTGGAATGAAAATATGTCCGAGAGGGTTGAGTCCTTCAGCAATGCGTTCATGTTGAGGACTTCGTCCGACCGCAAGACCCGCCATGAAGGCACCAATGATGAAAGCAAGTTTCGCCTGATTGGCCAATAGTGAAAAAGCCAGTGTGAGAGCGAAAGCAATCGACACGATTGTTGTCGTTGATTTCGCGAGTCGATCAATGCGAGTAAACAAGCGGGGGATGACATAGATCGCGAGCAAACCCGTGATGAGCAGAAAGCCGACTGCTAAACCGATGGTCTCAAGTACAACACCGGCACTGATTGAACCCTCGGTGACGACTTTGACGATCACAGTCAAAATGACGAGACCCAAAACATCGTCAGCGACTGCAGCACCTAAAACGATGCGCGATTCGCGCAGCGCGAGGGCTCGTAAATCACCAAGCACACGAGCTGTAATGCCAACGCTCGTGGCAGTGAGGGTTGCGCCGATGAAGAGTGCAACTTTGGCGTCTTCACCAAAAGATGCAGCAACGCCGTAGCCAACAGCGAAGGGAACAGCGACACCGAGGATCGCCACCATGACGGCCGGCTTGCCGACCTTGGCCATTTCGCCAAGGTCCATTTCGAGACCAACTTGAAAGAGCAACAAGATGACGCCGATTTCTCCGAGCAGTAGAACCATGTCGGCGACATCAAGATGCTTGATGGGATCAATCAGTCCGAGAACACTTGGGCCAATAATGATGCCGGCAACAATTTCGCCGAGTACTGCCGGGATTTTGATTCGCTCGGCAAGTTCGGCGGCCAGACGCGCAACAAGGATAATGATGAGCAAATTGCCCAAAATAAGGGCGAGGTCGTATCCCTCGGTAGACGCAGCAAGCAAACTCATCAGTGCATGATAGTAGTCAACGATGCTGAGAAGAGGATTGTCAGTCAGGCAGCGATGAGCTGGTTGGCCTGCTCGAGGTTGTTGACATTAAGCATCCAGCCGCGGCCACGAACGGTGCGAATTGACTCGGGTCCAAGCGCCTTGCGAATGGAGACCAAAAGCGAATCGCAACGGCGATCGTTCAATTCAGCGATTCCAGCCAGACGTGACAATTCGCGGCGACTGACGACTCGGCCTGAACAGGTAATGAGGGCTCGTAGGACCGCTGACTCCTGGGGTGGCAATGGGATCGCAGATAGTGCGCCAGCAACGTCAACGGTCGTTTCCATGTCGACAACTCTAGAAATGGTGGATTTCCCCAGTGTTTGACTTTTGTGAACGCCGTGTGAACCGTTCAGTGTCATGGTTCTATTTGTCAGTGTCCTATTTGTCAGTGTTCTATTTGTCGTGGTTCGTGACGCATTTATTGTCGCTCGGGTTGGGGTCGGGCTGATGCCTGCGAGAGAATGAATTGATGGAACTGAATTACCCCGCCGACGCCGAAGCTTTCCGTGGAGAAATCCGTGAATGGTTGGTCGCCAATCTGCCTGCAGGTTGGGGAACCCCCGGATTTGAACTGACCGGCGAAGCCCGCAAGAAGTTTGTTGAAGAATGGCCGTCGAAGTTGTTCGCTGGTGGTTGGATCTGCGCAACCTGGCCCAAGGAATACGGCGGCAAGGGACTGAACACGATGCAAGGCGTTGTGTTGTCCGAAGAGTTTGCAGCCATGAAGGCACCATTGCGGGCTGACTTCTTTGGTGACACTTTGGTCGGACCGACCTTGTTGCAGTGGGGCACCGAAGAACAAAAGAAAGAGTTCTTGCCCAACATCATGAATGGCACCACCCGTTGGTGTCAGGGATTCAGCGAACCGAACTCGGGATCTGACTTGGCATCACTCAAGACCGCAGCAGTGCTTGATGGCGACGAGTGGATCATTAATGGTCAAAAGGTATGGACCACTGGTGGACACCACGCCGACTATTGCTTCTTGCTCACCCGCACCGATCCTGATGCACCGAAGCACAAAGGTATTTCGTACCTCTTGGTGCCGATGCGTCAAGAAGGTGTTGAAGTTCGTGGAATCGTTCAGCCCGACGGAACTGCAGAGTTCTGTGAAGTGTTCTTCACCAATGCACGTTGCCCCAAGGACAATGTTGTTGGTGGAGTGAACAACGGCTGGAAGGTCACCAACTCAACCCTCGCATTCGAACGCGGCATGAGCGCAACGACTGGCTACCGTCGTTTCGAAGAGGAATACAAGATGATGGTGCGCGTTGCGACAGAGAACGGCACCATCGAACAAGACGATATTCGTCAGCGTTTGATGCAGTACTACACTAAGATTCAACTCTTGCGCATCAACGGTTTGCGTTCATTGACCGCAACATTGAATAACTCAAAAGACTTTGGTGTGATGGCACTTGGTGCTTCAAACAAAATGTTCTGGTCAGAAATGCATAAGGCCGCGATGGAATTGGCACTTGACATTTTTGGTGCGCAAGGCATGTTGGTTGATGCTGGTCCCGAGACTGGTTCATGGCCAGGTGTTGCACGCGAGAAGCGTCGCGAGGGCTACCCCGTGAGCCCGATGATGTCGGCGTTCTTCTTCAGTCGCTCTGAAACTATTTGGGGCGGAACTAGCCAGATTCAGCGCAACATTGTTGGTGAGCGAGTTCTTGGTCTGCCCAAGGAGCCGTCAGCCGGTTGAACGATCGAATGGTGACCCCGCGGTTTCTATTGGTAACCGCGGCAACACTGGCATATTACTTGTGCGTTGGAATTCTGATTCCGACCTTGCCAGTCTTTATTAAGAACGGTCTCGGCAGTGGCGAAGCCATGATTGGCGCAAACGGCGTTGTCTTTAGCGGCGCCGCAGTTTTGTTTTGACCATTGCTCACGTGGGTAGGTAATCGTTGGGGTCGTCGCACGTTGATGGTGACGGGATCATTGGTGGCAGCAGTTGCCGCTCTTGGACTCACGGGTGTTAACGAGGCATGGCAGATTTTGCCATTGCGCGCATTAATGGGTGTTGGTGAAGCTGCGCTCTTTGTGGGAGCAGCAATTTTGGTGGTTGAACTCAGTCCCGAAAATCGTAAAGCCGAAGCCGCAAGTTATTTATCAGTTGCTGTCTTTGGTGGATTGTCAGTCGGACCCATTATTGGTGAGTTAGTGATGGGAGACGTTGCCGAATCGGCACGATGACTCAACGCTGGACACTTCAATGCAGTTTTTGTTGTGACTGCAGGAGCAGCCGTGCTTGCCGCCTTAGTGTCATTGAATGCTCCGGCCTTTGTTGGTGAACGCCCCGAACGTATTCGCCGCAAAGTGTCGTGGTTTCATAAGCGATCACTACTGCCTGGTGCGATCTTGGCGGTCGGTATGGCGGCGTGGACGGCCTTCGCTTCTTTTGTTCCGACATTTTCGAAATCAATCGGACTCAGTGGTTCGGCGCAATTCTTTGCGCTCTACAGCATCCTGTGCTTGTTCTTGCGCTTGTTCGGGGCCAAGACCCCAGAACGTATTGGACTTCACCGCAGTGTGGTGATGGCGATGTCATTCTTGTTGTGCGGCGTCACGTCGGTTGCAGTTCTCGGTAATGAGTTTGGGATTTGGCTTGGCACAATCTTCTTTGCACTTGGTGTTTCGTTCTTCTATCCCTCGTTGTTGGCTATGGCGGTTGAAGGAGGCGACGAAAACGAGCGCGTTGAAATTGTTTCTAGCTTCACCAGTTTCTTTGAAATTGGTGGAGTGATCGGCGGCTTGGGCCTTGGTCTCGTCGGCGAATTGTTCGGCGAACGTTCAACCTTTGTGGGCGGAATGGTATTTGCATCCCTTGGCTTGTTGTTGATCGCGAGAATTCGTCAAAAGAGTTCACCAGTTATTGCGGTTTAATGCGCAGCCTTTTCTTCAGGACTTGGTGCACGACCTTTCAGTTGGCGTCCTGGAACGAAGATAGCCAAGATCAGCGAAAGCACGACAATGGGTACTGCCGCACGAAAAACTGTCGTGACAGCGTGAGCGAAAACATCTAAAGCTTCTTCGCGCATGGGTGAAGCAAGTTCTTTGATGTTGCGCGGTGCTTGAATCAATTCTTCATCAATTCGACCATTCAACTGTGCATTAAAGATGGCTCCGTAGATTGCAAGACCAATCGCCCCACCGAGTTGTCGAACAAAGATGACGACTGACGAAGCCGCTCCCATCTCGTGCGGCTCAACAGCGTTTTGTACAGCAAGCGTGCCGGTGGGGAAGAGAGCACCCATTCCGGCGCCAATAAAGAATGACGCGGTCATTGCAAGGTATAGGTACGCGTGCGTCGAACCGAGAAGTGACGCCATGATGAATCCAACTAAGGCCAGCGCTGCACCAACGGCCGGCCATATTTTGTACGAGCCAGTTCGTGATGTGATACGTCCGATGATGGTTGCGGCTCCAGCAACAGCAACTGCGAGCGGCACGAGCAACAGTCCTGAGTTCATTGCAGAAACGCCGGTAACACCTTGCAAGTACAAGGGCATGAATGCATTGGCGCCGTAAAACACCGCACCGACCAAAGTCATTAACGGCACAATGACCCGCACGACGTCAATCTTCATTAAGTGCAAGGGAACGATGGGTTCTTCAGCTCGAATTTCCCAACGGAAGAATACAATGCCGACGACGAGTGTCGCACCGAAGAACGCAAGTGTGGGTGCAGAGAACCAACCGTACGATCCGCCCGTCCACGACAGACCAAGAATCAAACATGACACCGAGACAACAAGCAGTGTCGCTCCGACATAATCAACTTTGCGTTGCAATGGAGTGAAGGGCAATCGCAAGGCCTTATTGGTGATCATCAAGGCAATGATTCCGATGGGTAAGTTGACCAAGAAGATCCAGCGCCACGAAGTGTTGTCAACAATTGCGCCTCCGATCAGCGGGCCGAGCACGCTACTGATCGTGAAGACACTGGTAATGAATCCGACGTACTTGCCACGTTCGCGCGGTGGAACGATGTCGCCGATGATCGCGAACGAAAGTGAAAACAATCCGCCGCCGCCGATTCCTTGGATTCCGCGGGCGACTACTAGTTGCCACATCGATTGTGCGAGTCCGCACATCACCGAACCGACGATGAATGTCACGATGGCGATCTGGAATAAACGGCGTCGACCGTAGAGGTCGGAGAGTTTTCCAAACAGTGGTGTGGCGGTTGTGCTGGTGAGCATGTAGGCGGTGCCGACCCAGGCGTAGTACTTGATGCCGCCAAGATCGCCAACAATGGTGGCAAGGGCGGTGTTGACGATGGTGCCGTCAAGTGCCGACAATCCCAAACCGGCCATGACGCCCGCGAAGACCATGTAGATCTGTCGCTGACTGAGATTGCCAGCGTTGAGTTCGGTGGTGTCGGATTCGGCAGGTGTAGTTGACATCATGATCGCTCTTACTTGTACGGTACAACAACCCTGAGGGTCGGCCCACACCTCAGGAGTCAGGGTTTTGGTCACTAAGTGACAAGATGACGTCGTGAGTTCGACAAAACAAGTAACGACATCGACATTGATCAGTTCTGGGTACAAGAGCCCCGTTGGACGTTTGACGCTGGTGGCTTCGGCCCAAGGATTGCGGGCAATTTTGTGGCCGAATGACGATCCCCGCCGGGTGCCTGGAGTCGCCGATGCCAAAAAGGGCACGAGCCCGATCATCGAGGTCACGATTGGGCAGCTTGACGGATACTTTGCCGGAACTCGCCACGAATTTGATGTGCCACTTGATCCCGAGGGCACCGAATTTCAGCAGAGCGTCTGGCAGGTGCTGCGAACTATCCCGTACGGCGAAACGATGAGCTACGGGGAACAGGCAATAGTTCTCGGCGACCCAAATAAAGCGCGAGCCGTGGGCACTGCGAACGGTCGTAACCCACTCAGCATCGTGGTGCCGTGTCATCGAGTGATTGGGGCAAATGGCTCGTTGACAGGTTTTGCCGGTGGCATGAAAGCCAAGAAGTTTTTGCTTGATCTAGAGAAGAAAAATGCGCCGGCACGTTTGCCGATTCGCACAGCCAAAGAAGATCCGCGACTCGCCGAAATGTTTTCGAAAGGACTCACCGGTCCGAACGGTGACCCGCTCAACATTTTCGGAGTACTGGGCAATCACCCCGACATGTTGAAGCGTTGGCTGGTGTTTGCAACGCACGTGTTGTCGAAGAACACGTTGACGGCGCGTGATCGAGAATTATTGATTTTGCGTACTGGCTGGAACTGTCGCTCGCGTTACGAGTGGGGTCAGCACGTCGAGATTGCTTTACGTTGCGATATCTCGGTTGCAGAAATCAAAGCAGTGAAGAAAGGTGCTTCGGCATCAACTTGGTCGCCGATTGACAAGTTGCTATTGACCGCAGCCGACGAATTACACAATGAATATGCGCTTTCGGATGCAACATGGCGCAATCTTGGCAAGCACTATTTAAACGAACAAGTTCTTGACCTCATTGCGACAGTTGGCAACTATCACTTAGTCGCGATGTTCTTGAACAGCACCAAAGTGCCCATTGACGCCGGCATTCCCGACGATCCAGATTTGCTGTAACGAAAGTTACTTGCGGCGAGCTTTAGCGATTTGTTCGCGACGGCGGCGAGCTTCTTCTTGCTCGGCTGCCTTACGAGCCTTGCGCTGTTCTTTGAGTGCAAGACGTTCGGCATCGTCAACTTTGAGCGGAGCCAATGGGGTCATCGCAAGGACTGGGGCTGGCGGAAGCTTGATTTCGTCGTCGCTCTTGAGCAAACGAGTGATGATCGGCGAAGCGATGGCCTCACCAGTGACCACCGAAGCCAACATGACCTGAGTTGTGGGCAAGGTGTGGTTCTTAATGATGGTCGGAAGAGCTTCGCGCAGGTTTTCTTCGCTGGGGTCATCTGAGTTTTCGCCAAGAGCTTCGATGCATTCGGCGAGGCACTTGTCGGTGAGGACGAGTGACATACGCTCAAGGTCGCCATTAATGCGACCCTTCGAGACGCAGACGCGAATGGCAGCAATAAGTTCCGGCATAGCCAAGTCTTCGCCCTTGACGCTGGCGATGTGCTGAATGGCGTCTTGGCCTTCTTCGTCGAGTCCCTCGTAGAGAGCAGTGATCGTGGTATCGGGAAGATTGCGGAAAGCACGATCGAGCATGGACAGGGCGGCGAGACGATTTTTAACTTGATTCACGAGAGACGAGGCTAGCGGTGCCAAACGCGTCAGAATGGGTCTATGAGTTCTGAGAATGGTCTGAAAAGTCGTATCCAAGCCGATATCACAGAAGCGGTACGGGCAGGCGATGATTTATTGAAGTCAACTTTGCGTATGGCCTTAGCGGCAATCATGAACGCCGAAGTCGCTGGAGCCGAGGCTGTTTCATTGAGCGATGATCAGATCATCAACCTGTTGCGCTCGGAAGTGAAAAAGCGCGCTGAGTCGGCTGATATTTACGAACAAGCTGGCCGCGCTGATTCGGCAGCCAAAGAACGCAAAGAGATGGAAATCATCGAGAAGTATTTGCCAGCTGCCATGGATGCCGATGCGCTTGCGGCGATTGTTGCCGAAGAAGTTGCCAATGCGGCAGCGAATGGTCAAACCGGCCCCAAAGCTATGGGCGGCGTGATTAAGGCCGTGAAAGATCGCGTTGGTGCATCGGCTGATGGTTCGGCGATTGCGTCTGCTGTTAAGGCAGCGCTTACCTGAAAGGCGCCTTTGAAGGTGCCGTCGCCTGTCAAGATGGGGACATGTCAACACAAAGCAAGTCTCGTCATAGTTCATTTCGACATAGTTCACTTCGTCGTTTCTCGGCTGTAGCGGCCGCCGTCGTTTTGTCAACAGTTGTCGGCGCATGTAGCGGTGACGATGACGCAACAACCACAACCGGTGCGACTGAAACTGTTGCGAATACTGAAGTTGCGACAACTGTCCCGACAACTGATGCCGCAG
>LFFB01000074.1 GCA_001510335.1 Actinobacteria bacterium casp-actino2 | reverse complement strand
CAAGCTTGTTGACGGTGAGGTCCGCGACGACGGCCGGGTCTCCTACTTCCTCGACCACATCTGGGCAGCATTGGATGCCAAGGATCAGGGGGTTGACCTAAGGGGCTACTTCGCGTGGTCGCTACTTGACAACATCGAGTGGGCCGAGGGACTAGCCAAGCGCTTTGGAATAATCTACGTAGACCACGTAAGTCAGGTTAGAACGCCAAAGGACAGCGCGAAGCTGATTAAGGCGATGGTGGAAGCTAGGGGCTAGCCCTTCACAGAACCGGCCAGCAGTCCACGGACGAAGTAGCGCTGGAGCGCAAAGAAGACAATCAGCGGCACGACCATTGATACAAACGCGCCTGCCGTGAGAACTTCCCAGCCAGAACCTCGGGTTCCCACCATCTCCGCAATCCTGACCGTCATGGGGGCGATGTCTTTTGTGCCTGCACCAAATGTGAGCCCCACCAGCAAGTCGTTCCAGACCCAAAGGAACTGGAAAATCGCGAATGAGGCGATAGCCGGTACTGACAGCGGCAGGATAATTTTTGAGAAGAGCTTGAACCATCCAGCCCCATCTACCCTCGCTGCCTCAACAAGCTCTCTTGGAATTTGGGACAGGAAGTTGTGCAGCAAGAAGATCGCCAATGGCAGACCAAATATGGTGTGGGCGATCCAGATGGGGATGTACGTTCCAGTGATCTCTAGATCGGGAATGATTGTGAAGTCACCAATCTTGAGGCCTTGTGAAAACAGCTGGAGCAGTGGAATTAGCGCGAGCTGAAGGGGGACGACTTGAAGCCCAAAAATTGTGAAAAACAGGAAGTCTCGTCCCTTGAACTCAAACCAAGCCAGTCCGTACGCCGCAAAGACAGCAAGAGTGATTGGGAAAATCACGGCTGGAATCGTCACCGCTAGCGAGTTGAAGAAGAACTGAAATAACGGAGGGTTCGTGGTTGTGCCCTCGAAAAGCACCGCCGCATAGTTGTCCAACGATACGTTCGGCTCTGAGAAGAAAACCCACCAACCAGACGAATTGATGTCCGCCTCTGGCCTTATTGATGAAACCAGGAGGCCAAAGGTTGGTATGGTCCAGAAGATGGCGATCAGCCACGCGAACGCCGAGGCAAACGGCGACGAGAAAATGTTCTTGGCCTTTCGCCGAGCTTTAGGCAGGGAGAGTGCGGTCATTAGCGCTCCGTCCTCTCTCTTCTGAGTTGTCGAATGTTGTACCAAATAATCGGGATGATTGCGACGAACAGGATGATGGCAAGGGCTGAGCCGGTTCCAAAGTTGAACTGCCTAAACGCCTGGGAATACATCTCATTTGCAATGACGTTGGTTTGAAAGTTACCACCAGTCATAGTTCGAACAATGTCGAAGACTTTTAGGGTGCCAATAGTGATGGTCGTAAGTACCACAACGATTGTGGCCCTGATCATTGGCATCGTAACCTGAAAAAAGCGCTTGACTGGAGATGCCCCATCTAGCATGGCCGCCTCGACTACCTCGTCAGGAATATTCTTCATGGCAGCCGCCAATACAACCATTGCGAACCCTGTTTGAATCCAAATCATGACGATAATGAGAAGGAAGGTGTTGAGAGGGATTTCTAGCAGCCAGTTTGGAGCGCTGCCGTTCAGGGCCTTACTTATCGCAGACAGCAGCCCAATTTCTGGCCTCTTGTCGTTTGGCTCGTAGGAATAAACGAACTTCCATATGACACCAGCGCCAACGAACGAGATAGCCATCGGCATGAAAATTAGGGACTTGATAATTCCTGGACGCTTCATACGATCGGTCATGTAGGCAATCGCCAATCCAATCGAAGTTGAAACCAGCGGGACCATGACAACCCAAATAGCAGTATTGCGTAGGACGGTCACAATCTCTGGAATCGTGAACGCCCAGATGTAGTTCTCAAACCCAACGAAGTTTTCACTCCTTGCGTCCATGAACGAAAAAATTAAAGTTCGAATGGTGGGATAAATCAGTCCAACGAGGAGAAGCAGGACCGCAGGGGCAATGAACACAATGTACTTAATCCACTCCTGCGCTTTCACTGAAGTGCGTTCAGCAAGAACAAACACCAGAAAAACGACCGCGCCAAAAGCTAGTAGTGCCATCGCCAGTAGCGAGAAGTTGTCTGCGACAATCTCCCAAGGAGTTTTGCGAGCCGCGAATATCCCCACTGAATTCATGTTTTGAATCCTAATTCAGAGAACTGAGGGGCCCGAATTCTCGGACCCCTCAGTATCAGTCTGTTTGAGACCTAACTAATTAGTAAGGCCAGGTTGCGTAGATAGCGTCGAGGACAGCCTGGTTGTCCTTGTCCTCAGCCACCCATGCGGTCATCTCGGTCCAGAAGGAACCCGCACCAACACCAGCTGGCATAACATCAGAACCATCGAAGCGGAACAGAGTTGCGTTCTGCAGGATTTCAACGGCTACCTTGTTTACAGGGTCACCAACATTGGCCGTGTCTAGGCCCTTGTGAGCCGAGAACCAACCGCCGATTGCTGCCTTCTTGTTGTTCCAGTCAGCGCTAGCTAGGTAAAGCTGTACTGCAGCGGCTGCGTCGTTGTCAGTTAAGCGACCAACGAACTCACCACCACCAAGCGCTGGCTTGGAGTCCTCGGAAACACCTGGGAAGTAGAAGGTGGTGATTCCACCCTCAACGTCGGTGTCCTCTGGGTTAACAATGGTTGCACCAGCGTCACCAACCAAGATTCCTCCAAGGAAGGACGCCTGACGGTGCATTGCGCAGCTGCCGTCAACAATTCCGAATCCAGCCTCCTGGAACGTAGTTGTGGCAATCGAAGCCACGTCGCCTACGTAGTCAGGGTTCTTGATGACCTTGGCGGCCTCATCGATGACAGCCTTGACCTTAGGGTCGTTGAATGGCAGCTCGCCAGTGGTCCATGCGTCGTAAGTAGCACCATCGTAGAGGCGGAGCATGATGTCTTCCATCCAGTCAGTTCCAGCCCAACCGGTGGCAGCACCGGACCCAAAACCAACACACCAAGGCTGAACGTTACCCTCTGCCGCGATCTGGTCGGACAGGGCTAGTAGTTCTGCCCAAGTAGTTGGGATGTCCCAGCCGTTGTCAGCAAAGGTCTTTGGTGAGTACCAGACGAATGACTTAACGTTCGCGCCAAGTGGGGCCGCGAAGAAAGTTCCGTCTGCTGTTCCGTAAAGCTTCCAGTCTGGGGTGTAGTTGGCGTCTACCGAAGCCTCTAGCTCAGCAGTTGCAGGCTTAAGGCTGTCCTTGAAGACCTTGAGAAGTCCAGGCTGAGGGAATACTGCTAGGTCAGGTGCCGTACCACCTTCAGTACGAACAGCTAGCTGAGCCTCGAACTCCTGGGTGCCGTTCCATGTAATGGTGATTCCGGTGCACTCCTCGAACTCCGCGTAAGACTCGATGAAGGTTGAAGCCTCGGGGTCGATGATGGTGGTGTAGATCTCTACCTCTGAACCCTCCATGCCCATGTAATCGGCATAGGCGTCACAGTTGGCAGATGAATCTCCACCTGAGCTTCCGCCGCTGGATGAAGTAGAGCCGCTGTCAGCCTCGTCAGAGGATGTAGCACAGCCCGCTAGAACCAGCGAGGACGCGATCGCGATTGCACCTACTGCAACCAAACGACGACGTAGTGTTGACATTTGTGTCCTTTCGATGATTTAGGCAATAAAGCCCGCACCTCACGAAGTAAGGCGTGAACTAAGAATAAATAACATCCGAACTGTAAAGAAACTGTAAGCGGTTACATTCGAATAACAATTGGGTGTAGATGACCGCTGAAAAGAACTTACAGTTTTTACAATCAGGCAAAAATGATGGCGGAGGCCGTGGGATTCGAACCCACGAGACATTTCTGTCCACTGGTTTTCAAGACCAGCTCCATCGGCCGCTCGGACAGACCTCCGCAAAGGAGTTTAGTTTATTAAGCCCGATTCTGGATACTCGACTAACTCGCCAACACCATCGACCTCATAGAAGCGTATGTAGTCAATAAGAAGCTCTGCCTCCCCTAAGTCTCCGGCAACGTTGCCTGGGAAGTTGCCCCCCATGGCAAGGTTGATTATGAGGTAAAAGGGCTGATTGAAGGGCCAGTCATTCGGTGCAACATCCTCTGGGGTGGCCTCGAAGAACAGCTCTCCGTCAATTTCCCAAGCTATGTAATTCTCTCTCCAGATCACGGCATAGGTATGGAAATCCTCCGCGAGCGCCGCTTCCATTGGAGCATGCCGGCCAAATGCCGCCCCACCCGAGTAACCAGGGCCGTGAATTGTTGTGTACGCGGTCATGGGATCGCGCCCAAGACCCTCGATGATGTCGATCTCGCCAGACTTTGGCCAACCAACCTCAGGCAGGTTTTCGCCAAGCATCCAAAAAGCGGGCCAGGTTCCAAGACCTCGCGGCATCTTCATGCGCGTTTCCATGCGCCCATACTTGAAAGCCAATTTGTCCTCGGTAAGAGCCCGGCCGCTGGTCCACTCGCACGCCGTGAGATACCAGCAGAAATAGGGGTTTTGCTCGGTGGGCATACCGTCTTTATTGTCTTCGGAAAACACCTGCTTGCGCTCTGCCCGTATCTTGAGCATGCCGTCTTCGGTAATCGAGAAGGCATCCTCGATGTAGTACTGACGCTCGTTATTTCCCCACCCTGGGATCCCCTTTAGGCCGCCGTCGCCTATCTCATAGGTCCAGTAGGCAAGATCTAGTGGGGCGTCTGCCCCCTCAAACTCCTGACTCCACAACAACTTGTTTCCCATGTCATCTCCTGATGAGCAGCCCGAGAGCACTAGCCCGGTTGCGAGAAGTGCAGCCACAAACCCAGCCCTAGCCAAGGTTCTCCCCCTTTGTGGTAATCACCTCTTTGTAGAAGTGAGCAGACTCCCGAAGAGTTCTCACCTGAGTGTCAAAGTCAACGTGGATAATTCCAAAGCGCTGGCGATAACCCTCTGCCCACTCAAAGTTGTCAAACAGCGACCAGACCATGTAGCCCCTGACATCAGCACCCTCCTCGATTGCCATCTCGACTGACTTCAGGTGAGCACGCAAGTACTCAATGCGCCTGGAGTCTTCAATCTTGCCGTCAACCATCGGATCGTCGTAGGCGCAGCCGTTTTCGGTTACATACATCTCGGGCAGGTTCTCGTAGTCCTCGGTCAGCATCACGAGCAGTCTGCGAAGACCATCAGGTGTTGTGGACCAGCCAAAGTCAGTAATCTCCCCGACAGGATCTGCCATGCGAATGCCGCGATCTCCCGGCATTGCGCCGTTGCCCGTTGAATCCAGGGCCTGCACCGCCTCCTCGTTTCCAAACACTGGAACCGAACGAGAGTCTTGATAGTAGTTGATACCCAGCCAGTCAATTGGGCGAGATATCTCAGCCAGGTCACCGTCTTGAATCGAGTTGGTGACCATGTCTCCGAGGTTCAAAAGAGCTTCGGGATAGTTACTCTTGAACATGGAGTCCAGCCACCAGCGATTCAACATCGCATCTTGCAACTTGATGCTCTGATGAGCTGGGTGGTCATCAGGGGCAGGCTCGGTCAGATAGACCGGAGCAAGATTCAACACAATGCCAGCCTTGGCTTTTGGTGCAACATCACGAATCACCTGCACAGCCTTGCCGTGAGCAAGCATCAAATGATGGGCAGCTGAAAAAGCGGCGGCCGGATCTTGCAGGCCAGGAGCGTGGATACCAGCTGCGTGACCTAGAAAAGCACTGACCCAGGGCTCATTCAATGTTGCCCACTGGTCAACTCTGTCCTTGAACTTGTTCACAACAACAGCGGTGTATTCAGCAAAGTGATCGGCAACCTCGCGGTTCGTCCACCCGCCAATTTGCTGCAAAGCAGAGGGAAGATCCCAGTGGTAGAGAGTTGGAAGTGGAGTGATGTTTCTAGCCAAAAGTCCGTCGATTAGGCGGTCATAAAAATCAAGTCCGCGAGTTTCGATTTGCCCCCTGCCGAGAGGCTTAATTCTTGGCCAAGCGATCGAGAAACGGTAGGCATGAAGACCAAGCTCAGACATGATATCTAGGTCCTGGGGCATACGGTTGTAGTGATCGATCGCCACATCCCCAGTGTCACCGTTTGCAACCCTGCCCTCGGTGTAACAAAAGTCATCCCAAATGCTCGATCCCCTTCCGTCTTGTTTGACGGCTCCCTCAATCTGATAAGAGGAGGTGGCGGCTCCCCAAAGGAAGTTGGCTGGGAATGACATTTTTTACCTTTCTAGTTTTCTGGAGGAGTTCCGCTACTGTCCCGCCAGAGGATTTGGGTGGGAAGGATGGTGCTTTGCGGTGTTGTTTGTTCATTTGAAATTTGCGCCAGCAGCAGGCTCCCGAGGCTCCGAGCGTAAAGCTCGGGGTCTTGGCGAACCGAACTCAGTTTCGGGCTGAGCGAGGATGCCAGTGGAGTGTCATCAAAACCGACAACAGCCACATCTCTGGGTGTTGATCGGCCCGAGTCTTTTAGCACTTGAATCGCGGCTGATGCCATCAGGTCATTGGAGGCATAAACAGCGTCGAGGTCAGGGTGGTTTGCCAATAGCTGCTCGGTTGCAGAAACCGCGGACTTAAAGCCCCAGTTGCCAATACCCACCAGGCCGTCGTCTTGGGAGAGCCCAGCATTGGACAACCCCCTGCGATAGCCAAGCAGGCGATCGGTTGCCGCTGGGTTGTCAAGACGACCAGTGATGAAACCAATCTTCTTGCGACCCAGTTTCGCGAGGCCCGCAACCACCTGCTCTGAGACTCCGGAGTTATCGATGTCCACAAACGAGACAGTCTCGGTTCTTGCGGGTCGACCTCCAATAACCAGTGGCACTTTGTCCCTTAGCAAATCAGGTAGCAAGATATCTTCCCTGACCGGGCCAAGCAAAATTGCGCCGTCAACGTGACGCTGCTGGACATACTGTTCAATTCGCAACTGCCTGCGCTGATCAGGGGCCGGAACCAACACCACCTGTATGTCTTTCTCAAAAAAGAAGTCTTGCAGGGCCATCACCATGGATGACGAAAACTCACTCGAGAAGTAGGTTGCAAGGTCTTCGTAGATTGCTAGGGCAATTGCACCTGTGGTTCTAGATGCCAGAGCTCTTGCACTTTGATTTACTCGATAGCCAGTGACAGCAATCGCCTCAAGGACGCGCCTGCGAGTTTCCTCGGCGACACTGGCGTCATCATTGATTACCCGAGAGACGGTTGACTTAGAGACTTTGGCGACCTCGGCAACCTGATAAAGGGTTGCTCGTTGAGGCTGTGGTTTTTTGAGATTCAATGTGTCAGTTGACATAAGTATCTACCCCTTAATTGCGCCGGCCATCACGCCAGCAACCATCCTTCTTGCGACTAGGGCAAATAGTATCAAGAGAGGAACTGTGGCCAAGAAAGCACCCGTCATCTGAACCGAGTAATCGATGAAGTAGGCGCTTCGAAGCTGTCGCACGGCAACCTGAACTGTGAAGTTCTCTGGGCTATTGAGCGATAGCAGTGGCCACATGAAGTCATTCCAGGCTGCCAGGAAGGCAAACAGGCCAAGCACGGTCGCAGTTGGGGCAATTGCCGGCATCACCACTTTGCGGTAGACCATGAAATTACTTGCTCCATCAATTCTTGCCGCCTCAATTAGCTCATCCGGGACACCCCCATCGATGGTCTGGCGCATCCAGAAGACTCCAAAAGCAGTTGTTAGTCCTGGCAAGATGACCGATGCCAGGGTGTTGATTAATCCTAGGTTCGACATCATGAAGTAGAACGGGATGATTCCCAAACCTGTTGGGATCATCATCGTCGCCAGGATGAACAGGAACAGCGCATTCTTGCCGCGGAAGCGCAGCTTGGCAAAAGCAAAGCCCGCAAGCGTTGAGAAGAACACCTGGCTAAGCGCAACAACCGATGCCACGAACAAACTGTTTAGAAGTGGCACCGAGAAGTTGATGATGCTGTTCACCGTCTCGATCGACTGAAGGAAGTTGCCCCCGGGAACAACCACTGGTGGAATCTTTGCAACGGCTGACGAGTCGTTGGAAGAGATCACGAACATCCAGTAGAACGGGAAGAACGAGGCCAGAGCAACGCTCGTTAGGAAGATGTAGTGATGCCAGCGGATTCTTCTAGAGCGCAGACCGCTCTGATCCTTGTTTGGTATTCCCTGAACTGATTCGACTGAGCTCATGATTTATGCCTTCTGAATCCGACGAACGACCAGGAAGTTGAGGATTGAGAACGCCACAACAATCGTTGCCAAGACAATTGCGATGGCAGATGCATAGCCGTACTCAAATCTCGAGAAGCCCTGCTCAAACATAAACAGGGTGACCGTGCTGAACTGCCTTGAGACGCCGCCGCCATAACCCTGGCCGTCCAGAATCAGCGGCTCGGCGAAGATTTGCAGTCCTCCGATGGTGGAGACAATTACGGTGAAGATTAGCGTTGGACGAATCTGAGGGATCGTGATGGAGATGAACTGTCGGAACTTGGATGCACCGTCAACCTCCGCAGCCTCATAAAGATCCTCAGGAACCGCTTGCATGGCAGCCAGGTAGATTAGTGCGTTATATCCGGTCCATCGCCAGATCACCATGAAAGAAATCAAGATGTGTGAAGACAGGGTCCCGTTGACCCAGTCAATTGGGCTAAACCCAAGAACGGTCAGCAACCAGTTGACCATGCCGTAGTCGCGGCCAAAGAGTTGTCCAAAGACAACGGCCACAGCTACGACGGAAGTGATGTTTGGCACCAGAATCAAGCTGCGCCAGAAAGTATTTCCGCGAATGCGGGAGTGGTTGAGCATCCATGCCAAGAACAGGGCCATTACCAACTGTGGCACGGTTGAAAGAATCCAGATGCTGAAGGTATTTCGAATGGCGATCCAAAGTCTTGGGTCATCGGCAAGGGCCACAAAGTTGTCCATACCAATCCAAGTTGGGTCACCAAATGGATCCCACTGGTGGAAAGCTACCCAGACTGTATAGACGATTGGGAAAAGGCCGAACACCGCAAAGACCAAAAAGAATGGTGAGGTGTATAGGTAACCCGTGCGCTCTTCTGCGCTCTTTAGCCGTGATTTGCGTGCCATCGAAATCTCCTGTGATTTTGTGGTGCGGGTGACCCCTGGTGGGGGTCACCCGCTCACGGTTTTAGTTAGCCAACGTCGCGCTTGATAGCTTCAATCGCGGAGTCGTATGCCTCTTGTGGGGTTTGCTCGCCATTAGCTACGCGGCCAAGCGCGGAACCGAATTCGGTGTCAATGACACGCTCCTTTGGACCCTCGTATAGCGGTAGCAAGGTGTTTACACCCTCGGCGTAGATTGCCCCCACCGGTGCGTTGTTGAAATACTCGCTTTCAAAAGCTAGCAACTCAGCGTCTGAGTACGCAGCAACAGTCGATGGGAACTGACCCTTAGCCTTGAATAGCTCAAGCTGCTTGTCAGCAGATAGTACCCACTTGATGAACTCAGCTGCTTCAGCTGGGTACTTGGCACGAGCTGGAACCACTAGCTGTGATCCACCCCAGTTGCCACCACCCTCAGGCATTGCCGCAACATCCCATGCACCGGCTAGGTCTGGAGCTTGGCCCTGGATGTAACCCATCATCCAAGCTGGGCAGGTAAGGACGGCGTATGCGCCGTTGTTCATGCCTGCGTTCCAGTCAGCAGTCCAGTCGCCGATGTTTGCAGCGATTGGGGTCGCGGCAACCGAAAGGTCCCATGCACGCTTGATCTGTGGGTTGGTGTCGTAGACAAGTGAAGAGCCGTCAGCGGAGTAGAACTTCTCGTCGCTCTGGTTCTTTACTGCGTTCCAGACGTATCCAGTCGAAGACAAGAACGAGTTGCCAGTTGCATCAACGTACTGCTGACCAACTTCGATGAAGTCCTCCCAGGTTGGCCAAAGCGCCGAGACCTCTTCGCGGTCGGTTGGCAAGCCAGCCTCAGCGAATAGGTCGGAGCGGTAGCACACGGCCATTGGGCCAACGTCAGTTGGAATACCAAAGATACGACCATCTAGGTCAACACCATGGGCCCAACGCCAGTCAAGGTAGTCACCCTCCAGGTCTGCTGCGCCGTATTCGGCAAGGTCAACAAACTTCTGAGAGACTGCCTTAAATAGTGAGGAATAACCAACCTCAATAGCGGCGATGTCTGGTGTGGCGGAGTCAAGAGAGGTCAAAAGCCCCTGGTGGTGTGGGTCAAAGTCGCTGACCTTCATCTCGATCTTGATGTCTGGATTCGCAGCCTCATACTCAGCGATAAGTTCTGCTAGACCCATGTCACCAAATGCCCAGAACTGCAAAACCTTCTGGTTGGATTCTGTGGAGGAACCGCTGGAACCCCCGGCACTGCTGCTGCTGTCGCTCTCAGTGCCAGCACAGCCACTCAGCACCAAGGCGGCACTGGCGGCTGCAGCTGAAGCTGCGAGCCATTTCTTCTTTGAAAACATTGCTCCTACTTTCCTTTCGTTTCAGCGTGTTTGGGAACGCTCCCATGAAAATAATGCGAGAAGAAAAAGAGAATATCGAGAAAAACAGCGGGATGTTACGTAGTTGTTACCAATATCTAAAAATGGGAGCGCTTTCAGTCCCCCAAACGAGTGCTACTGCAAAAACTCAAGCCCCTCGAGTGAGGAAAGAACCTGGGCTACACCGTCATCGGCAACCGCA
>LFFB01000073.1 GCA_001510335.1 Actinobacteria bacterium casp-actino2 | reverse complement strand
GATGACAGCGCTCGAAGCACACTTCGTCCGGGCGGAATTTTGAACACCGGATTTGCTGTGAGGTGGACGAAAGAACGTATGGACAGTGCCGCCGTCTATGGCCAGGCATGGTCAAAAGAGATGGCAGATTCGGGCGATAAGGAGTGTGCCAACAACCAAAAGTTGCGTTTGCAAAACCCCGACCTCATCAGCGAAATCAATGACAACGTGTTCTACGCTCCCGAGGTTGGAGACTCCATCAACCCATCAATGTTTGTCGACAAAATCAATGTTCCTGTTTTCTTGGCAGGTGCTTGGCAAGACGAACAAACCGGCGGACACTTCCCCGCATTCATTGACAAGTTCACTGGCACGCCACACATGTACACAACTTTGGTGAATGGTTTACACACCGAATCACTCGGGCCGGCTGTCTTCCCCCGCTATGCCGAGTTTTTGAGTTTGTATGTTGCCAAGAAGACTCCTGATCTCACTGCAGCGAGCATCATCGCCACAGTTCTTACGCCGGGTATTTTCGGAGTAGCAACACCGATTGTGCAAGAGAATCGTTTTGCCGGAATGACCTTCGAGGAAGCCCTAGAAATTTTCGAAAACGAACCGTCTGTTCGCATCTTGTTTGAAGAAGGCGTTGCAGATGGTCAAGCGCCAGGCACACCGCTCAATCGTTGGCGTGCCGATTTCTCGGCGTGGCCGATTCCCGAAGCACAAGCAGTGCGCTTCAACTTGGGCGATAACGGAACCCTTGGTTCTGACGTCGCACAAACCAGCAGCACCGACTACACCGCCGATCCCACGGCAACTCCAGAGACATTCTTCGGAGGCGAAGGAAGTATTTGGGATGCCAATATTAAGTGGAACTGGGTACGCAACCCTGAAGGCACGGCCGCAGTTTTCACGACGGCTGCTTTAACTGAGGACACTGTCATCATCGGACCAGGATCTGCTGACCTGTGGATTTCAACAGAAGCCGCCGACACCGACCTCGAAGTCACAATCAGCGAAATTCGTCCCGATGGTTCAGAGACTTATGTTCAAAGTGGTTGGCTCCGTGCCAGCCTGCGGGCCCTCAACGAGTCAGCCAGTACCGAACTTCGTCCCGTACATGACTTCTTTGAATCAGACCTCATGTCAGTGACACCCGGCGAACCATTCCTCGCACGAGTCGAAATTTTCCCAGTAGCCCATCCATTCCGAGCAGGATCAAAAATTCGCATCACCATTGACTCACCAGGGGGCAACCGCGGCGAATGGAAGTTTGCAACTCTCAATGCTGGTGAAAAGGTAACGATCCTGCATGATGCCGAACACCCGTCATCCATTGCACTTTCGGTCGTATCTGGCCTGAACGTGCCTGCCGGCGTTGCGGCGTGTGGTTCGCTCCGCGGCCAGCCTTGCCGTCAGCAATAAGCAGTAAGCAACTCATTGAAGGATCTGAATTTGTCAGTCAGCAATGACTGACAAATTCAATAACACTTCGCCGGATTCATGACCTTCAAGTTCAAATTCACCTAGCTTGTCGGCAACGAATTTAAATGTGATGTCGTTGCCGGAAAGTTCAATGTCATACCCATGAAGATGAAAATCGTCTTCCACGTCAGCGGTAATACGAATCGTGACTGGGGTTCCCACAATAACTGAGGCCTCTTCGGTCATTCCTGCGTCGGCATCAAGTTCGATCATGGCTGATTCGGTCGAAGGAGTTCCCGTTTCTGGGGTTTCCTTACTTGCCGTGCTCGTTGGGGCGGCAGTACTCACGGGATCGGTCGGTGAAGCCGACATTGCTTCGGTCGTTGGTGCAAGCGACACCGAAGATGCAGTGTCATCGCTTGAGCACGATGACAAACCTGCGACTACGAGCCAAAGAACTGATGACACCACGAACGGGTAACCAGAAATCTTCATATCTCTATCGTGGCACATTGCGACGTGGATACAGGTGCCACCGTACGAAACGGGATATCAGTCGCTGGCTGGTAAAGCCTTGGCTTCTTTCAACTGCAACAACTCGCCATTAACGGCCACGGCACCCGAACCCGCTTTGGTGCACAGCAACTCGATCGTGTCGGCTTCGTCGACGTACCGCTTGCCCATCAAAGTTCCGCCGTCATGACCGGCCACAGCAGTGACCGAACCATCGCGTGCTGACGCCGAGGCAATTGTTGCGACCCCGCCAATCGTCACTTCAAGATCAGTTTTGGGTGCCTTGACGGTCATCAATTCAGCAGTGCATACGGCACTGATCAAACGGGCTCCAGGTTTGAGAATCATGATGCAGTTCCTCCTTGAAGTGCCACGAGTTCGCTCAGCACAACTCGTCTCAACATCTTGCCAGTTTCGGTATGGGGCAACGAGTCTCTGACGATGATCTCTTCAGGAGTTTTTGATCCACGCAAAACATCACGAACTGAATCCTGCAGAGTTTTCAGGTCAACAACATGACCTTCGCTGCACACGACGACGGCGACAATACGTTGACCCCACTCATCATCGGGCAAACCCACAACACAGGCTTCGGCGATGCCAGGTTGTGCAAGGAGAGCTGATTCAATTTCAGCGGGTGCAATGTTTTCTCCACCGCGAATAATCGTGTCATCCACACGACCTTCGATGTAGAGATATCCGTCCGCGTCGATCGAACCTTGATCGCGCGTGCAGAACCAACCATCGCTATCAAGCAAACTTACGCCGGCGTACTCACCCGAGACTTGTTCGCCGCGCAGATATATCAGCCCCGACTCGCCCGCAGCGACTACTTGTTCATGCTCATTGCGAATCTCTATTTCAATCATTGGCAACACTTGACCGACCGATGACAATCGTCGTTGAATCATTGGATCATCAGAAGACAATGCGTCACGATGATCGTCCGGACCGAGCACCGCAATTGTTGATGCAGTTTCGGTGAGGCCATACGCATTGACAAAACCAGTATTCGGAAATGCCTGCAACGCCTGGCGAACCACTCGCTCAGAAACCTTTGCGCCTCCATACGACAAAGTACGCAAAGTAGAAGTTGTCAACACACCACCATCAAGATGCTCAACAATGCGCGACAACATTGTTGGCACCACCATCGCATGAGTGATCTTTTCGTCGGCAACGCGCGTCAGCCATTCTTGAGCCGTAAAACTCGACAGATAAACCAATCGTCGTCCCGAAAAGAGATTCGACAACATGTTGGCGACTCCAGCCACGTGATACGGCGGCACTGAAACCAACACCGCCTCTGATTCTTCAGCACTACCAAATTCAACCGAACCCAATAAATAAGCCATCAAGTGACGATGTCGCAACAATGCCGATTTTGGTTCTGATGTTGTGCCGCTCGTAAACAGCACAACCGCCACATCGTCGTCATTTTCGGCCGGTTCAGTTGGTCCGACTTCTTCGAGATCAATCATGGATAAATCGCTGAGCCACTCATCAAAAACCTTCGGCGAAAATCCCGCCAAACGATCGGACGTTAAAGGGTCGGTCAACACCAATGAATTTGGATAACGCTCAATCAAAGAATGCAACTGACGATCTTCGAGTCGATAATTCACCGGCACAAAAGGAACGCCCGCCCAGGCCGCAGCAAACAAGGCGACGGGAAGTAGCGAGTGATTTTCGCCAACGTAAATGACTGAGGCGTACTGATTGTGAACCTGGGTGGCGCCAAGACGAACCAGAAAACCAAATTCAGTTCCGGTGATTCGAGATTTTTGATCGCCTAATAGAACACGATCGTCAAATCCAGATTCGACCATTTCAACGAACGACGAAAGATGCATCGCGGCTCGCCGAACGTCACGTTAGAAACGTGGGCCGTTGGTCTTCTTCTTTTCAGGGGCCTTGAACGGAGCTTCTATCAACATTTCAAAACGGGCATCATCGGGCTGATTGGGTTCGTTGAGACGCTGCAAGTAGGTCTTGATTGCGGCACGAGCACCAGCAACATGATCACCCTTGATTCCCACCGAACGAGTCAAAGCATCCTTGGCCTTGGTAACGCGCTCTTTGCGAGCCGCTTTCTCCTCTTCGGAGCGAGCCTGAGGAACCTTGTTTGCTTTTGCCTGTTCAGCAGCCAGGCGGCGAGCTTCAGCTGCTTGCAATGGGGTCAGTTTGGGTGCATTGGTCACGATGGTTCCTTTGTTTACGTTGTGTTGGTGCCCGGGATGGGACTTGAACCCATACTCCCTTGTGAGAGAAGGGGGGTTTAAGCCCCCCGCGTCTGCCTATTCCGCCACCCGGGCACTGCCCAACAGGATACGGGTTAAGCGACCTGAGACGGTCGGTCAATCGGAGATGCTTCACAAGTAAATCCGAGGGCCAACCACATTTCGCCCCGCAACCGATCGGCCAGTGGTGGAGTGAGTTGATTTGCGACGACAACCCCTTCGATCATGTCGGCCAACACGGCAACCCATGGACGACCCTTCACTCGAACTGCCACCGTGACTCCACTTTCAAAACGACGAATCGTGCGATCGGCACCCAAAACTCGGGGTGGACAACGAAATCCGGGAACGACCAAACCCCGCGAGCGAACCTCTCGGCCCAATGTGCGGGCAGCGGTGGCAAAGTGAACGGTCGTGGCTTCCATGAGAAAGATCACTCTGTCAAAGGGGTGTGGCACAGAACTCGGGCGACCCGAAACAGTCGATCAACTCGCGAAGCCCCACCCCCGACCTAAGGTTTGGCCATGAGGTGCACGAGTGTCTGAGGTCTACAACCCCGCCCAACAAAAGGTCATCGACATGCTCGGCAAGGCCGAGGTACGACCAGATATTCCACCCTCACTCGCCGACGAAATTCGGACCGATCTCGAACAAGCCCTGCTACCCGTAGTCCATCTTCTTCCTGACATTGCCACCTACGAAAATCGCTTTTATCTCAGCAAACAAAGCCTCACGAATGCGCTCTCGTGTGAAGGCTTTTTTCTCGATGGCCAAGGACCATTCGAATGGACTAACGCCAATTGCAAAGGCACCATCGTTCATAAGGCCATCGAGGTGTCAATCAACTTGCGTCACCCCATGCCCCCAACTGATCTCATTGAAGAATCAATTTCACGGCTCAGTAACGACGCCGGAAAATCTATTAGCGAATTCCTGATCACGCTTGACGAATTTGCTCGTGCCGAATTGGTGGGCGAATGCAGTTCCCTCTTCACGCGCTTCACCGAATGTTTTCCGCCCATCAAAAGTTCGTGGATTCCCCAAGTTGAAAGTTCTCTTGCCCTCAACCTGTCGAATAACCGTATTCGTATTGGCGGCAAAGTCGATCTTGCACTTGGCAGACCGCCCGACAAAGTCATTATCGACCTCAAAACTGGCCGCTGGTCGCCAGCGCACTACGACGATTTGCGTTTATACGCACTCATTGATTTCTTAGCGATCGGCAATGCCCCGCGCAAAGTAGCCAGTTATTACCTCGACACCGCCGAAGTTCATCAAGAAGATATATCCGAAGCAGTGCTTCGCTCAACTGCCCGCCGTCTACAAGACGGACTTGTGCGCGCCATAGAACTCAAACTCGGAAAAGCAGAACCAGTTTTACGCCCCGCGGGACACTGCAACTGGTGTGCAAAAAACAACGATTGTTCAACAGGTCTTGAGTACCTAGCGAAAAAACACGAAGAAGACGGCTGGTAAAACGTCAGCGCACGTGCGGTGACATCAACGCCACTGGTAAACCAAGCCCCACTTCTTTTTTGACAGACGCAATTCGCCGACCACTTTGTACAGCATCGCGTGGTGCACCGATCGCATCGGGACCGAGCCATGTCACTGCCGCATCAAGATCTTCAACAACAAACACCACGCCCCAAATTTCGGCAGCGGTTTCTGGAGCCAAGTCGGGACGTTCAACTATTTCCAAAATGATGGAGCCAGCGCGATGAAAACCTTGACGCACGCCATGCCCCGCATCACGAATTCGCTTCAAAGGTAAACCGAGTTGTTCGGTGATCGCTCCGCACGTTCGATCAAGCGAACCTGTAGTGATCACGAGGTGATCAATCGATGCAACGTTCAGCGCATGAGTCAATTGCGGCACGGCGACAGGCCCGGCAATCACACGTGTCTCGATGCCGTCAACTGACAACAAGTCACGATCGCCAGACACAGAGTCTGCGACCAATGTCCAACCGCTCACACAACTCCCCGAGGCCGAAGGGTCAGAAAGTTCTGGCAAGAAACGAAAACCTAGGCCGGCGATTGACAGACAAAAAACAGTTGAGCCATCGGGCTGAGATATTGGAAAATCAGCAAAGCCGAGACGACGCCACGGGACAATAGAAGATGACATCCACACATCGGAGATCATTGTCATGGCATGACACCCCCAGATTGAGTGGGATTGTTCAGGTGGTTTGATTGATTGAATCCGAATGAGACTAGGTGAGACTGCGACCCCGTACCTTGGTACCGGGCAACCGGACATTCAGGTGAAACGAGAAAGACTGACCTCAGCCGCGACCCATGTTGGGGCGCTTGCCGTGGTTCGCCTTTGAGCGGCGGAGCCGAGCCTTGCGCTTCTTGGTCTTCTTTGACATAGGTGTATAAGGCTACAGCCCGAGTCGCCAGAACGAACTCGGGCAGACATGAAACCAGATTTTTTACTCAGGGATTTTTACTCGTCCCCTATGTCACCCGTCGCCCTCGGCCGAGACCAAGTCCAATCCCAGCCCCCAACACAACGACCGTCAGCGCCAAAACCCCCGGTGAGATGGGTCCAGTGTGAGCAAGTTCCGTCGGAGCACTCGTCGCCTCTGAGGCCAGCGGAAGATCACCCCGCACATTGTTGACCACTACTTCGCCACCGACGATCGGGTCAAAAATGTCGTCGTAAGTAACTCCTTGACTTCCGCCAATCGGCCCATCAATTGTTGGCTGAATGGGGACATCCACGGCCACGATGACCGGTTCGTCCGCGATCTCAGGGCGGTTGACACAATTCCCCGAACCGGGACTTTCGGTTATGAAGGCCACATTGACCGCTCCCGGCGGCACATCAACTGTGGCTCGACCCTCGCCGTCAGTGACCAACAGGACGGGTTCACCGATCATTTCGTTCAAGGCACCCGTAAATGACGCGAATACCTGATGCCGCTCCAAGGCCACGCCACCGAGATGTACGTACACCTCGGCTTGGCGCACCAGTACTTGATCGCCTGTATCGGTTGCTGGCTCGGGCACAGAATCGAGCACAGAATCAAGCCCTGGTTTGATCGTGCCTTCAATTTCGTAGGTCGCACACGGTTTTGGTTCGGCGCTAACCGGCCGTGCCGAACCCACATGTGCCGTTGAGGCCAGTCCGATCAGTGCAGCAATCGTTGTGAGAAGTACGTATTTCGTTTTTGAGATGTATCTGAGTTGCATGATGAAGTGTGTGAATGACTTGACCGTGTGCGGTGGTCGGTAGCCTGCCTAGCGTCATGGAACGCTTCGGATTAGTCGGTCTCCCCAACGCGGGCAAAAGCTCGCTGTACAACGCTCTCACTGGTGGAGGTGCACTCGCTGCCCCATACGCCTTTGCGACCAAAGACCCCAATATCGGAGTCGCCAAAGTTCCTGACGATCGCCTTGATCGCATCGGAGTCATGTCAAAGACGAAATCACTGATCCATGCTTCAGTTCAAGTCGTTGACATTGGTGGCCTCGTTGAGGGTGCCAGCAAGGGTGAAGGCCTCGGCAACAAGTTCTTAGCCAACATCCGCGAAGTTGATGCCATCGTTCTGGTGTTGCGCGCTTTCGAAGATGACGATGTGCCAGGCCCATCTGATCCGCTTGAACATTTACGCGTCGTTGAAATCGAACTTGCATTGGCCGACCTTGAAACCGTCGAAAAGCGCCTCACCCAAGCGACCCGCCAAGCCAAACTTGATAAGTCGGCGGCTGGCGAACTTGAGGCACTGCAAGCTGCGTACGATGCACTTAGCCAAGGACTCCCCCTCTATCGCGCCGGACTCAAAGAAGAATGGCGCGAAACACTTAAGCCATATTTCTTATTGACCAATCGCTCCGTGCTTGCAGTGGTGAATGTCGGCGAAAACGAACTCGACAAAATTCCGGCTGTCGAAAAAATCGTTCGCGATGAATTTTCAACCGCTGGTGCCAATGTTGAAGTCATCGGTATGTGCGTGCAACTTGAAGCAGAAGCAGCAACGATTGTCGATCCCATTGAACGCGCCGAAATGCTTGAAGGCTTCGGTCTTGGTGAGGGCGCTCTGTTCCGAATGGTTCGTAGCGCGTATCACTTACTTGGATTGCGCACCTATTTCACAACAGGTGAAAAAGAAACCCGCGCCTGGACTTTCTACGCTGGTTCCAGCGCTCCTGAATGTGCTGGTCGAATTCACACCGACTTCCAACGAGGCTTCATCAAGGCTGAAGTCATTCACTGGGACGAATTGCTCGAAATTGGCGCCTGGAACAAAGCCAAAGAAGTCGGCAAAATCCGCATTGAAGGCAAGGAATATCACCCCGAAGACGGTGACGTGATGGAGTTCCGCTTCAACGTCTAAATTTGGCTGAGGTTCAACTTTCGCGAGCCGATGACTACACAATCAAGGAGGCGAGTCATGACAGCACATTTAGCTTGGCTTGTCACTGATGGGCGCGTGTTAGCAAGTGCCAACATTGCCACCGAGCGTGCGTCTCGCCGCAAAGGTTTAAGCGGACAAACCCATATTGAAGGTGCTTTCGTTATTCCGAATTGTCGTTGGGTGCATACTTTCGGTATGCGCGTACCGATTGACATCGCGTATCTCGATGCTGATGGCAATGTCATCAAGACCGTACAAATGTCCAAAACGCGACTCGGCGCACCAGTGTGGAATGCACGAACAGTTGTCGAAGCCCAAAAGGGAGCCTTCGCTCGCTGGGGCATCAACGTCGGCAACAAAATTGAGGTGCGCGACAGCGACAACAATGAATCGACTCCACAATGAGCAACCTCATTTTGGTGGCCACACCACTTGGGAATATGGGCGATATTTCTCCTCGCGCCATTGAGGCACTCACCAACGCTGGTCTGGTGTGTTGCGAAGACACCCGTCGCACCGGACTACTCCTTCACAATCTAGGCATTTCCGCCACACTGATGCGCGTTGATGATCACACCGAACATGCATCAATTCCGCGAGTGCTTGATGCACTGAACGAAGGTCGCGATGTTTGTTTGGTCACCGATGCCGGCACACCCGGAATCAGTGATCCTGGATCACGCCTCGTACGCGCCGCCATTGATGCCGCGCACAACGTGAGTGCCATTCCTGGCCCTGCAGCACTCATCATGGCCCTCATCATCAGTGGACTACCCACCGATCGATTCACCTTTGACGGCTTCATTGCCCGCAGCGGTCAAGAACGAGCAGCCCATATCAACGAACTTGCACTGCAACGACGCACTGTCATTTTGTACGAGGCACCGCATCGCTTGCATCGCACACTCGTTGATCTTTCAGTTGCGTGCGGCCCCGAACGCCAAGTTGCTTTGTGTCGCGAACTCACCAAAATTCATGAAGAAGTGTGGCGCGGAACTTTGGGCGAAGCTGTTGATCATTACGGCACCAATGAACCGCAGGGCGAATTCGTCCTAGTGCTACACGGCGCCCCCGATGCCCCGCCACCAACTGCCGACGACATTGATCGACTGTTAATCGCAGAATTAGCGGGCGGAGCGTCAACACGAGATGCATCAACTGCGGTATCTCACATTTTGGGCGTACCAAAAAAGAACGTGTACAACCGCGCTGTCGAATTAACAAACAGTCGCAAAATTGCAGATTAAGTGCAAGTGACAATTTGGATTTCCGCCCAATGAAGCCATCTCACCTGTGGCTAAATCAAGCTGTGGACATTCAACACGTCGCCGAACAGACCCCCAATGATTCGGGCGCAGATCACTGCACGTCAATTCGAGGTGCGGCTTTTTTTGATCTTGACCGAACAATGATTCCGGGGTCTTCAGTTTTCACTTTGGCTGGTGTTGCTTGGAAATCGGGACACCTCAGTACCAAACAGATGTTGAGTGATGCCTGGGAAGCTTTAACTTTTCGCACATCTGGGGCAACAGACGGAAAGACTTTAAAGGTCCGCCAAAGAATTTTGGGAGCAATTAAAGGTCAAGAGGCACAGACCCTTCAAAACCTTGCTCGGGAAGTCATCCCAAAAATCGCGTCCAAGGTTCGACCTGAGACTCTCGAAATCATCCAAGCGCATCTCAGCGTCGGTCGTCCGACGTACATTGTTTCTGCATCTCCTGCCGAAATCGTTGAACCACTCGCCGCCGCGCTCGGAATGACTGGTGGAATCGGTACGAAAAGCGAAGTAGTCAACGGTCGATACACCGGAGAGATCATCGGTCCGTTTTGCTACGGAATCGGAAAAGTTGTGGCGATTATGGAACTCGCCCGAGACCTTGGCTACGACTTGTCGCAGAGTTATTCATACAGCGACGCAGCAAGTGATCTTCCCATGCTTGAATCAACCAAGTACTCCGTTGCAATCAACCCAGATGCCGAACTTGAACGCATCGCTCTCGAGCGTTCATACCCCATCGTACGCTTTTCAGGAATGCGGATTCGCTCGCAATCGCGGTTTCGATATTCGCCAAAGAAGATCTGTTTGGCAATCGGATTATGCATCAGCATTCTTGCGGTTGGACGCAAGGACAACCGCAAAGCCGCACAACTTTCACTGCCGCGGAGCTAGTGCAAGTTGGCGACTTTGTGCGACCAGAATGCCGTTTGAATCCCACATTTCGCCATCTTCTTCAAGCAAACCGTTTTGCACAAAGCGCGTTGAAAAAATGCACGCCACTGGGCCAGGTGCTGGAATCGCTCGAGT
>LFFB01000072.1 GCA_001510335.1 Actinobacteria bacterium casp-actino2 | reverse complement strand
GCTGCGGCTGGATATTGGCTGGCCGCCGAAGGCTTCGACGTCGTCATGGTCGACGAGCAAGTTTTCCCCCGCGAGAAAACTTGCGGTGACGGACTCACCCCCCGAGCAGTCAAGCAGGTCAACGACATGGGTCTCGGCGACCAACTCGCCCAGTTTCACCGCTACGACGGGTTGCGCGCCACGGGCCACGGCAAATCTCTTGAACTGCACTGGCCATCACATCCGATCTACCCGCAACACGGTTATGTCGTGCGACGTCGCGAACTCGACACCATGGTCGTGCGCAACGCAGTCGCCGCTGGAGCAACTTTGCTTGAGGGTCACGAGGCGCTCGCCCCAGTTCTCGAACGAGGATTCGTGCGCGGTGCAACAGTGCAAGCAAAAGATTCAGACACTCCGATCGACATCATGTCGCGATACGTGATTGTTGCCGATGGAGCAAATAGTCGCTTTGGTCGCGCTCTCGGAACCTTCCGCACTAAAGAATGGCCTTACGGCACAGCAATTCGTAGTTA
Organism: Actinobacteria bacterium casp-actino2; assembly: GCA_001510335.1. Taxonomy (GTDB): domain Bacteria; phylum Actinomycetota; class Acidimicrobiia; order Acidimicrobiales; family Ilumatobacteraceae; genus Casp-actino8. Next base: position 10,341 of record LFFB01000072.1, on the reverse strand, counting down.
CTGGGAAACGCCACGTCATGAAGAACCGTGGATTGAATCAGCACTTGATGTAAAGGATCGTCACGGTGATTCGATGCCTGGATACGGATGGATCTTTCCGATTGGTGATGGCACTGTCAACATCGGTGTTGGTTTGTTGTCAACATTCCGCGATTTCAAAAGTGTCAACACCACCCACCTCCTCGACGAGTTCGCGCATACGGTTGCCGAACGTTGGGAAATTGATCCCGATCAACCAACCGACAAAGCAATGTCGGGTCGCATTCCTATGGGTGGTTCAGTCGGACCAAAATCAGGACCAACATATCTAGTCATTGGTGATGCAGCAGGAAGTGTTAATCCGTTCAACGGTGAGGGCATTGACTACGCCTACGAAACCGCACGCATGGCCGCACAAGTTTTGACCGAAGCAATTCGCAACAACGATCCAATTGCTTTGCAGCGTTACCAAACCATGATTGATGATGAATACGGTCAGTACTTTAAAGTTGCGCGGTTGTTCGCGCGAATCGTTGGGCGTCCGACCATCATGCGCGAGTTATCTCGTGTTGGCATGAATAATCGAACGTTAATGGAATGGGTGGTGCGCATCATGTCAAACTTGTTGCGACCCGATGAGATTGGTCCTGCTGAAACTGCTTACAAAGCAGCCGCGGCAATTGTACGACTTGCGCCCAACGCGTAACTCAAAACATTTCTCTATTGGCCGATACAGCGAACTGCTGATACTTGTGATTGTGCAAGGTCAACAATGACAACATGTCGATCAGCAAACTTTTGCACGAATGCTGCGAGGTTCGGAGTTTCTTCTGCACAGCGTCGCACGACTTTGTCAAGCAACGGTACTTCCCAACCATTCACGAGCTGTGCATAAGTCACACCATCAAGCAACGTTTTAATTGCTGGTAACTCAAGTTCGGTTGTTCCTTCAGTGGGAGCAGTCACCAATGCAAACCACACCACGCCATCACCGAGAGTGTCGGCCAACAACACACACGCATTGAGTGCTTCCGGAAACAAACACGACGATTCAGCCAATGTTCCATCGGCCAATGTCAATACACGTCCGTCTTGCAATACTGCGGTGGCGTCTCCCTGAGTCGAACCACCAGATACTGACCACGTTCCATCTGAACGAATAGTTGACGTTTGCGCAATCAAGTCAATCCGTCGCGAACTGGCATTCAGCACTACTTCGATCGGTCTACTGCCTCCTTGACAAGCCCAGAGCAATCCAGTCAGAGCGAAGAGCACACCAAGGGCAGCCCAATATCGCCAACTTAGAAACTGTCGCACGCTCTGATCGTAGGGCTTCAGGCAGCCGCGGCGCGGGCAGCTTGATGAAAACGATCGGCTAAATCATTCATCACTGCGTCGGTATGACCAAGACCAACAAAGATTGCTTCATAAGCACCAGGGGCCATCGCAACACCTTCGTTCAACAAACAATGAAAGAGTCGTGCGTACAAGGCTTCATCAGTTTGCTTGGCTTCATCAAAATTTATTGGTAGACGAGAAGCACCCAGTGCATTGCCTAAGTAGATACCTACCAAGGTGCCCACGCGTGACGTGGTAACTGGTAAGCCCACCGCGGTCGTTGCATCAGTAATCAGACTTGCTAGTCGAGTGGCACGTGATTCAAGTTCGCCGTAAACATCTGATGTGAGTTCGCTCATGGCGGCCAATCCAGCAGCAGTGGCCATGGGATTACCGGCCAATGTTCCGGCGTGGAAAACTTTGCCGAGCGGAGTCAGATTTTCCATGACATCGCGACGACCACCCACTGCACCAATAGGTAAACCTCCACCGATAACCTTGCCAAAGCAGGTGAGGTCAGGCTTGACGTTAAACCGACCTTGCGCACCATCTGTGCCTAAACGAAAACCAGTGATGACCTCATCAAAGACCAAAAGTGCGCCGACACGATCACAGGCAGCACGCAGTCCTTCAAGAAAACCAGGTGCTGGCGCAACGACTCCCATATTTGCCGCCACCGCTTCGACGATGATGCACGCGACAGTTTCATCTATTTCTGGGACCACGTTGTATGGAACCACGATGGTGTTCGCCACTGCTTCGGGAGGAACACCCGCAGTGCCTGGTATTCCAAGTGTTGCCACACCGCTTCCACCGGCCGCTAACAAAGCATCAGTTGCGCCGTGAAAATTGCCGTCAAAGATGATTACTTTTGATCGGCCAGTCAGCCCGCGCGCCAATCGCACCACCGTTGAAGTTGCCTCTGTGCCAGAGTTCATGAAACGCACGCGTTCACACGAAGGCACGCGCTCACTGATTACCTCAGCCAATTTCATTTCACGCGGTGTCGGAGCGCCAAATGAAGTTCCGTCTGGAGCAGCATCACGAAGTGCCGACGTAATCGCCGGATGAGCATGACCCAAAATGACAGCGCCATAACTCTGCACTAAGTCGATGTACTGCTTACCTTCGACATCGTAAACATGTGCGCCATCGCCACGTGCAACCACATACGGTGAACCGCCGACGGCCTTAAACGCACGGATTGACGAGTTCACTCCACCAGGGATCACACGAGTTGAGCGTTCAAAGACTTGTTTGTTTGAAGGTGTTCCGGCTCCGGTACACACAATGGGATTGCAACTGGCAGCAACGCATGCCGTGGCATCACAATACGGAATTGATGACCGCTGTTGATTTGTCATTGGTATCAGCCGTTCGCTAGCTCGGCGTACCAACGCGCGAGGTACGTCAAAATAATGTCTGCGCCAGCGCGCTTAATTGCGGTGAGATGTTCGGTCGCCACCACATCGTGATCAATCCAGCCATTTGCACTTGCTGCTTTAATCATCGAGTATTCGCCACTCACGTGATACGCAGCAACGGGAACATTCACGATTGAGCGCACAGCAGCAATGACATCTAGATATGCCAATGCGGGCTTGACCATCACCATGTCGGCACCTTGTTCAATATCTGCTTCAACCTCGGTGAGGGCCTCGCGCGCGTTACGCCAGTCTTGTTGGTAACCCTTGCGATCGCCACCACCAACGATTTGCACATCCACAGCATCACGGAACGGCCCGTATAAACCAGACGCATATTTCGCCGAGTAAGCAAGAATCGATGTTTCAACATGACCCGCTTGATCAAGAGCGCTACGAATCACACCGACTTGGCCATCCATCATTCCGCTTGGAGCAACGATATGTGCGCCAGCATTGGCCTGAGCGATAGCAGCCTGGGCATAGATCTCAAGAGTCTTATCGTTATCCACCGAACCGTGACCATCAAGAATTCCGCAGTGACCATGGCTGGTGTATTCATCAACACACAAATCAGACATCAATACCATGCGGTCACCAAGATCAGAACGCAAATCGCTCAGCGCAACCTGCACGATTCCGGCTGGATCAAATGCTCCCGAGCCAATTTCGTCTTTCTTGGCCGGAACACCAAACAGAATGACTGACTTAATACCAAGGTCGGCAAGTTGACGAACTTCCTCACGCAGGCTGGCTCGTGAATGTTGCACAACGCCTGGCAGTGACGTGATCGGAATCGGAGCGTCAATACCTTCGCGAACAAACAAAGGCGCAACAAGATCATTGACATTCAGACGAGTCTCAGCAACGAGATCGCGCAAAGCCTGGGTGCGGCGCAAACGACGCGGACGTGACACGGGGAAGCGTGCGGACATGGCCCCAGCCTACGGTCGGTCAGTGCTTAACGACTCGCCAGTGCCCGCGAGGTTGCTTCCACAAGACCGGTCAATGACTGTTCTGTGGCAACAACAACATCAGAGATGCCAATCTCAGTGAGTGCTGTTGCGGTCATCGGACCCATCGCCACCACCACCTTGGGCATCGTGGTTCCGAAGACATCATGCCAAGCCCGCACCGATGACGCTGAGGCAAAAGTGATGGCATCGGCGACAACGATCTCGGTTTTCCGGTCTCGGTCGGGTGTGATGGGAATCGTGCGATAGGTCGTCACTCGATGAACAGTCCAACCTTTGTGGCGAGCCGCCTCTTCAAAATCAGTTCCTGCCGATTCGGCGACAGCTAGGAGAATTCGCCCCGAGCCAGATGGAAAACTTTCACCCAGTGATCGACCCGTCTGCACGTTCGGAACCAAGTCAGCGCGGCCAAGTGCAGCTGCAGTTGCTGTTCCGACTGCTCCCACCTTGAAGTGTTGCCGCACCGACGTGATTGAAGAAATTGCTTCACGAAATCGATGCGCGCCCTCGGGCGATGTCACGACTACCCAGTCGTAACTCTCAATGTTGTTGATTGCCGTGCGTAAATCGCGACCGCCATCAACGGCATCAACAGTCGTCGTCACCGGAATTTCAAGAACCTGCGCTCCTTGATCGTGCAACAAAGTTGTCAAACCGCCCGCCCGCTCAGTCGCACGAGTCACGATGATCGTTCGACCAGCAAGCGTGAGCGAGTTGGGTGTCATATTTCAGCCAGCGACAGCATCTCGGGCGACTTGCGCCGCACGTCGCGCCGCCACGAGCAATTCCTCATGTGATGCAGTACGTCCAGTGGGCACGGTCGCAAAGTGGTGCTTCTGTCCATCGTCAGATGCCAAGTACACCAGCATTTTTTCGCCGTCGTCGTAGGCCCCAACAGGTAACGAACAGCCACTACCTAATTCAGCGAGGAATGCGCGTTCATGTTCTACCGCGCGACGTGAAGGCGCATCATCAATGGTCGTCAAAATGGTGCGTGTCTGCTCATCATCAATGCGACATTCAATTGCAACACAACCTTGACCAACTGCTGGCACCATGACATCAACGGTCATGTACTCATTAATGCGTTCAGTCCAGCCCAAAATTTGAAGAGCAGCCGCCGCCATCACGATTGATCCATCCGTCGGAATTTTCTCAAGCCGGGTCGGGATGTTGCCACGTAGTTCAACGAATTGAAGATCGGGTCGTATGGCCGACAATTGCGAGCGGCGACGGACAGATCCCGTGGCGATCGTTGCACCTTGGGCTAAATCACCGAGTGCACGACCTACCAACACATCACGGGGATCTCGACGTTGGCCAAAAGCACCAATACACAAACCATCGGCCTGAGTTGACGGCAGATCTTTTGCGCTATGCACTGCAATGTCAGCACGACCAGCCAAAACGGCAGCCTGAACCTCTTTCACAAACACGCCTTGACCACCGATGGTGTGCAGGGGGACATCTTGATTTTGATCGCCAGTGGTATCAACAAAAACAAGTTCAACTGTTAAGCCATCATGGGTTGCTTCAAGTAATTGACCAATCGTAGTTGCTTGCGTGCGAGCTTGAGCCGAACTACGAGTCGCAATTCGAAGCACGCTCATCGTGTCACTGCGATCATTACGAAAGATCAAAAAGATCGCGAACAGCCGCAGAGTTGCGTTCACCACGCGGCGTACCCGCATCATCTTTCAGACGTACCGACATATCGTGCAACAACTTGGCCACGATTCCTTTGGTGACCGCGTCAACTGCATCTTGTTGTTCGGGTGTCAGTGATGACAATTTTTTAAATTGACGATCAATTTCGGCGGCTCGCACTGCCTCGGCTCGCTCGTGCAACTGCGCAACCAGTGGTGCAGCCTGGCGAGCGGTCGTCTCCATATTAAAACGTTCAATTTCTTGCACGATGATGTCGCGAACAGCGAATGCTTCAGTTGCCCGTTGCGCTTGACCACGAGCAGCCCAGTCGCGCAAATTGTCAAGATCAAGCAAAGTCACGCCGTTGATATGGGCCACTTCAGAATCAACATCGCGAGGAACAGCAATATCAACAATGAACAAAGGACGGTCCGCTCGCAGCGCCATCGCATTCTTGACCATGCTCGCGTCGATCACGGTTGAGCCTGCGCCAGTGCATGTGACGACAACATCGGCCTCATTGAGTGTTTCAGCCAGACGATAGAACTCAGTGACCGAGCCATTGACACGGTCGGCCAACGCCTGCGCCTTGGCGATCGTGCGATTCGTCACAAACACTTTGCCAACACCTGAATCGGACAATGCGACAGTGACGCCTTCACCCATATCGCCGGCACCAACAACAAGAACAGTCAAGCCGTCAATTGCGCCAAGGCTTTCACGCGCCATGTCAACCGCGGCATGACTCACACTTGACGTATGACGACCGATTGAAGTTTCGGTCCGAGCACGCTTACCAGTTTCGATTGCGTGGCGGAACAAGAGATTTAAAGTTGAGAGCGCTCCACCTTCACGCTGAGAGCGTTCCCATGCCGTGCGCACCTGTCCGAGAATTTCGCTCTCACCAAGCACCGCCGAATCGAGACCCGAAGCGACTTCGAACAGGTGGCTGATCGCGGCATCATCGTGCTGGCTATAAACATGCGGAATGAGTTCGTCGGCTGAGAATCCACCGAGGTCGCAGAAGAAATCGCGCAAGTCACCGTAGGCACCATGAAACTTCTCAGCGACGGCGTACACCTCGGTGCGGTTACACGTCGACAACACAACGACTTCACGAAGATTGGGTCGTTCCATCAAACCGTGCACCGTCTTGGCAATTGCGTCGTCGGCAATAGTGACCCGCTCCAACAGGGAAAGGGGCCCAGTCCGGTGATTCACCCCGAAGACGACAATCGACACGGCTATTACCTTATTCCCTGTGACCTTTTGAGGTACCTATGCGCATGGGATTTCAACCGACTTCTGATTTAGGCGCTGGCGCTCTTTGATGAGGCGATGGCGGTTTGGCGGGTTTGGCGTTGCTGCTCGTGATAGCTCAAAATCTGCAATTCAAGGGCTAAATCAACCGTTCGGACCGTAATTCCGAAGGGAAGTGTCAACACGGCAGGTGAAAAGTTCAAAATACTGGTGATTCCGGCCTTGACTAGGCGTTCGGCCACATCTTGGGCCGCATCGACTGGAACCGCAATGACTCCGATGGACACTTGGCGAGAAGCCACGACCTGGGGTAGTTCATCGATGTGGCGCACCCGCACTCCGCCGACCACTCCACCGATTTTGACGGGATCAATGTCAACGACTCCGGCGACGGGAAAACCCTTTTGTCCAAACCCGCCATAACCCGACAATGCTTGACCCAAATTGCCCGCACCAACGATGATCACAGGCCATTCATGATTGAGTCCAAGTTCTCGTTCGATCTGAAAAACCAAGTAGCGAACCTCGTATCCGATGCCACGGGTTCCGTAGCTTCCGAGATAACTCAAATCTTTACGAACTTTGGCGGCACTGACTGCAGCAAGTTCAGCAAGTTGTTCAGAGGAGATTCCGGTTGTTTCATTTTCGGCGAGATCGTGAAGTATCCGAAGATAAATCGGCAATCTGGCAACTGTCGCATCAGGGATTCGGCGTCGGGGGCTTTCGGCCATAGATAAAACGCTACGCGTCACCGCGGGAAGTGGCGAGTTCTCACCACTCAAACTTGTTGATAAACGATGGTCATCGGTCACCGCTGTCACCACAGATCACGGGACGCCCACTCCCTTGCCATCCACTCTGCTCTAATCTCACAGTGTGACACTGAATGCCGCTCTCGGCGCCGCTGCAACCTTGGTCGCCCTCGCTTTCAGCATTTCAACTTTTGATCGTTGGTTACGACGCCGGCGTCCACACGATGGTGCCTGGAGTTTTTCGCTTCTTTTATTTGCAGTTGGTTCGTTTGCTCTTTGGTGGGCCGAGGCTCGCGGCTGGAGTCTTGGTTCATTCCGCGTATTCTTTTTGGCTGGCGCAGTGCTGAACGTTCCGTGGCTCGCACTCGGCACTGTCTATTTGTTGTTCGGTCCACGCATTGGTTACATCACTAAACAATGGCTGATCACATTGTCAGGAGTCGCTGTCGGAGTGGTGCTGATCGCACCAACTAAATCGAGCGACCTCGGGGGGCAAACCATGCCGAAAGGTAGTGAACTGTTTGGAGTCGCACCACGTGTTTTCGCAGCAGTTGGTTCGGGTGTCGCAGCACTGGTGATCATTGTTGGCGCCATTTGGTCAATCATTCGCGTGACACGTGGTCGTATGCCGGCAATAAGCGAAGCAAACCGACACATCACCAGCACTCATCGCCATGCCACGAGTAATTCATTGATCGCCCTTGGCACTTTGGTGTTATCAGGAAGTGGAACCCTGGCCGGTCGTATGGGCGAAGATCGCGCTTTTGCCATCACATTACTGATCGGAATTGTCGTGCTATTTAGTGGTTTCTTGGTGGCTTCAAATCAGCCCAAAAAGTCACAAGGCGCGACGCAACAACTTACCGAAGGTATTGCGCGGTAGTTCGTCCACGATCAACACTTTATTCGGACACTTGTAGCGCGCAACATGGTCGTGGCAATGATCAATCAGCGCATCTTCATCAACATTTGCACCCCTGTGTAACACCACAAACGCTTTCACTGCTTCGCCAGTTGTTGGGTGAGGAACGCCGATCACACCTGCCTCAAGTACCGCCGAGTGACGCTTCAATACTTCTTCAACTTCGGCGGGATACACATTGAATCCAGACACGATAATCAAGTCTTTCGCGCGGTCAACGAGATACAGATAGCCGTCATCATCAACCATCGCGATGTCACCAGTGTGAAGCCAACCATCTTTATCAATCACTCGTGCCGTGGTCACTGGGTCGTTCCAGTAGCCCACAAACACATTCGGGCCTTTGACAAGAATCTCACCACTGTCACCAACTGGGACATCATTGCCCTCAGTGTCAATAACTCGCACTTCAAGGCCTTCTACTGCCCGACCGACCGACCCACGTCGAGGTTCAATACCGACAGAACTTGTCACAACTGGTGCGGCTTCAGTGAGTCCGTATCCCTCACGCAAATCGATATCAAATTTGCGCTTCAAACGCTCGGCTGCATCTTCAGGCATCCGAGCCGCGCCGGTGAGTGCCATACGAACCATCGCAAATGCCGAGGAACTCACATCTTCCATCAATGAGATCGCAATCCACACCGGAGGTGCACCAGGAACAATGGTGATTTTACGATCAATGATGGTTTCAACTGCAGTAACTGGATCAAATCGTTGAATAAGCACAACGCACGCACCAGCCATCAGTGACATTCCCAAGACAACGTTGAGTCCAAAGATGTGAAACATCGGCAACACACCAAAAACTACGTCACCCTCTTTGATGTGATCACTTGTTGAATTGTTCTGACAGATATTTTCGAGCAGGTTGCCATGCGACAAAGTCGCGGCTCGGGGCGAACCAGCGGTTCCACTCGTAAAGATAAGAACCGCCGGAGATGGTGCGGGAAGACTGACCCATTTTGTGGCTGAACCATCTAAAAGATCATCAAACACATGAAGCGCAATATTGCCACTCAACGATGTTGCACTAATTTGATCGCTCACGATGATGTGGCGCAGCGAAGTCAGTCGTGATCGATCAACTCCTTGAAAGGACGCAACACCTGATGGTTCAACGATGACCGCGATTGGATCAACACTGATCAATTCAGATTCAATTTCGGGGCTCGGGCTCAGCGGGTTGAGTGGCACCGCAATCGCGCCGGCACCGATTGTTGCTAAGTAAGCAACGACGAAACCTCGCCCATTACCGCAGACCATCGCAACGCGGTCACCGGCCTTCACGCCAAGGTTCATTAATGAGCCGCGAAAACCTTCAACCTGCTCGCGAAGTTCTCCGTACGTGGTGGTGCGACCCTGACTGATGAATGCGGGAAGGTGAGCAGCGTGTGAATCAATGATCGATGCCAAGTTCATTGCGGGTTCCTGATCTACAAACGCATGAGCGAAATGATTCCGGCAACAAAGATCACACCTAACAAAATGGCCGTCGTCAATGTGGTTGCTGGACGCATGACATAACCATAGTGATTCTGGTGCAGGATCGTTGCGTATTACGCAACGATCCTGCACCAGAATCACAAAGAAATTTACGTTTTAGAGGGATGGGCGAAGGGTAACTGGGGTTGAAACGGCCGGTTCAAGACCGCCCGGTTGCAACGTGACTTGCTGACTCTCACCTAATCCCAATTGATCAGTCGCTGATCCACTATCAACAGCAACACACAACAGTCCAGAAGAATCAACGACTAACCCGGCAGCACCTTGACCCAGTTCGGCGTACGACCGCGCCACAACAAAGTTGCGGATGGTCTCACCAAATGAAACTCGGACGCGCTCAACAGGATTCACCCATGAACTTTCAAGATCATCAAGGCTCACATTGAGTTGACAATTTCCGAAGCGATCAACCCACAGCACTTCACATTCGAAGCCGCCGTTCTCTTCGCGCGGGATCGGAACAATGCCCGGCAACAACAGCGACGAATCAATTTCGGTGCCGACATCAAAGAGACCTTCACCATTCGCCAATAGGGCAG
>LFFB01000071.1 GCA_001510335.1 Actinobacteria bacterium casp-actino2 | reverse complement strand
CATTGCGAGTGAATTGGCACGACGCATCCAACTCTTGAGCGCTGGTGAACGCATTCCTTCTGAAAACGAAATCGTTCAGGAGTTCTCAATCAGCCGGCCGACAGCCCGCGCCGCCGTACAAGAACTTGAACGTAGGTTTTTGGTTCGTCGTGTTAGGGGCTCAGGAACATTTGTCAACGAACGGATTCACTACCCGATTGGACCGGCATTCCCAGCAAGTGTCAGTAAGACCCTGGCCCTAAGTGGGAAACAAGGACTTCTTCGAGTGGTCTCGGTGATTGAAACTGAAACGAGCGTCGATGAAGCACTTCATTTTGAGACCAATCCGCCAGGAAATCTCACCGCGATATCACGTTCATTGAGTATTGATGATGAAGTTGTCGGGTTTGGAATCAGCAAAATATCTCACCACATTGCACCCGACATTCGTCGACACTTGGGTGAAATATCGTCAATTTGGAGAATTCTTCACGAAAAATACGGCGTTGATCTCATTCGTCGCAATGTCACCGTGACACTTGATAATCCGCCAAATTATGTCGCCGCAATTATTGAATCGCACGAACCTTCGTGGCATTTACGCAGCCTCAATATCGATCACGAATCACGCAAGGTCGTAGAACTTGGAGAATCGTGGTTGCGGGCGGACAGGTTTTCGGTTGATTTCACCTTCGGTATTGACGAAGTCACCCTCCAGCGCAATGAAAATCGACGTTCTCGCTTAAGGATTGTGTAGTTATGGATAGAAATCGAAGAACAGAGTTACTGGCAGCGTCACAATCTCAAGAGGTTCGACAACTCGCCGAGACCTTCCTGAGTGAAAGAGCAATCGCCGAGGAATTACATGTCATTTGTCCCCCTGAAATTGGGATGATCATGATGCAGGTCCGCGAACCAGTGTGTCGTGAACGGTTTCATCTTGGTGAGGTTGTGGTCACGCGTGCCGAAGTAGCAATTGCTGGATTCCGCGGATGGGCCGTTCGAGCGGGGAGCGATCGCGAAACCGCTCTAGCAGCCGCATTATTGGATGCTTGCGCAGAGTACGACTCCAAAATGGCCAATCAAGTCACTGAATTATGCGACCTCACTGCCCAGCGCATCGCAGCTGACGAACGTTCTGAGTGGCAAGAACTACTTGCTACTGCTGTTGCATTTGAGGAGCTTGATTGAGATGACGAGCGATCTTGACACCGATTCGCGCCAATATGCGGCCAAAGTTGCCGCTTGTCGGTTCAACGCTCTTGAATCGCAAGCCGTATTCAAACTTATGTTGGAGGCTTTATCCCGACCGGGGTTGATCGAACAATTTCCCTTAGAGATACAACACCGATTGCCCTGCGTTTTAGCACCCGTCATTGTTCTTGCTGATGTTGAGACGCGTATCCACATTGCTCAGACATCTCAGTTCAATTGGGAGTCAGCCTTGATCAGCGCTACGGGCGCTCGCCCTTCGGTTATATCGACTGCAGACTTAATTGCTATCCCTCTTGAGGCAGCCGAACTAATCAGTCAAGTTCTTGAGAGCGCTCCCCGAGGCACTGCACTAGCCCCAGAACACGGAGCTCGGGTCATTATTGGCGTGCGCCGCATCTCTTCACATGAAGCGGAACCCGCTATCAAGGAATCTTCACATGGATTAAAACTTCGTTTAAGCGGCCCCGGCGTTAAAGATGAACGAATCGTTTGGGTCGATGGAATTTCCCTTCAAGATTTTCAAACCTTGCAGCGCTCCAATGCACATTTCCCTTCGGGAATTGATGTGTGGATGACCACCGACAATGGACAAATTCTTGGACTTCCGCGATCGACCCACATCGTGGTCGAGGAGCATTCGTCGAAACAGGAGGCACATTAAATGGGATACGCAGCGGCCCGCGGGGGCTTACAAGCGATCGAGGCTGCCGAAAAGCTCGTCGCACGCGAAAGAATTCTTGGCCAAAGTTCTTGGCTGGATACCGATCAAATCATTGAAAAACTTCGGTTGGCCGTCGATCGGGTCATGAGCGAAGGTGGATTATGGGACGAACAACTCGCTGCGTCCGCACTTCGCCAAGCTGAAGGTGATCCAATTGAAGCTGCGCATCTTTTGCGTTCTTATCGTTCAACTCTTCCCCGAATTGCCTACAGCACCCCAATTGATGCTGACGACATGGTTGTTCTTCGTCGGATTGTTCCGGCTTTCCGCAATCCTCCAGGGCCCCAACTGCTTGGACGGACCACCGACTACACCGGTCGACTCCTTCATACCGAAGATGACGATACGCAGCGCACCAATGCTGAAAAAATGGCCGCGTACATACAAGAAAATGTCACCAACTTTCCCGACAATGACGATGATAAAAACCACGATAGATCTTCCCGAAGTCCACGCCGACTACTTGAACTACTGCGCGACCTAGATTCGGTCGTTGATCGTCGGCGTTCTGATGATCCTGAACCTTTTGATATCACCCGTCATCCAGCTCGACCTCCAGCCTCACGCTCAGCACGCTTAGCAACGATGGCGCGAGCCGAAACTGGTGCACTTGTCAATGTTTGGTATCGCAACATACTTGGGCCAGATGGATATCTACACGAAATCACGCTCGGCGAAGTTCGTCACGGACGATTACCAGTCAGAATGCTTCACCCACTCACTGGCGATGAAATCACAGTCTCCTTTGTACGAGTCACTGAAGTTGAAGCAATCGAGGACCTCAATGGGATAGACGAAGACCGCGGTCGATTCGATGTTGGTTACGGTCTTTGCTTTGGACACAACGAAAAGAAGGCCATCGCAATGGCAAACCTTGATATTGCCTGTGAACGCGACCAAGGACGAAGTTTTCTTGAACAATCAATTCTTTTGACAACCGATGGACTTGATGCCAGCGGATTTCTGGAACATTTAAAGCTTCCGCATTACGTCACCTTTCGATCCATGATGGAACGCAAAGTTGCTATTCGCCAACACCAAGAAGCATCCAAAAACTTGGAGAGCAAGTGAACACTCCCCTGCTCCAGGAAATTCTCGGGAATGCTTCGCGAACCGACACCAATCTTGATGGTTCGTCTTCATTCAAAGCTCAAACACTCAACTTTGGACTGCTTGACGAGTATTCAAAACGTGAAATTCGTCGGGCGATTCTCACAGCCGTTGCAGTTCCTGGATACCAAGTCCCTTTTGGTTCACGCGAAATGCCCGTGGCTCGCGGGTGGGGTTCGGGCGGTTTGCAGATATCGCTTGCGATCGTTGGACCTGACGATGTTGTCAAGGTTATTGATCAAGGGGATGACGAAGGTGTAAACGCAGTCAACCTGCGCCGCCTCATAGTTTCTTCAACGGGGATTCCTGAATCAACCACACCAGAGGACAGCACCTTAATTCAAACACGTCATCGAATTCCCGAAGACCCTCTTGATGCACGTCATACTTTGGTCCTGCAGGTTCCTGTGCCTGAGCCTCTTCGAGGTGTTGAACGCGACATGCGCGAACTGGCGCGGATGCATGCCGAGGCTGACTACGCACGAATGTGGGTCAGTTTGTATGAAGACAAGGTTCGCAACGGGGTGATCACTCGTACGACTGGCTACCCGTGCCTCGTTAACAGTCGCTACGTTATTGCGACAACCCCTATTCCTCGATGGGATATACCCCGACTACATCAATCCGAATTTTTGTCACTCTTTGGTGCAGGACGCGAAAAGCGAATTTATGCGGTCCCACCTCATACTGACGTTGAGCCACTCACATTCGAAGATGTTCCTTTTGAAGTTGAAAAAACTCCCGGAGCGAAATGTCGAAATTGTGCAAGCAACAACACCTTTCTAGTTGAAGTCCTCGCTACAGATGTCAGACAAAGTTATTGGGTTTGCAGCGACAGCGATTGGTGCCGCCGCCACCGCGAACTATCCGACTCTTCCTCACAAGGACTCATGACATGAGCACAAATTGGGCACTAAAAATTGAATCTCTCGGGAAAATTCATGGCATCCCAGATTTGAGATCCCTTGAAGATACTGGACCCGAAAAGGGAACGGCTAAAAGCGCTCTGACAGGCTCAATAGTTGCAGCTTGGGATGTTTCCTTTGAAGTCGCACCCGGCGAGGCTCTCGGGGTCATCGGAGAATCTGGCTCAGGTAAATCAACAGTGATGCGTTGTATCGCCGGCGATCAAGGGTCAACCACAGGGGCTGTTCGTCTCCGAACCGTACATGACGGACACATGAACGTTCTTGACCTTGATCCTTCAAGTCGTCGACACCTCCGTGTCGCTGACCTTTCTGTCGTCTATCAAGATCCTGCAGAGGGCCTTCGTCTGAACGTGACGGCTGGAGGCAATATCGCCGAAGCACTTACGGCAGCGGGCTGGCGACACTTTGGACGAATTCGAGATCGTGCAGCAGAACTGCTTGATCGAACCGAAGTTCCTCTTTCGCGAATGGACGATCTCGTCGGCACATTCTCTGGCGGTATGCGTCAACGAGTTCAATTAGCTAAAGCATTAGCGAACGAACCGCCCGTCATCCTGCTTGATGAACCAACTACTGGGCTTGACGCCTCAATAGCAGCCGGAGTTCTTGATCTCATACGAAACTTATTGGAGGAAACCGGGGTTGCCGCAGTAGTGGTTTCACATGATTTCGCAGTCATTGAGATGCTGACAACCCGATGTGTCGTCATGAACCATGGGCGAATCGTTGAGTCAGGATTAACTGACCGACTCCTCGAAGATCCACATCACCCATATAGCCAAAAGCTTGTCGGAGCGGCCCGAGCATGAACCCCAACAATTTCATTCTTTCGTGTCAAGGACTGTCAAAGTCATTTACATTGCACACAATTGATGGTCGGCACGTTGAGGCTTTGCGTGGCATCGACATCGAGATTCATCCAGGTGAACATGTTGCACTTGCCGGATCAAGTGGCGCGGGAAAGTCATCGCTTCTTAAATGCATATACCGAACCTACGAACCCACTTCTGGATCAGTTTTCTTGCGACTTCGCAACGGAGAAAATGTTGATCTGACGCAAGTATCCGATCAAGAAATGGCTTTTTATCGTGGTCGTGACATCGGTTATGTTTCGCAGTTTTTGCGCGCTGAACCAAGGCGCGGACCGCTTGATATCGTCACTCGGGCTGGTGTATCTCGAGGGATGGATCGTGAAACGGCCCGCGAAGCCGCCGTTGTTTCATTGCGTCGCCTCAACATTGATGAAAAGTTGTGGGATGTTCACGCTTCCGTACTTTCCGGTGGAGAAAAACAACGTATCAACCTTGCTGCCGGAACGATTAGTGCACCACAGTTGCTACTTCTTGATGAACCAGTATCGGCCCTTGACCCAAATAATCGAGAAGCTGCACTGGACCTTATTGGCGACCTGACATCACATGGTGTTGCGGTGTTAGCAGTGTTCCATGACTTAGAAGCAATGGAACGGTTAGCAAGTCGAATCGTATTAATGCGCAATGGACAAGTTGAAATGAATGGCACTCCTGAGGACGTACTCAAGGTGCTCGCCGAAGGAGTTCCGTCATGAATCAAGTGAGTCATCGTCTCATCATTACCAACGCAACAATCGTTCTCCCAAACCGAGTCATGGTTGACGGCAATGTCGTCTGCGAAGACGGGTACATCAGCGACATCACTCAGGCGCGAGTCACAGGCTCATCTCCAGACATTGTTGTGGATGCTCGAGGGGCCCTCTGTTTGCCCGGCCTTGTTGACACGCATAGTGATGGACTAGAACGTGAGCGCTTTCCACGGCCCGGAGTTGATCTGGGAGCACAGTTCTCCGTACGGTCGTTTGAAGGACGAGTTCGCGCCTCAGGCATCACCACAATGTTCCACGGAATCGGGTTTGAGGAAGATACGAAACTTCATCGCAGCATGGTCCTAGCTAACGAGTGGACAGATGAACTTGAAAATTACAGGTCAACAGGTCGAGCGCTTGTTGATCATCGAATCCTCTATCGCCTTGACGCGCGCGATCCTGCCGGGTTCGAATGCCTCATTGACCGCTTGCCTCGAAGAGTTGATGATGGGGCGCTGCCGCTTGTCTCATTCGAAGATCACACACCTGGCCAAGGCCAATACGCCGATCGGACCGCTTTTGAGCGCTACATAGCTGGCACTCAAGGCCTCACTATTGAGCAGGCGCAGAAGCAGGTCGACGACCACATTGTTGAACGCGATGCTCTACTGACCAATCGTCAACTCGCTTTAACGTGGCTGATTGGGCGTGCGACGATCGGCTCTATCAGGCTTATGGCTCACGATCCTGCAACAATTGAAGAATCAGATGAAGCACATCGGTGGCGCGCATCAATCGCCGAATTCCCCACCACCTTTGAAGCTGCTCTTCGGGCGAAGGAGCTCGGCTTGCGGACTGTCTGTGGCGCACCGAATGTTTTACGAGGTCGTAGCCACAGCGGAAATGTGAGTGCCCGCGACCTGATAACTCAAAGACTTTGCGACGGATTGGCTAGTGACTATCTTCCATCAACAATGTTGGGGGCAGTAGCGGCCCTACTCCATGACAAAGTTTGTGACCTTTCCACCGCGGTCGCGCTTGTCACTTCGGGTCCTGCTCAAACTGTTGGGCTCACCGATCGCGGATTGATGGAAGTCGGCAAAATCGCTGATCTCATTCTCGCTGAATTTGATGGCCCCCTTGCGGTTGTTCGCCAAGTCTTTCGTTCGGAAGAAATGAAGAGCAATAACCGAGAATCGGTTGGAGCGGTGTCATGAAGACACTCTCTCCTCGCGAAGTGAATCTGCATCCTGCTTTGATCGCTGCTGCCCATGCCGCCGAGCGAGCGTTCCGTGAGGCAAAGGCATCTCTGCCACTTGCAGAGTTATCATCAATCATCGGTGTTGGCGGAGACGGTACCCCAACTATGTACCTCGACCAGATAGTGGACGAGGCGGTCATATCTGCAGTTGAGCCCTTTGCCATCAATATTCTGTCTGAAGAAATCGGCTGGGTTGACAATGGCTCAAATACGACTTTAGTCATGGACCCTGTTGACGGAACAGCCAATGCGGTTGCGGGTATTCCATCATGTGCATTTGCTGGAGCCATTGTGGTCAACGAGATCATTACCGATTCACATCTCGTGTGGTTAGATTCAAAAAGATCACTGAGCGCGCATAGAGAACGCGACGGACGATTTTTACTTTCCGAACCCTTAGCGGTGAGTCAGTGTCGAAGTCTAAAAGGTTCATCCATCGCACTTCTGCGACCACGCCCCGAGACACGTACCGCCTGGCTAAATATTGTTGAGCCAGCAGAACGCCTACGAGTGATGGGAAGTTCGATTCTTGAAGGATCACTGGTCGCTCTTGGGGCCATCGATGCATTTGCTGACGCCGGCGGAGACATCCATCGGCTTGTCGATCTCTTGCCACTCGTACCCTTTGTGGAATCTGCAGGAGGAGTGATCGTTGACGCCTTCAGTCGCCCACTAGTTTTTGACACCGATATGAGTAAGCGTTGGAGCGGTGTCGTGGCAGCAACTCAAGAACTAGCCGACGAGATCTGCCAGAGAATCACCCAATCGTCTTTGACCTGATCAGTCAATCTGAAGAGAACCTTTCAGAGAATCTTCTTACGAATCCAACCAGAGAGCAACTCAATTGCATACACCACGACGAATATCGTGATGAGCACAGCACCGACAGTTTGCAGTTTCAATACTCGCAACGCATTGAAAAGTATAAAACCGATTCCGCCGCCACCAACGATTCCTAAAATTGTTGAGGTTCTTAAATTGATATCAAGTGCGTACAGCAGATTACTGACAATCGCCGGTATTGCCTGCGGAACTACAGATGTTGCGATTTCCTGATTTCTGGTTGCGCCGACCGCAAACACTGCTTCACGCGGAGTCGGGTTGATTTCTTCAACAGCATCGGCGACTAACTTTGCCAAAAATCCAGAGGTACCGAAGGCCAACGCCAAAGTACCGGGCACAGGACCGAGGCCGATAGCGGCAATAAAGATCACTGCAATGATCAACTCTGGAATTCCTCGAACGAACAGTAAGAATAATCGCGACAGAAGATACACAAACTTATTAAATGCGACGTTCCGAGCCGCCATCAATCCGAGTGGAATTGATATCAAAGCTCCCATGAAAGTAGCAACGAGGGCCGCAGCGACTGACTCAATTATCCCGTCAATAATTGGCTGACGAGCTGTCGTAAAGTCTGGTGGGAACATTCGCGTTATGACTTTCCATACGTCCGGGAATGCACCAAGTAACTCTCCAGGATTGAGGGAAACCGATCGAAAAGCAACCACTATCAAAATGAACAATGCCACACCATAAATTGTTTTCATTCTCAGTTCACCAATCCATGGTGGTCGAACCGTGTCACGATTAAATCTTTGGCTGCTGGTTGCAGATTCACTGCCTCGGGTTGACAAGCGTGAAAAAAGCTTGGATCCCAGGCTCGCTCTCGGAGTTGACCGTCCAACCAGTGTTCGATCGCCCCCCAAAAGTGTGGCACGGATTGCAGCCGAGAAAAACTCCATGACGGTAATCAAGACAAACACGACAGTGACAACACCTAGAGCCTCGTCGTACTGCAGCGAACGAAGGTTGGCCTGTAGCAAAAACCCAATTCCGCCGGCTCCAACAATTCCCAAAACTGACGAAGATCGAAGGTTGATATCAAGGCGGTACAGAATAGTAGAAATAAACGAGGGCATTGCCTGAGGGATCACAGAAGTTGTAATCGCTTGCCACTTTGAAGCGCCAACTGAAGTGACGGCCTCACGAGGACTCTTATCGGTTTGTTCAATTGCATCTGCAAAAAGCTTTCCGATCATTCCAATTGAATGCAAGCCCAAAGCAATCACACCTGGTAACACTCCAATCCCAATTGCGCGCACAAAAATTGCAGCAAAGATGAGATCTGGGACTGCACGGCTCAGAACAATGATTCCGCGACAAACCGCCATCACGACTGGATGTGGAGTGGTATTACGTGCTGCTCCAAGCGCAATGGGAAACGAAAGAACTACCGCAATTGTGGTGCCAATCACCGCCATCCACAAAGTTTCAAAGCCAAGTCGAATCGCATCGTCTAGATCGGAAAACCGTGGGGGAAGCATTCGGCCGAGAAGATTTCGGACATCGCCGACACCAGCAATCAGGCCTGAAAAACTCATATCAATATGACGCCATGCCCATACAACAGCGGCAATGAAAATGACAATCACACACCTCAGAAAGAGTCGATCGCCACTTGTTTTGCGCTTCAGACGAGATTCAAGACTTCGAGTAGACGAAGGAGTCTCGGATTTACCCTGTTCGATTGGTTGTGAAAGTTCAGCGGGGCTCATGACACCCGCGTTGAGGGAGAACCGGTCAAGTCTTGACCCTCTGAAACCTTCTGACCCGGTTCAACACGGCGATACACGTCCATCACTGCTTCTTGATCAAGGTTGTCCACTGCGCGATCCAGAACCACTTGACCATCACGTAGACCGACGATTCTCTGCGCCCACCCAAGAGCCAGTTCGACTTGGTGCAACGTACAAATCACGGTCAACTGATCTTCTACGACGATTCGAAATAGAACGTCCATAACTTGTGCAGCAGACTCGGGATCAAGTGACGCAACCGGCTCGTCAGCCAACAGAAGGCTCGGACGTTGCATCAATGTTCGCGCAATAGCAACCCGCTGCTGTTGACCACCAGACAAGGTATCTGAACGTTGAAAAACTTGATCGCCTAAACCAACTCGATCAAGGTTCTCAAGGGCTTCACGTCTCAATGTTTTTGGATACATCAACGTGCCGAAGCGAGGACCGTTCAATCGACCGAGGGATCCAGACAAGACATTTTCTAAAGCAGTCAAACGACCAACTAAACCAAACGCCTGAAAAACAAAACCAACTTCGCGGCGGAGGGCCCGCAGTTCACGCCGACCCGCCGCCACGACATTGGTATCCAACACATTCACGGTTCCAGATGTTGGCTGGATTAAACCGTTGAGATGTCGGAGAAGAGTTGACTTACCACTTCCCGACAAGCCAATCAGAGAGAGGAGCTGTCCTTTCGGAACCTCAAGGCTCACTCGATCAAGAGCGAGAGGACCATTGGGAAATTTCTTGGAAAGCTCAGTCACCTGAACAACATTGTCGGGAAGTGTCATAGCCATTCTTTACTCACTTACACTTAGCGGACTTTGTGGCTTCACAGACTGCACGGACGCCGTCGTAGAACGAATCCCCTACAGCAACCCAACCCCAAGCATTCTCATCGGTCAGTCCACAATCATCGGCGTTGGTGCAACGACCGTCAGCCAGTAGCTGATCACGGTTTGCCACTTCAAGAACCAAACGGGTGATTTCTGCCTTGAGCGACTCCGGAAGTGAGTTCTGCATAGCCAAGGGTGAGCCTGCAATGACTTCTGATTTCCAGACAGTTGTGATGTCGCCTTCGGCAATATCGCCTGCTTCGATCAAAACTGAGTCCACCATTGCGTCAAAAGCAAAACCAGCTTCGCAATCACCATTATTCACTGAGATCACCGATGCGTCGTGTCCACCAGCAAATACTGGGGTCACATCAGCTTCAGGGTCAATGCCGAGTTCAAGCAGTCCGGCTGAAGGATAAAGGTATCCAGAAGTTGAGCCTGGATCGACAAAGCAAACCTTACTGCCACGGAATCCTTCAAGATCAGTAATGTCGCTGCCGGCCTTTACGATGCCGTAGCTCTGGTAGCCGGGCTTCTCATCGGGAGCATCAACAAGCGCACCGACCGGCAAGATATCCGCGCCGTTAAACTTGGCGATGACGTATGAGAAAGGCCCGTACTGAGCGAGGTCGACCTTGCCTGAGATTTGTGCTTCAATAATTCCTGCATAGTCGGTCGCCTGAAAGAACTCAACTTCGAGTCCTAAATCTTCCTCAAGTAC
>LFFB01000070.1 GCA_001510335.1 Actinobacteria bacterium casp-actino2 | reverse complement strand
TTTATGGAACTGCTTCGTACTCCCGATTCTGCATTCGCCAATATCACTGACTGGGCGTTTGAACCCACCTACACCAACATCACGGCCGATGATGGAACAGTTATTCGCGTTGCCCACGTTGACATCGGACCCAAAGACGCCACCGAAACTTTCCTGTGCGTACACGGTGAACCCTCGTGGAGTTTCTTGTATCGCAAAGTCGCTCGAGTCTTAACTGGCGCGGGACATCGAGTAGTTGCTCCCGATCTTGTCGGCTTCGGCCGCAGCGATAAGCCAACACTCACAGCTGATTTCACCTATGAACGTCACGTTGATTGGATGAGTCAATGGCTCGTTGCGAATGATCTCAAGAACCTCACGTTGGTGTGTCAAGACTGGGGCAGTTTGATTGGCCTACGTTTGGCAACTGCTTTCCCCGATCGCTTTGCGCGCATCGTGTTGGCTAACGGTGGACTGCCCACCGGTGATCCTGCACCTAACGAAGCTTTCTTGGCCTGGCGTAAATTCAGTCAAGAAACACCGACATTTCCCACATCGCAAATCATTCAAGGTGGATGCGCGAAGAAGCCGCTTGCGCCTGAAGTGATGGCTGCATATGACGCTCCATATCCGGACGAGTCGTACAAGGCCGCCGCACGCATTTTCCCAACATTGGTTCCAGCGTCGCTTGACGACCCGTCATCAAAAGCAAACATCAAAGCATGGGATGTCTTGAAGACGTGGACCAAACCGTTCATCTGTGCATTTAGTGACAGTGATCCAGTGTCAAAAAATGGTGAGTGGGCGTTTCGAAAAGCCGTGCCAGGTGCCGAGACTTCAATGCACACGACCATCGTTGGCGGCGGACACTTCTTGCAAGAAGATTGCGGCGAAGAATTTGCCAACTTCATCTTGCAAGCAATCGCTTAACGAATCAGCAACTCGCTAATTTGCGGGCTAGAAAATCATGCTCGGCTTGATCGACCGATAGGTCCCAAGCGCGTTTGATCTCAATCCAGATACGCACATATTCGCAGTGGTATCCAGAATTCGGCGGCATCCATTCAGCTGGATCGCGATCACTCTTCGAACGATTACTCGAGGCCGTTACTGCAATCAAAAAGAAAGGTTGATCGAGATCATTAGCAAAATGCTTGCGTTGATCAGCGTTCCAATTCCATGCGCCAGAACCCCACGCTTCGCTCAGTGGCACCATGTGGTCAATATCAAATTTTGATGAATCAGTTGTTTCAACATTGTCGTAAATAGAGAACCAACGTCCACCAGTGATTGTGCATCCCGAACCAATCTGTATAGGGTCTAGCGATTCGGCTATTAAAACTTCCTTGCGGGTATTGCATCCATTGCGATCGGCGTCGTACCAGTCGGCGAATAAATCTCGGTCGTAACCACCCACATATTCGGGCTCAATGCGTAAACCAACCGGATCTGATGGTGCAGGTGGCTGCGTCGCTTGGGGTTGAGTACTAGGTGGTTGAGTGATTGGTGCTTGAGTTGCCGGCGCCCGTGTTGCGGGAGCTTGAGTAGTAGGGGCGATCGTTGACGGAGCTTGTGTAGGTGGTTCGACGTTTTCAGATGTTTGAGTGATCGTGGGTTGAGTCTCGACTGAAATGACGATTGATGTCGATGTCGTCAATGAAGTATCAGATGCCGCAGTAGTTGTTGTACGCGGTGACGAGGTGCTGCTTGAAATTGGAATCGGGGCTGAGTTGTCAACTTCAATGGCCACAACTTCGGCTGGAGAAGAACCACATGACACGCATATCAACATCAAAAATGCGACGGTCGGACCAATCATGTGCCGAAGTCGCGGGGTCATATGTAGAGACTAGGCAAATTGAAAGATTATTGATGACTACATGGGGAAGAATGTGCACGTGATCGATCGTTTCGCACCTTCTCCAACCGGACCCTTGCATGTTGGAAACTTACGGACAGCTGTGATCGCTTGGCTGTGTGCTCATCAACAAGATGGTGAACTGCTTCTTCGATTTGAAGACCTTGATCGCGCGAACAGCAAGCCCGAACATGAAGTACGACAGGTCAACGAGCTTGCACAATTAGGAATCACTTTTGGATCAAACGTCATTCGGCAGAGCGAGCGCTTTGATCTCTATCGCGAGATCGTTGAAGGTTTACGCCAACAAGATCTGGTGTATCCGTGTTATTGCACTCGCCGTGAAATTCTTGAGTCAACTCAGGCGCCGCACGGACCAGCTATTGAAGGGGCATATGCGGGCACCTGCCGCAACCTGTCGGCTCGCGATCGCTCAGAGCGTGAACAGAGTGGACGTCCACCGGCATGGAGGCTTCGAACGAACAATGAGGAGTACCTCGTCGACGATGTCATCGCTGGTCCGACCCCGACGGTGATTGACGACATGGTGCTCTTGCGTAATGACGGTGTTCCGGCGTACAACCTTGCGGTGGTGGTCGATGATGCCGCACAAGGTGTCACCCAAATCGTTCGCGGGGATGACCTGTTGCTTGGCACGGGTCGACATATCCATTTGCAGAAGTTGCTCGGTTACCCAACCCCGCAATATGTTCATGTGCCTCTGGTCGTTGGGCCCGATCAAGAGCGACTCGCGAAGCGGCATGGCGCGGTCACTCTTGAAGATCTGGGTCAACGTGGAATTGGTACTCAGGAATTTCTGGGCGAACTAGCTCGAAGTATTGGAAGCGTGGTTGAGCGGCTCAAAGACGTGGCGGATCTGCTGGATGATTTCAACCTTGACCGTTTACCAAGGTCACCGTGGACGATCCCGAGTCACTGGCAGACTGATCACCATGACAACTGATCTTGAACGAGTCTTTGGTTATCAAGAAGCGCAAAATGATGATGGCGACATGGTTGAAGTCGGTGAGAACCTTCTGATGATGCCGTTTTGGACTTTAGAAATGTGTCAGGCCGTCATCAGCGCTGCCGAAGCTGCAGGCGGCTTTGAACCGAACCCCGATGATCCGGTTCCAGGGCACGAGATCAGCCTTGCTGTCATTAGTCCGCGTCTGTACGAGAACCTCATGATTGACTTGGGTCAGCGAATCTGGCCCCAGTTGCAACAGAAGTGGCCGCTCATTGATTACTGCGGACTCCGCGATGCCTTCATCATTAAGTACAGCCTTGATGGACAGACAGATTTACGGATTCATCATGATGTTGCTCAGGTGTCGGCCTCGGTCAAACTCAATGACTCGTATCAAGGTGCCGAACTTGATTTTCCACAACAGTCATTTACGAATCGCAATGTTCCAGTCGGCTCACTTTTGGCCTGGCCATCGTTGGTGACGCATCCGCATCAGACCTTGCCGTTGACTGGTGGCGTGAAATATGGACTCACAATTTGGTTCGAGTTGCCCGAGCAATACAGTTGACTTAAGTCCCGTATGCAGGGACTATCCACCAATTAATTAAAAATAGAAACTACCGTCACATTTACTGTGACTCAATTTTCCGACCACACAAAAAATGCACATGCATTAGTGGTTGCATCATTTGGGCTGATTTCATTGATGATTTCGGGTTGCTCGGGCGTCGTTTCATCAAGTGCAGAAGCAGCAGTGCAATCACCAGCACTCATTGATTTAGCGCCACCGACAACTGAAGCCCCGACAACGTTGCCTCCTCTGACAACGCTTGCGCCAACAACGACGTTGCCACTTTTGCAACCAATCGTCATCGCAGTTGCCCCGATGGAAATTCCTCTTGTTGCTGTTGGCAAAACTGATGGCCCCAAAACCGCGCGGGTTCAACAACGATTGCTTGATCTTGGATTTTGGTTGCAGTCAACGAATGGCGATTACGGAGTCACAACGTCTCAAGCAGTGATGGCCTTCCAGAAATATGCCGGGCTTGATGCGAACTCTGAAGTTGACGAGGCAACTGCTGCCGCATTAAGCAGTTCAATGACGAGGGCTCATGGAACCGCCAATCAAGGCACCTTGATTGAAGTTGACAAAGATCGCCAATTGCTTTTCATTATTCAAGAGGCCAACACGGTCTGGACAATCAATGTTTCAACGGGTTCAGAGATTCCATTTAAAAAGCGCGACAAGAACGAGTGGGGCAAATGGGTCCACGGTGATGCCGTCACCCCTGACGGCATTTTCGTAATCAACCGTGAGGTTGAAAAGGGCTGGAGAACCGGAGACCTTGGTGATATTTACCGGCCCAAATACTTCAACAAGGGCATCGCACTTCATGGGGCCTACAAGATCCCCAATTATCCCGCTTCTCATGGGTGCGTCCGGATGTCGACGCCGGCGATGGACTTCCTGTGGTCCGCCGACCTGGCTCCGATGGGAATGAAGATCTGGGTGCACTCCACGCCGCCTGCGGCGTGACACGCTAAGAGAGTGATTTCAGCCTTTAGCGAATTTCGTCCGTGGCTTGACCCGACGCAAGTGTCGATTGGTCGACTGCCAATGCGCCAGGTGATGACAGCCTGCCCGGATGTTGATGAAGCGCGCATAGGTCGAGAAGCATCGCCGTGGTGGCAAAGTCTGAATGGCAAGTGGCAACTCAAGCTGTGGTCGTCGCCCGATGCCGTCCCGAATACCGCCATCAAAAAAGATTTGGCATCAACTGCGGGTTGGCTGACGGTTGCCGTTCCAGGAAACTGGACAGTTCAGGAAACTGGTGACTTTCCGCATTACACCAATGTGCAAATGCCGTGGCCATTACGCCCACCAGAGACTCCATCAGAAAACACAACGGGCTTATACCGCCGTACATTCACGGTGCCGAAGCACTGGAAATCACGTCGCACGATTATTCACATCGGTGCCGCCGAAAGTGTGCATGCAGTATTCGTCAACGGAGCGTTCGTTGGGTACGGGACTGACAGTCGTTTACCAAGTGAATACGACATCACTGAGTTTCTGCAAGCGGGCAAGAACACACTCGCAATCTTTGTGCCTCGTTACAGCGCACAGTCATATGTTGAAGATCAAGACCAATGGTGGATGGCTGGGTTGCATCGAGAAGTCTTTCTAGAGTCGCGTGCCCTTGTACATATTGCGCAGCTGCACGCTCACGCTGATTGGGATGCCGATCGGGGTGTTGCAACGATGAATGTTGCGGCTTATGTCGGCGTGTCCGATACCAATTCACAAAGTCCGCTTGACCGTGGTTGGACAACTCGTTCGTGGGTTGAAACGATTGATGGAAAACGTCTTGGAAAAGTACACGTTGCCAAAGTTCCGTATCGACATATTCAGCCGTATGCATTTTCGGGTCACATCACGACAACAACATTTGACGTACCAAAAGCGCAACCATGGTCGGCCGAGATACCACAGCGGTACCGCCTGCTTTGTGAATTGTTGAATGCCGATGGTGAAGTTACTGAAGTCGTCGCTCAATTCATTGGGTTTCGACGTGTCGAAATCAAAGATGGATTAGTCAGTGTGAATGGTCGGGCCATCACCATCATGGGTGTGAATCGTCACGATCACCATCCCGATAAGGGCAAAGCAGTCTCGGTTGAGGACATGCGTCAAGACATCATCACAATGAAGCGCGCCAATATCAATGCAGTTCGCACATCGCATTATCCGAATGATCATCGTTTCTATGATCTCTGCGATGAATACGGTTTGTATGTCATTGATGAAGCGAATATCGAAAGTCATGGTTTCAACACAAGCCTGTGTCATGACCCTCGCTACGCCGCCACGTGGTTATCGCGGGTTGCGCGCATGGTTGAACGCGACCGTAATCATCCGAGCATCATTATGTGGAGCCTGGGAAACGAGTCGGGTTACGGCGAACATCACGATGCATCTGCTGCCCACATTCGACGCGTTGACCCGAGTCGTTTGTTGCACTACGAAGGTGCGGTCTTTCATGCTGGTTGGAGCGACGGCGGAAAGTATGTCACCGACGTTGTCTGCGCGATGTATGCGCCGGCGTCAGCATTAGATCTGTATGTCACCGCAAAACTCGGTGAGCGACCATTGATCTTGTGTGAGTACAGCCATGCCATGGGTAATTCAAACGGCGGTCTTGCTGACTATTGGAAAGTGATTGATCAACATCGATTACTGCAGGGCGGGTTCGTGTGGGAGTGGAAAGATCACGGCTTACGCCAAACATTGAAGAATGGTCAAGAACGCTTTGCCTATGGTGGTCAATTTGGAGATCAGCCCAACGACGGAAACTTCGTTGCTGATGGTCTGGTATCACCCGAGTGCGAACCGCATCCAGCGATTCAAGAATTGATGTGGGTGCATCGACCAATCGCCGTTGAACAAACGGGCTGGAAAATGCGCGTCACGAATCGCCAATCGTTTCATGATGCTTCGTGGTTATGCGGAACCTGGGAACTCTCTCTTGATGGTGAGATTGTTGAGTCAGGAAATTGGTCGCCTGAAGTTGAAGCAGGTCAGTCAGGTCTGGTTGATGCACCAACGAACCTTCTTGAAGCCAAGAAACTTAACGGCGAAGTACTGCTCACTGTCCGTTGGTTCGTGAAGAAGGCAACTCCATGGTGTGAGGCCGGGTATTTAGTTGGCTGGGATCAAGTGGTTGTTCGTGCCGCAACAGCACAACGTTTACCAAAACGCTCATCCAGTGAAGATCGGGCTGATATTGATGTGCTTCTCGGAGGATACCCGCGTCTGAATTTATGGCGCGCGGCAACTGACAACGATGGTTTTAAGTTGATGCCTCAGTTGGCATCGCAACTTGGTGTCGGTGGGCGAGCACTCTGGGACTGGCTATTGGCTGGGGTCAATACGAAGCCTGCAAATTCGTTGGTTGATCATCAATGTGATTCGTATGTCGACGCCGACGGAGCGGTGGTGTTTGATCACACCGTTGTTGTGCCAGAGGCTTTGGCCGACCTGCCGCGTATTGGTGTGGTCTTTGAATTACCCGCAGGTTTTGATGAGTTGAGTTGGTACGGCCGCGGACCGTTAGAAAATATGCCGGATCGAAACTCGGGTGCCGTGTTGGGTATCTGGTCTGATGAACCCGATGAGTTGCCCTACATCGTTCCTCAAGAATTTGGTCTACGCACCGATTGTCGCTGGATGGAGATCATTCGTCGTCGTGATGGAATGCGGTTACGAATTGAGGCACTGAATCCGGTGGGCTTGCACATGTCGGCTATTCATCATCGTGATGAGGATCTCTTTGCCGCAGCGGATATCACCGAATTGATCTGGCGTGAAGCGTTGACGGTGCACATTGATGTTGCTCACCGCGGAGTTGGAACTGCGAGTTGCGGACCCGATATTGATCCCCGACATTCAATTGCGGCGGGCACCTATCAATTTGCCTATCGCTTACGTTTATTGGGCGCGTCGGACAACTAACTTGCGATCTTGAGCGGTGAGGCATTCACCGGTTTCCAGATCAAATTTCCAACCATGCAAAGTGCACACCAGTTCTGTGCCAGAGCATTCACCAAAGACCGACAGGTCGGCTTTGCGGTGAGGGCAGTAGCGTTCAACGATGTAATCACCGATTGTTATTTCATCGCTCGGTGTCTCAGGTGCAAATTTCTTGATCGCTTCAGCTTCAGTGCGCTGCATACGTTCAACGCTGAGTGATTTGAAGAAGTTGTAGATGTATTCGTTATACGAACCCGAACGCCAGGCCGAGAAGCGACACGACAAGAATAACTTGTCACTCCAGTCAACGGCATTTTGAGCAACGACCGTTTCAACCAATCGCCGATCAATCTCAAATCGAAATCCGTACGGCTCGTTATTGAAGGCTCGAACTTCGCCATTTGGAAAATCAATCAAGACGTCAAGGTCGCCAGCGCGCAACAAACATGCGGCACCGATTCCCTGTCGCAGAGATGGAGCCAGTGCGAGTAATGGCTCCCACCACGCTTTGAGCGTGTTCAATAAATCGTCGGTGGGCTGCGCCCAATTAGCCTTCATGTTGCCAAGCCACTCGAGGTAGTCAGATTGGTAGTTGCGAAGATATGACAATTTGTCAGAGAAGATCTTCTGCATATCGGCAGTCGGAATCGGATGGTCAACTTGCAACTCATCCCCGATAGTGATTTGGGTGCCAGGCATATTCATGATGCCGTTGCGTGAGGCTTCCTGAAGTCGTGACAGAAACTGAGTTTGGTCCAGGAAGATCGACAGTTCATCACCGGTGATGACATTGAATTGAAAGAGATCAGGGTCAAGGAAACACGGGGGACCGGCTGAAGGGACAACGGCACGAGCATCAAGTGCCTCGACATAGCGTATTGCACGAGCGAATTGACTATCGACTTTGAGATCGATGAGTTCACGGATGCGTTCGGGAGATTCTTGATACACCATGGGATACCAAATGGCGCCCGAAAATTGCAGCCAATGTAGGTCGATTGGTCCGTGAGCACGAAGAGCATTGAGATCGCTAGTTCGGCAATCGTTTTGATTGACCAAGCGATGTACGCCATCACTAACAACAAGTGCAGAGTCTCCAGCGGGGCCATCGGTGATTGATGTTTCAACGTGTATCGCAACAGTAAGGCCATCACCTAGGTCGTGTTCGACTCCGTCTACGGTCTGAATGAATTCAGTAAAGCCAATTTTGCGCAAGCGACGTTCAAGTTCTGGGGTAGGGAAGCCTGGTAACAAAACTGGGGTAGAGAGATTGATGTTCGCCGGCAACCATTCTTCGTCGAGATGATCGCCATGAAGATGCGAGATATACAGGTACGTCGGCTTGCGTAGAGCATTGTAAAAATCCGCGGGCAATTGATCGTTACGCGGAAAGACAAACCATGATCCAAAGAACGCTGGGTTAAACCACGGATCACACAAGATTGAGCCTTGTCGAGTCTCAATAAAGACGCTGGCATGTCCAACAGACGTGGCGCGCATCAGAGAGGTAGTCACAGCACCAAACTAGCCAAAAGTGACGAGAACTGACCGAGAGTCGCGTAGTCCGTTGGTCACTTAGTGGGGGGATCTTTGTACGTGACACCGGCGCGTGACACGTTGTCGGTCCACTTTGAACCGTCCCAGTAGCGGTATTCATAACGACCCGCGGGGTCTTTGTACCAATCGGCTGGAACGCTTGGTACGGCTGATTGAGTGGTGACTGGAATTGAGCCGGATGCTGATGACGGTGTGGGAGAAATAAAGGTACCGGGGCTTGGGGGAGCATCTGCGGTTGCGGCCCAACCGACGTTGTCACTCACAGGAGTTGGCTGAACTGGGGTAGGGACTGTTGCGGTGACGCTGACATCGCGTGACAAATAGGCGACGACATCATCGCTCGCGGAAACGATGTTGACCACTTGCCAACCCTGCGCCGACATTGACGTGAGCTGGGTGGCGAGATCGGCAGATTCGCTTGCAGAAACTTTGAGTGAGGTGAACTCGAGCATGTTGCCGAGTGTAGTGCTCGTTTTTCAGTCTTGGGTAGCGGTGCCCTCAACGGCAACGAGTCCACGCGCTTCGGCCTGTGATGATTCACCATCAAACACCAGTGCACCATCGCGAAGGGCGATCGTGCGCGCCGTGCGCGACACAAAACTGAGTTCGTGAGTGGCCACGACAAGCGCAGCGCCATCGGCAGAGGCCTGATCAAACAGGTCGATCAGGGCATCTTTGCCATCGGCGTCAAGACCGACAAATGGTTCGTCAACGAGCATCATTTCAAACGGTCGGATAAACGCGATGGCGATCGCCGCCTTCTGTTTAAGTCCACGACTAAATCGCGTCGGGAGATCATCGGCACGTTCGTAGATGCCGAGTTGACCCAACAGATCGGCCGCCTTTTGTTCCCAAGTTCCCATGTTGTGTAGGCGAGCGGTGTACTCAAGGTGTTCCCAGACCGAAAGGTCGTCGTAAAACGTTGGGGTATCAGCGAGGTAGCTCAGTTTGGCGCGTGCTTCCATTGAACCGGGGGCTTGCCCAAAGACCGTGATCTCGCCTGATGCCGGCTCAAGTAGCCCAGTTGCCATACGCAAGAACGTTGTCTTTCCCGATCCGTTGTGTCCAATCAGTGCAACTTTCTCATGCTCTTCAATGCGTAACGACAATGGATACAACGCTGGGCCGTCGCCATAATCTTTGGCAACATTGTTGGAGATGAGTGCGGCGGGCAAAACCGCTTCAGATTTACGAGCACTCGATGCGGAATCGCCTGATTGTGCGCTGGGTGGTTTGGGATGGCGGCTCATGAATTTCCTCCGGTACGAGTTTTCTGTCCGCGGCTTTCGGCGGCAGCGGTATTCAAAGACTTCTTAATGTCATCGCGAAAGCGAATCCAGCCAGCAAGGATGAATGTCATGAGTGCGATCGCGATCGCGATTCGTACAGCCGGTGCTTCGGGGGCATTGCCATCAGCAAACGCCATCCGAGCACCAGCTATCGGCAGACTTCCGGCAACAGCAAGAACTACTGGCCAAATTGCCTTGATGAGACTCACGGTGCCGGCTACTTCTGGCGGCATCATGTTGGCTTGTGCCGTTGATGAGATTTGATCGGGTGCACCAGACACAATATTGATTGCGGCACCAGCGAGGGCTCCGGCAAGCGAAGGGACCGCGCAGATTGTGGCGACTGACCACATGTTCGGTTCAACGAGACCCATTGTCGCAACCATGATGCCAGCAACCGGAATAGCGATCACTGCCGTTGAACTTAAGAGAGCGATGTACATCAACCCACGAAGTTTGGGATACGCATCGGTGCGCTCACCTTGATCAATTTCTTGAGCGAATGGTTCACAAAGTTCGAGTCCCAAAATGAACAGCGCAAGACCACTGCCTAATACTGCAGGAGTTGTTCCGTTGTACACCGCTACTTGGCATAAGGCAGCCACAACAGAAAGGGTGATAATTCGCGCGATGCGACTGAGGGGGAAACGCAATAAACCTTGCCAGCCGCGTTTCCATTCAGCAGGAAAACGAGTCGATGTTTTTTTGCTCTTCGTCTTGATCCATGGGCGATTACGACTGCGCTCTTGGCTGAGTTGACGACGTAACAGCGTGACGGTGCGCAGGTCTTGCAACGTCACAGCAAAGCGCAGTTGGCTCACTAAAGCCGAGCGGCGTGA
>LFFB01000069.1 GCA_001510335.1 Actinobacteria bacterium casp-actino2 | reverse complement strand
GACATACCAATGTGAGGTTCTTGAGATCGTTAGCGACGAGCCACTGGCTCATCCAATCAACGTGACGTTCATAAGTGAAATCCGAAGTGAGGGTTGGCTTATCGCTGCGGCCGAAACCGACAAGATCGGGGGCAACTACTCGATGTCCCGCGCCAGTTAAGACACGAGCGACTTTGCGATACAAGAAACTCCACGAGGGTTCACCGTGTACACATAAGAAAGTTTCGGTGGCATCTTTGGGTCCGATGTCAACGTGAGCAACGCGAATAAGTGTTCCGTCGTCGGCCGTGATGTTGGTGTAGGTGGGTTCAAACGCCCAGTCAGTGATATTGGCGAATGCAGAATCGGGAGTACGAAGCAGTTCCATAAAGTGACACTATATATGACACTACTTAGACTGGGCGATCTGGTCGGAAATAACTGAGGTTTTCTACTACTTCGCCAGACCAGATCGGTCTTCACCCAGAGGATTTAGGGGATGTCGTAAGTACTCGATAGCCGAGCGGGACCACCACCACGCACCAGCAGGCGTCCATCTTGGACCAGTTGCGTGAGATGCGACAGCACACTGCGAGCCGCCGGGATATATAACTCGGGTGCCACCGCCGCGTACATCTGACGCACCATCGGGGCGACCGTGTTGACCCCTGCCGCAATCGAGGCGATCACTTGCGCTTCGCGGCTCAGACGATGTTCGTAATAGGCATTCAAAAATGGTTGCGGGTCAGTCACTGGTGAACCATGAGTTGGCCACAAAATTTTGTCGTCACGCTGCTGCAGTTTTTTCACTGACGACAAGTAGTCACGCATATCACCATCTGGAGGTGACACCACAGTGGTGCTCCAACCCATGATGTGATCACCCGTGAATAAAGCCTTCTCTTCGACAAGCGCAACACACATGTGATTCGACGTGTGTCCTGGTGTGTGCACTGCGATCAAGGTCCACCCATCACCGTGCGCCGCAACCTCACCATCACCGACGCGTACATCAGGATCAAATTCAAGATCAACCGATTCGCGCATTTCCATGTCATCAGGATCAAGCCCGGCCGCACGAGCGACCTCGCGTTCCTTTTCTTTTTCTTCTTCGGTCTTTGGTGGCGGGGCCAACGACTCCATCACTTTGATGTCATCGTCGTTATCAAGAAGCCCTACATCACCATGCGGCTTCCATGCAACGGTCGGTGCACCAGTTTCTTCACGCAACCATGCGGCTAAACCAACATGGTCGCTATGACAGTGCGTAATCACAATGGCTCGAACTTTTTGACCCTCGATGGCGTGCAACAAGGCAGCTTTATGTTCGGGCAAATCCGGACCGGGATCAATGACTGCAACTTCAGATTCATTACCGACGATGTATGTGCCGGTACCAGTGAACGTGAACTTTGATGGATTACGCGCGATCACTCGTCGTACGAGTGGACTGACAACTTCGGCCTCGGCATAACGCAGAGGATCAATCATCCCCGTGAAAGGAATACCAGCCATGTTGTCGCCTCCATTCGTCTTTAGATCGCGCCACCAATTTGCGCTAGTTCTCCGACAATACGCACTTCACCGACCCGATTGCCGTGTCCAAGGATCGTTGAATCAAAGGCATCGGGTCGAACTTGCGAAATATCTACGCCTAAAGCCCGCAATGCGGCACGCATTAAGGGTGGGCGCGGTCGGTTAGCACCATCGGCGACCTTCAATGCCGCAGCCCGACCATCTGGTAGAGCCGCAACAAAAATGCCTTCGGCTCCGTCTTTGGCCATCAAGCCAGGAATCCCTTTCATCAACAAACTGACATCGCGATCGGGACCACCAACCATGTCAGGAAACGACGACATCGCTCGATGAATACGTAAGCCAGCTTCACCGGCGTCTCCGATGGCCATGTTGCGGAATGAACGGGCCAATCCAATCAACGAGACCACATGAGCTGGCGCTCCGCAACCGTCAATACCAATACCCAAAACTGGATCTTGCGCAAGAGCGGGAATGCCGTCGGTGATGGCTTGTTGCAATGGATGCTCAACATGCAAATACCCATCGGTTGACCAACCGGCTGCCATGCATGTCGCGAGCATTCCCGAGTGCTTCCCAGAACAATTCTGCAAAATTGATGAACGTTGCACACCATGACGCATTGCTTGCTCAGCTTCGGTTTCGTCTAGTGGCAAGTCAGGGGTATTCGCTAAAAAACTTTCATCAAGACCGACCGATTGCAAGATGCGCCGCGCACCATCAAGATGCATTGAACGTCCGTCATGGCTTGCACACACCAAGGCCAACAATTCATCAGGAAGGTCAAGCCCAGATTGCAACATTGCATGAGCCTGCAACGGTTTGGTACTTGATCGCGGGAAGATACCCACATTTGCGTCACCCATCGCAAACGCCACTGTGCCATCTTCATTCAATGCCACTAATGCGACGTGATGCACTGACTCCAAAACATCACTGCGATAAGTGACTGCAAGCGGCACGTAGGAATTTAATGGATTTCTAGCCGATTTCATCACTTTGTTCCGCGTCGACGCAATCGATTACGCCTTACTGGTGAAGTTTTTTGTTCTAACTTTTCATCCACTTCAACTAAAGCATTGTCAATGAGTTCATGACGTTGACCAGACGCGCTGACTAAGGCCACCGCCATTGCAGCAACTGGCAATCCAAGTATCGCTCCGACGGGTCCAAGCAACGCACCACCAGCGATAGCTGCTCCGAACGAAATAGCCGGATGTATTTCCATAGTGCGAGCAGTGATTCGTGGCGAAATCAAGAAGTTTTCGAGTTGTTGATACAAGATAATGACGATAATGACTGCAAGGGCTTTCAAAGGCGAGTCAATAAACGTAATCAATACCGGCAAGACACCCGCGACGTATGTGCCGACCACCGGGATGAACTGCGAGATTAATCCGACCCAAAGTGCAAGTGCGACAGGCGCTGCCGTCCCCAATGATTGGAAAGCAATCCAGTGGACAAATGCTGAAACCACTGCCAATAAGGCGCGGCTGTATATATATCCACCCGTCTTTTCGATGGCTAGATCCCAAGTATCAAGAACTCGTTTTTGTCGCTCTACATCTAAACGACTACAAATTGAGCGACGTAGGCGCGGACCGTCAGCCACTAAGTAGAAGGTAAAAAGCATCACTGAGAAAGTTTGTAGCAAAAACCCCAAAGCAGTGACTGACAGTTGTATTGCTTCGCCTTGCTGACCCCTGATGAACTCTTGCACCGGTCCATCAGGATCTTGGATGCTGTCATTCACTTTTTGTGGATTGATGTTGGTTGAAAAATTGTCATTAAGGAAATTCACGGTACGGCTGACATATCGCTCGGAGTTCTGCAACAGATCTGCAACTTGTGTGCCGACCAAGGTTCCGATTGCTGCCACAAAAATCAGCACTCCAACCAGTAAGCCTAGAAGGATCACGATCGTTGCTTGACCACGTCGCCAACCCCGCTTTGCCAACTTTGTCGTTCCTGGCTCAATTGCCAGAGATAAAAAGAGCGACACCAAAAGCAGGATTAGAAACGAGAAAAGCCGGTCGTAAGCGTAACGGATCAAAATCGTGCCGAGAAACCCCAGCCAGAAGACAACAATTGCTTTCCAAACCCAGCGCGGCAACTTACTGGAATTGGGATCAATCGGAGGGGTGATCGGCAATTCATCGGACATGTGACGAGCGTACTCAGCCTGTATGGGCAGAGGGGCGCAAATCGTGGCACGATTTAAACATGTCCGAAATCCTTGAACCAGTTCGACGCATCGTTGCTGACGCGGTTCGCTCACGTGTCGTTGGTCCAAACGCCGATAACCGCGCCCAAGAGTTGTTTGAGGCTCCTGGCGAGAGATGGTTTGCCGAGGACCGCCCCATCCGCATCATCCATGCCGACTCGTGCATGTTCATTGGTGGCCTACGCGCCCTGTTGTTTCAGTCGTTGCAACCCCTCGCCATGGCCGGCGTTGCTTCACATAGTGATTTCAAAGCCGATCCATGGGGACGACTGCAACGCACCGCCGACTTTTTGGCGGCAACCACTTTTGGCCCAGCCACAGAAGCACAGCGTGCCGTTGACATGGTCAAGCGAGTTCACATCCGAGTCGTGGGCACCGCTGATGACGGTCGCCCCTACAGCGCCAACGATCCCCATTTGTTGAAATGGGTGCACATCGCTGAAGTTGATTCGTTCCTAGCGGCACATGCCAAGTTTGGTGAGATTGAACTATCCCCCGAACAACGCGATGGCTATGTACTCGACATGTCGCGCATTGCGTCAGCCCTCGGTGTCATTGATCCACCGACTTCTGTCGCCGAACTTGAGGAGCAGATCGCGGCGTATCGACCCGAACTTCGCACCTCTGCACCAGCTCGCGACGCCGCACGCTATTTGCTGCTCACTCCTCCGTTACCGATTTATCAACGACCCATTTACGGACTACTTGGTGCTGCTGCGATTTCACTCATGCCGTTATGGACACGTCTCCCTCTACGCCTTCCATGGCTGCCAGTCAGCGAACGAGCAGTAGTACGACCAGCTGCCCAAGCATTGACCAAAACTCTGCGCTGGGCGTTACAGCCCATTTCCTTTACTCCGTCTGAGCAATAAGCGCGTTATAAAGCGCTTGTTGATGCAGATCAGTTGTCGCGGTGTCTTCGGGATGCCATTGCACACCGATCAACCACTGCCCCGTCCCACTGTGTTCGAGACCTTCAACTAGGCCATCAGCTGATCGCGCCACCACTTTGAGGCCCTTGCCGATTTCATCAATACCTTGATGATGAAATGATGCAACTCGCGCAGTGGTTGTTCCTAATGCTTTTGACAATTTGGTCCGTGGAGATATTTCAACATCATGCACTGCATAATCTTGGCCGGCTGGAAATTTCCCTGGCGCATGTTCAACAACCACTTTCAATTCACTTGTGTCAATGTCACCGATGTGTTGAATCAATGTTCCACCAAGCGCAACGTTGACAACTTGAATTCCGCGGCATATTGCCAACGTTGGCAGCTCTAACTTAATTGCCGCGTGCACCAACGCAATTTCAAATTTGTCTTGTTCGTGATTTACGCCATAGACATGCGGTTGACGATGTTGTCCATAAAGATGCGGGTCAACATCTGCTCCGCCCATCAACACCAATGCTCCGAAGCCCGACAACAGTTCAACTGCTTGTTCATGGCTTATCTCGCGAGGCGTCAACGTAAGTGGCTCGCCTCCGGCCCGCAAAACGGCATCTAGATACACGCGGCCCGCAAAAGAAATCTCGCTGCGAGATACACGACCAGCAGCGGCGATACGACCGGCGACTGCAATCAGTGGACGACTCATACTTTCAGACTAACGAGATAGCGCGCTCAGCGACTTACGAACTGCACTTGATAAATCGCCTTTATCGCCAACTTTGATCGTTCCAAGTTGTAGCCATTGGGCCATCAAACGCAACTCGTCCACGAGGGCCTCTGCCACTTGCTTCTTGTGAGCGTGTGTTTCAGAGAAAATCCCCGGGACCAACAATGTGTTGTTGTGACGATCGGCTTTGAGATCAACGCGCGCCACGAGACGATCACCGAACAAGAACGGCAAAACGTAGTAGCCATATTTACGTTTCGCAGCCGGTGTATAAATCTCAATGCGGTAGTGAAAATCAAAAAGATTTTCAGCGCGTGGTCGATTCCAAACCACTGGATCAAACATTGACAAAAGTGCTTGAGCATTCACTGATCGGGGCGAGCGCACATCTCGATGAAGAAACCACTTCTCCTTGGAGTCCTCAATAGATGCTGGCTCCAATTGGCCACCTTCAATGAGTTCGTTGATTCGTGGTTGCGCCACTGCCGGCTTCAAACGAAAATAGTCCGCAATATCTTTGGCAGTTGCAATGCCTAACGAGCGAGCGCCCATTTCAAGAAGTTCACGCTGCGCATCATGAATGCTTGGTGTTGGTGCCTGCAGATGTTGAGTGGGTATAACACGCTCAGGCAAGTCGTATAGCCGAGCAAAGTCGTTTGGCCGGCGTGTCGCAGTGATCCGCCCGCACATGAACAAATACTCCAGAGCCAACTTCGCTTGATCCCAGTCCCACCATTGGCCCTTTCTCTCGGTTCGCTCTGATAATTCGCCCGCAGCCAAAGGCCCTTCGGCGACAACACGTTGAAAGATTTCTTCAACATATTTCGGATGCTGCTTTAAGAGTTGTTCGGCGCTGCGCCAGGGTCCCTCAAGCGACTGTTCCATTTTCCAACGCCACAGTCGGTGATGTTCGGTACGTACGTGAGCGGCTTCATGTCCCCAATACTCGAAAAGTTCTCCGTCTCTCGTTGCAGCAGAAATGAAATCGCGCGGATGATCACCAAGTCGCGAGAACAATGGCAACTCTTGACTGCGCACCAACACATTGACCGAATCAATTTGAATCAGTCCGATGTGGTCGAGAACTTTGCGTAAATGACGGCGGTCAGTTCGTCCAGTTGGGCGGGGCTGAGCAAATCCCTGCGCTCCCAACGCAATGCGGCGCGCTTGCGACGCACTGAGTTGGACCACTCGCGATGTCATGTATGTTGGAACTGAATTGTTGATCAGTCAGCGACAGTGATGGTGACCGACTTAATCACCACGTCGGTCACGGGGCGATCGCCGCGTGCCGTCGGAACATTTTGCATAGCCTCAACAACTTCGAGGCCCTTCACTACCTGACCAAACAACGCGTAAGCGGGCGGCAAGCTGACACCACTCGGGCCACTGATCAAGAAGAACTGCGAACCATTGGTGTTGGGTCCGGCATTGGCCATTGCCAATGAACCGATCTGATACTGACCAGGCTTGGGCAATTCATCAGCGAACTTGTAACCAGGTCCGCCCATACCCGTGCCGGTCGGGTCGCCACCTTGGCAAACAAAACCCTGAATGATGCGGTGGAAGATGATGCCGTCGTAATAGTGATTCAGCGCCAAGAAAATGAAGCTGTTCACGGTACGAGGTGCCTTGATGGCGTCGAGGGCAATCACCAGAGTCCCCATCGAGGTTTCCATGGTGGCGGTATAACGCTTGGTGACGTCGATCCCCATTTCGGGCTCAGAAGAGAACTTCTGGCACTTGGGGGCGGATCCGTCGAAAGGGGGGAATGTTGTGGACATGGATTGAAACACTATCTGCCGACTACTCTGAGCCCATGTCCTCGCCGGAATCAACCAACGAAGAATCAACAACACTCATCGACCTCGACGCCATTGAGCGCGATTTGGCCGATGTTGAGATTGCCTTGAGCCGCCTTGATGCGGGTACTTACTGGGTTGATGAAATCAGCGGGCAGCCTTTGCCCGATGCAGTGCTCGAGGCCAACCCGTTGGCTCGCCGCAACCCCGCCTGACTCACCTCTCTTTCCTCTCAACTTCTTGCCTACTATGGGGCAATGAGCCACAGTATTCAGCAGCGCACTATTCGCACCAACGGCGTCGATCTTGTTGTTACTGAAGCCGGAGATCCCAACGGTCCCTGTGTCATCTTGAGTCACGGTTTTCCAGAGTCGGCACATTCGTGGCGTCACCAAATTCAGCCGCTTGCTGATGCTGGCTATCACGTACTTGCTCCCGATCAACGTGGCTATGGCTTTTCGTCGTCACCAAAGAATGTCACCGACTACGGCGTGCAAGATCTCACCGGCGACTTAGTTGGATTGCTCGATGCCACTGGTCATGCGGACGCAACCTTTATTGGTCACGACTGGGGAGCATTGGTGGTGTGGGAAGCCGGACGTTTACACCCCGATCGCGTGAATGCCATTTGTGCAGTGAGTGTTCCGTTCACACCATGGCCGATGAAGCCCACTGAACTTTTCAAAATGATGTTCACCGATCGCTTCTTCTACATGTTGTACTTCCAAGAAGTTGGTCCAGCCGAGAAAGAACTTGGTGCCGATATTCGCCACACGATGCATCAGTTCATGTGGGCAGCTTCTGGTGCGATGTACAAGCCGGGTCCCACCGATCCCGCTGAACTCCCCCCAATGGCTGGCACTGGTTTCTTGGACATGTTCAAAGATGTACCCACCCATCTACCAGCCTGGTTAACCCAAGACGATCTCGATTACTACGTCAAACAATTCACGAACAGCGGATTCTTTGGACCAGTGAGTTGGTATCGCAATCTTGATGCCAACTACGAAGTGCTCAAGGACATTCCGGTTGATCGTATTTCAATGCCCACATTCTTTATCGGCGGAGACAAAGATGGCGTGATTGCGTCACGCCTAGACACGCTTGATGCAGTGAACGGCATGACGCCTAACTACAAGGGCAGTGTGATTATTCCGGGCGCTGGTCACTGGACTCAGCAAGAAATACCCGATGAATTCAACGCGGCGTTGATGGGGTTCTTGAAGACCCTCTAAAGGGTTGCGCCCATACCTTGGTTGCATCAACTCCGTGAGGCGGCCAATTGTCATCACATGAATACGCATGCCATTCAAATGGATTGCGATAGTAGGCCGTCGTGTCAACGTCTTCGATCAACTTTGTTTTGCGTCCAGCCACAAGCCACTTCATCGTTGCAACAATTGAGCCAATCGCAAACCAGCCGGCATAGACCACCGGATAAATCGGTCCAAACATTCGCGCTTGCCACACATGTTGATCTTCATGATCGGTGACTAACTTGCGACGACGTTCGCTCATTGTTCCGTCTCGATCAGCTGCACCGTTGATCACATAACCAAACGTCACTGCGAAACCTCGGCGCAAAACTAAACCCTTCTCAAAGGTCATTCGATTCTGTCGAGTCGTCAAAGATTCATCAATCTGCGCACCCGTTGCCGCATTAACTCCGGTCGCGATGACCGCTGCGCTCGTGGTTGCCAACGCCCACGTGTGGTCGAGAACAAACGCACCGATTCCACGGGGTGATTTCCAGTCGTACATACGACGTGCACCTGCGACCGCTCCACTGACTGCACCAATTGCTGTCCCTAAAACTGGGAAACCCACGATTTGACCGGTGATGCCACCTAGTAACGCCCCAGCGATACCAACGGCGATTGCTTCTTGCGGAACCCTGCTCACCAGATAAAACCTTTCCGCCCTAACGATAGAAAATCCATGAGCGCCGCAACCGAGACATGCAGAGCAATACCCCACCACACACTTTTAGTGCGGTACGCCAGGTAACCCATCACGATTCCACCGACGATCGCTGCCA
This sequence comes from Actinobacteria bacterium casp-actino2, assembly GCA_001510335.1. Taxonomy (GTDB): domain Bacteria; phylum Actinomycetota; class Acidimicrobiia; order Acidimicrobiales; family Ilumatobacteraceae; genus Casp-actino8. The sequence continues at coordinate 2,212 of LFFB01000069.1, read as the reverse complement.
ATGCTTCAACTGATGGTTTAGAGAAATGGATCATCAAATACGGAATCGTCGCGATGAAAATTGATGCCTGGCCAAATCGCTTCGCTAAACCCAAAACGAGAAATCCGCGAAAGAAAGTTTCGACGGCAACGAACTGCAACACATAAAAGATCCACCAAATACGTAGGTCCGACCAGGCACCTTCCTGGCCACGAAATACTTCGAATAGTGGATAACGCTCTTGAAACTCGGTGGTCGTACTGGCGACTACAACAAACGGAACCGCAATCGCCAGCAAGATCGCGTAGTACTTCCAGTGACCCGACGTACCCCGAAACTTCCAACCAATATCAATTGGCTTCATGCCGATGAATCGAACAACGATCATCGGCACTATCAGATAGCTCACTATCTGGGTTCCTGCCCACCAACACATTTCAGCCAAACGCGTTGTGGTGTCCGGCATGTAACGAATGCCGAATCGACCAAACCACAAACTGATAAGTGCGGCAATGAAGATAACTACCGAGCGACGATCAAGATCGTCGCTCATTTTTGTTTCTGTCACCGTTCGCGGAGTTTAGACAGCAGTCGCAAAATTTCGAGATAGAGCCACACCACCGTGACCAAGAGTCCGAAAGCCGCGTACCACTCTGTTGACTCGGGCATTCCTTGCTTGGATCCACGCTCAATGAAATCAAAGTCGAGAGCCAAGTTAAATGCGGCCAAGCCAGCAACTAAGAAACTAAATCCGATGCCGAAGAGACTTGTTGACTGAATGAATGGTGGCGTTGCACCGAACAGGCTCATCAACAAAGAAACGCCATAAAACAAGACGACTCCCATGGTGGCGCCAATCACGATTCGACGAAAACGATCGGTCACTTTAATGATGCGCAGGCTGTACATCGCCAACATCACTACAAAGACACCAATGGTTGCACCAGCGGCTTGTACCACGATGCCGTCGTAGTACGTCTCATACGCTTTGCTAATTGCACCAACAAATAAACCTTCGGCAATCGCGTACACCGGAGCCAAGAACTTGGCGAGGTGCGGTTTGAATGCCAAGAAAATTGCTAAAGCAAATCCGACCAACAATCCACCAATGGCGTATGCCGGGAATTTGTACACCTCGCCTTGCGGCGCATCCACTCCGAGCCAACCAACAACTGCCGCAGCAAGTAAAAGAAGGAACAGCACAGCAGTCGCACTCGCTGTACCAGCAACGGTCATCGTGCGACCAGTAGGCACCCACGGTGTTGTCGGTCCATCGTTAACCGCACCAGTATTTCCTTGACGAGTCGACTGGTCAGGTGCCGCCCATCCAGAATCGTTGGCGGTCGCAGCTTGTTCAAGACGCTTCTCATTGAGCAGTGGATTAGACATAGCATTTCTCCTTTTTGCGTACACGATCGGACGAGAAAAACCTCACAAAATCGTTATTTCTTCAGGTTACCGACAATAAATCCCGGTGTCATGGCAGCCAATATTTTCACACTTTTATGGAGAACTTTGCGTCGGCGGTTGTGTCAGCGATTGTGGTCGGTATCGTTCTCGCCACTACTGCAATTTCGGGAGAAGTGGGGTTCTTAAGTGGCCAAGGATCGCGTTGATCGTGATGAAGAAGACCTCGTCCGTCTTTACTTATCAGACATCGGGCAATACACATTGCTCACCAAAGATGACGAAGTTCGTCTCGCCAAGCAGATCGAAGCTGGCAAGGCCGCTAAAGAAGAATCTGAAGTAAATGAAGGTAAGGCACTCACGCCTGCCAAGAAGCGCGAACTGCGCAACCTCATCAAAGATGGTGAAAATGCCGAGCGTTCGTTCGTGCAATCCAACCTTCGTTTGGTGGTCTCGATTGCCAAGAAGTACCAGGCTTCCGGTCTCCCCTTGCTCGACCTCATCCAAGAGGGCAACCTCGGTCTCATGCACGCCGTCGAAAAATTCGACTGGCGCAAGGGATTCAAATTCTCGACGTATGCCACGTGGTGGATTCGTCAGGCGATTACTCGTGGTATTGCCAACACTGGCCGCACCATTCGCCTCCCAGTCCACGCCGGAGACACGCTTGCTCGTCTCCAGAAGGCCCGCTCACGCCTGGAACTGAAGTTTGGTCGTCAGCCAACATTGCGTGAACTCGCTGTCGAAGTTGAAATGCCTGAAGACAAGGTCACCGAAGCATTGCGCTTTGCCGCCGAACCTTTGTCACTCAGCGAACCGCTCCGCG
>LFFB01000068.1 GCA_001510335.1 Actinobacteria bacterium casp-actino2 | reverse complement strand
GGGCAATCGTGACGGACAAACCATCAAGGTTGGAATCGTTAACAATGATGCGTTGCTCCCCGAAATTCGCACAGGCGCCGAAGTCGCTATTAGCGCGATTAACGCTGACGGCGGAATCAATGGTGCGAAGATTGAAATTGTCTCTTGTGACGCCGATGCATCGCCTGAGGGATCCATTAACTGTGCAAATAAATTGATTGAAGAAAACGTGGCAATTGCCTATACGGGTCTTGATGTGGCATCCGATGCCGCAAACCCAATTTACGATGAAGCGGGAATTCCCTACATCACTACAAACGGTTGGGGTCCCGTCCAAGAAAGCAATGCCAACTCGTTCATTTTGCATGCGGCGTCTGGAGCATTCTTTGTTGGACCATTGCAGACATTCAAGGATCTTGGATACACCAAAGTCGGAATGATTTTTGCTGACAACCCAGCAGGTAAGGCCTACCAGTCAAAGATTGAAAGCTACGCCGAAATTTTGGGTCTTGATTTGACTCCGGTCTACGTCGATGCGACCACCCCCGACTGGACGACGGCCGTGGCAACGTTGCAGGCCGATGGTGTCGAAGCAGTGTCCGGAATTTTGACTGAGGTTGACTGCATCGGACTCGTTAGTGCTGCAGGTTCGGTTGGATTTACGGGCGCGGTTTTCGCAGGATCATGCAACGTGTACTTGAATATTCTTCCAGACTTGGCAGTTGGTACATACAACCAAGCTGACTACTGGTCGCCGCTGTCGTACGACGATGCTCCTGCCGAGATTCAGGCTCGTCTTGACAAGTATTCAGCCGACATGACGGCAGCTGGACATGAAGACTTAATCAATGGTTTTGCCCCAGCCTCTTATGGCGGCTGGATGGAGATTCGAGAAATTCTTCAGGCAATTCCGAATGACCAAGAGGTCAATGGAGAAACGGTGAAGTCAACCATCGTGAGCCAAGTGTTCCCTGGTTACTTCGGTCCCGACTTGCACTGCGGAGAAGCTCTCTGGGCCGATTCGCCTTCAGCGTGCCATTCAACTTTGGCTGTATTCAAGATTGAAAAGGCTGCCGACGGAAAATTGGTCCGCGAAATCGTCAGTGATTTTAAGGACATGGCTGGGCTCGTTAACTGAACCCGAAAAGTCTGTTGTTTAGAAATAGAAAATAAGTTGTCGGGGTGTCTCGGGCAATGCTCGGGGCACCCCACGCGACTTAGACGTTTTAATCTACAGATAATTGATGATCGACCCGGGTGATCCAGATGACACAACTTCTCCTATTCGCACTCATTGGTCTCGGTGCCGGAGCTTTGTACGCCGCACTTGGAATTGGGGTTGTTGTTGGTTTTCGTGGAACGGGAATTATCAATTTTGCAGCTGGTGCTCTGGCTGTGTGGAGCGTGTACGTCTTTGATGAATTGAGAAAAACTGGCGATCTGGTTCTGCCAATTGTCGTGGTCCCTCACTCTCTTCACTTAATGAGCAACCCTCCATTTCTTTTTTGTTTGCTGATCGCCCTTTTGTCGTCTACTGCCCTTTCGCTTGGGGTGCACTTCTTGGTTTTTCGACCCCTTCGTAATGCGCCAGTACTGGCTCGAGTTGTCTCGTCCGTTGGAATTCTTATCGTTGTTCAGTCGCTGATTTTGATGCACTTTGGCAGTGACCCGCGAGTTATGACTCCGATTCTTCCGAACGAAACAGTCACATTTTCAAGCGTCACATTTCCTCGGGATCGACTTTGGCTTTCACTTATCGTTGCAGTCATTGGGTTATTGCTCTGGGGCTACCTTCGGTTCACCCGCATGGGACTAGCGACTCGTGGTGCAGCCGAAAGTGAATCAACGGTTTCATTGGCTGGTTACTCGCCGCAAGTTTTGGCTGGTTTCACGTGGTTGATTTCGGGAGTGGTGACGAGTTTCGTCGTGATACTTGCTGGACCACTGTCAAGTCTGAATCCTGGTACCTATATTTTTGCCATTGTTCCTGCTTTGGCGGCCAGTTTGATTGGTCGATTGCGGTCGGTTTCAGTGACGCTCGTTGCTGGGCTTGGCCTTGGTTCTTTTCAGTCGATGGTGCAATACCTCACCACAAAAAGTTGGTGGCCTGATTGGGCGAGGACCGGTTTCACCGATGCCGTTCCGTTCTTAGTTATTGTCTTAGCCCTTTTTTTACTTGGTCAATCTCTTCCTGATCGAGGATCTTTGAGGGTTGATCAATTACCTCCAGTGCGACAACCAACAATTCAAACGCGCTACATGTTTTTGTGTGGTCTCGTGGCGATCGGCTTGATGGCATTGCTGAGCGGGGGATATCGCTTTGGTTTAATGACGAGCTTGATCGTGTCAATGATCATGTTGTCACTCGTGGTGCTGACGGGGCTCGTTGGGCAAATTTCACTTGCTCAGGCAGGTATTGCTGGAACGGCTGGGTTCGCGTTATCAAAGTTTTGTTCAGTCTCTGGACTGAATTTTCCGATTGGTTTATTCCTTTCTGTATTGGTTTCAATATTGGTTGGTGTCACGGTTGGAATACCGGCACTTCGTATTCGTGGAACCCAATTGGCAGTAGTGACTCTCGCAAGTGGACTAGCACTTGAAAAATTCGTTTTTAGAAACAGCAACTTTGTTTCATCATCTGGAAGCATCATTTCAAAGCCCTCACTTTTCGGATTAGACCTTGGGGTGCGAGAAGGTCGCAATATTGCCCGTTTGAGCTTTGGAATTTTGGTCGTTGTGTTTGCGACACTGGCATGCATTATGGTTACCAACCTGATTCGTAGCGGTACTGGCCGACGCTTATTGGCAGTACGTTCAAATGAGCGAGCTGCCGCATCGGTAGGTATCAGTGTTGCTGCAAGCAAATTGTTGGCTTTTGCTATTGCCTCAGGTCTTGCTGGAATGGGAGGCTGCTTCATTGGTTACAGCCGTGGTCAATTGTCGGCTGAGAGTTTCACGGTATTTGTGAGCCTCAGTTTTATGGCCTTCGCTTATCTCGGTGGCATCACTTCGGTGGGCGGTGCATTAGTCGCAGGATTATCGGCCCCGTTGGGACTGACGTTTGTAATTTTGGATCGCAATATTGAACTCGGACAGAGTTACACCCTGATCGCGGGAGTTGCCCTAATTCTTACCGCAATCTTCAATCCTCAGGGAATAGCGGGACGTACAGCCGAGAGATTCGCAGCACTTCGCCACCGAGGTAAAACTCAAGATAAATCCAACGAATCAGCGTCGCCCGATGTTGTGAGAATCGCATCCCAGCCAATCAAACGCGATCTCAGCAATGCTGAGTCAGTTCTTCAGATCTCTGGCTTTACGGTCAAATACGGTGGACTAACTGCGGTTGGAAATGTCGATCTCGACGTACGGAAAGGCGAGATCGTCGGTTTAATCGGTCCGAATGGTGCTGGAAAGACAACATTCATTGATGCGGTGACCGGATTTACGCATTTCGAAGGGGTGATTCAATTTGATGGCCGAGAGATTCGTGGGGTGGCGCCTCACGAAATTGCTCGGCTTGGCTTAAGGCGTACCTGGCAATCAGTCGAACTGTTCACAGATATCTCCATCAGCGACAATGTTCTTGTCGCTCTTGAAGACTCAACAATCTCTAGCGTCGTTCAAGACTTAATTATGCCCACTAAGGAAAAACGAAAAATTCAAGTTGATGCCGCACTGCAAGCAGTCGGACTAAATGTAGGTAGTAGAACTGATACAACTGAACTTTCACTTGGACAACAGAAATTACTCGGAGTTGCTCGAGCCTTGGTCGCCCAACCAAAGTTGCTGATGCTTGATGAGCCAGCCGCTGGGTTAAGTTCGTCAGAGACACAGTCGCTTGGTGCGCGAATTGTTGACATTGCTCAATCAGGTACCGCGGTTTTGCTTGTTGATCACGACATGGATTTAGTTCTTGAGGTTTGTGATCGAATCTTTGTACTTGACTTCGGAAGACTGATTGCTTCTGGAAGTCCAGAACAGATTCAGAAAGATCCAGGAGTTATTGAGGCTTACTTGGGAGCGACAAGCGAGGTGGAGTCGTGACCCTTCTTCAAGTCAACTCTTTGACGACAGGTCATAACGGCGTCGCTGTTGTTCACGACGTCAATCTCATGGTTGAGAGTGGTGAAGTTGTCGCGTTGTTGGGTGCCAACGGAGCTGGTAAGACCACTTTGTTGCATACAATCGCTGGTCTGTTGCCAGCAATCAACGGGACGGTGTTTCTCAATGATCGACTGGTGACCGGATTGTCAACTCATCAGATTGTGCGACAAGGATTATCACTGCTGCCCGAAAATCGAGGCATTTTTTATCAGCTCACCGTCGCAGAAAATTTGCGTCTGTACAAACGTCAAGGTGGCGCAGTCAAGGTTGAAGAGGTATTTGAGTATTTTCCAGCCTTAAAACCTTTGGTTGAACGCAAAGCCGGATTGCTGTCGGGTGGAGAGCAACAAATGTTGTCGTTGGGTTGTCGCTTTATTGCTGATCCGAAACTCATGTTGATCGACGAAATGAGTATGGGATTAGCCCCCATCATTTTCCAACGCATGTTGCCAGTACTCACACAATTTGCTGCTGATCGTGGGGTCGGGGTGTTACTCGTTGAGCAACATGTCCATTTGGCTCTCAAGTCGTCTAGTCGCGCTTATGTGCTCAATCGAGGGGAACTCACTTTTTCGGGAACGGCAAATGCTCTGCAAAACCAGCGGCAGTTCTTGGAGTCAAACTACATGGGATCTACAAAACAGAGGGAATGACATGACATCAACAAATAGTTCACTAGTTCGAGGAATGTGCGATCCTAAATTCGCCAATGTTCAGGCCGCACTTGAGGCAAACATCGCTTCTGGACGAGATGTCGGTGCCTCAATTGCTGTGACGATTAACGGCGAGATGGTCGTTGACATGTGGGGAGGTTGGGTTGACGAAACGCGTAGTGCTGAATGGCAGGCCGACACCATCGTCAACGTTTGGTCGACAACCAAAACGATGGCGGCGTTGAGCATGCTTCTTTTAGTCGAGCGCGGTTCGGTCGATGTTGATCAACCAGTCGCCAAGTATTGGCCCGAGTTTGCTCAAAATGGTAAGGAGAATGTTTTGGTGCGGCATATTATGTCGCATACTTCGGGAGTTTCAGGTTGGGATCAGCCCGTTGTCATTGAAGACATCCTTGATTGGGATGATGCTGTCGATCGTTTGGCTGGTCAGGCTCCTTGGTGGGAACCCGGCACTGCTTCGGGCTATCACATGCTGAACTACGGCCACCTCGTCGGTGAAGTCGTTCGTCGCGTGAGCGGAAAGTCATTGGGTACCTTTTTCAAAGAAGAAATTGCGCAGCCTTTGGGCGCGGATTTTCATATTGGTTTAGCCGAATCTGAATTCGGTCGGGTGTCTCCGGTGATTCCGCCACCGCCGATTCCGGTGGATCTTGCGGGACTCGATATGAATAGTCCGATGATCAAAACGTTCACCGGACCTCCTCCGATGGATGCAACGTATTCGGCGACAACTGGTTGGCGTAAAGCAGAAATTCCTGGCGCTAATGGTCACGGCAATGCCCGATCAGTCGCGCGCATCCAATCGATCGTTGCGAATGGTGGTTCAGTTGATGGAAAGAAGTTCCTCTCTCCAGAGACAATTGAATTGATATTCCGACGTCAATCAGACAATCCCGATCTCGTTCTTGGTTTGCCCTTGCGGTTCGGAATTGGCTACGCCTTGCCGCAACCAGCTTCGATCCCGTATATCCCGGAAGGAAAGGTGTGTTTCTGGGGTGGTTGGGGAGGCTCGTTGATTGTGATCGACACCGAACGCAAGATGAGCATTGCTTACATGATGAATCGAATGGATGTTGGTGAAACCGGAGTGATCGGTGACGCCCGTGGCGAGCAGTACATGCGCGCTGTGTTCGGGGCTTTAGGAGTGTCATTACCATAGGATTCGCGTACGACTTCAGCGCCTCTTTCGACCGCTCCATACTCATCTAATCCCGTGCTTCTGGTGAGGATAATTACTCAAAATAGGTAAAAACTCTCACCAGAAACACATAGTTTTGAAGTATGACATCAATGCTTGAACGTTCGGCCCGCATCGTTGACGGAACCGACGCAGCACCAATCGGACTGAAAGTCACCGTCGACGCAACTCCGGTTGAAGAGGTCGCACCAGGCATCGGCGTGATCGAATCATTTAGCAACGTCGTCGTCTTCAACACCGACGATGGACTCACATTGTTCGACGTTTCGCACGGCATGGCAGCCAAGAGTGTCGTCGCCAGCCTTCGCTCATGGTCAAACGATCGAGTCAATACTGCGGTCTACACCCATGGCCACACCGACCATGTTGGTGGCGCTGGTGCCTTCAACGCCGACGCAACAAAGCGCGCCGATCAACCCATTCAGTACGTCGCACACGAGGCTGTCGTTGACCGATTCGATCGTTACAAATTGACGAACGGCTACAACGGCTACATCAACATGCGTCAGTTCCGTTTACCCGGACCCATGTTCCCGAGCGACTTCGTGTATCCCGACACCACATTCCGATCCGAGACAACACTCAATGTTGGCGGCCGATCATTTGAACTTCATCACGCCCGCGGCGAAACCGACGACCACACGTGGGCCTGGGTTCCTGATTCAAAAGCCGTATGCGTTGGCGACTTATTCATTTGGCAGTTCCCCAATGCGGGCAATCCGCAAAAGGTGCAACGCTTCGCCTGGGAATGGGCCTTTGCGTTACGCGCCATGGCCGCCAAGCAACCCGAATTGATGTTGCCAGCACACGGCATGGCAATCGGCGGAAAAGAACGAGTTGGAATGGTGCTCACCGATACTGCCGCAGCACTTGAATCACTACACGAACAGACTTTGGCATTAATGAATAGTGGTGCACGCCTTGACGATGTGATTCACCAAGTGCGTTTGCCAAAAGAACTTGCTGATAAGCCATTCTTGAAACCCACGTACGACGAACCCGAATTTGTGGTGCGTAACTTGTGGCGTTTGTATGGCGGTTGGTACGACGGAAACCCCGCCAACCTCAAGCCGGCAACCGAAGTTGCACTATCAACTGAAATGGCAGCACTCGCCGGTGGGGCAGAGGCTCTTGCATCTCGCGCAGAAGAGTTGGCCAATGCCGGTGATTTCCGTTTGGCGTGTCATCTCATCGAAATGGCAGCAACTGCAGCTGCAGATTCAAAACGCATTCACGAAATTCGCGCTGCTATTTATACCGAACGCCGCAAGATCGAAACTTCGTTCATGGCAACAGGTATTTATCGTTCGGCGGCTCTTGATTCAAAAGCCCGTATCGAAGAACTCTCGTAGCGGTATTTCTTCGAGCATTATTTCTTGTACGGCTCGACAAGCCGTTCAATGTGCTTGGCCAGTACATCCATTTCGAGATTGACTTTTGATCCACTCGGACGAAAACCCAGCGTTGTCACTTGAGCAGTATGCGGAATCACGGCAACACGAAACGTGTCGTCGGTGATGTCGAATGCTGTCAGCGAAATTCCGTCGACTGTGACCGAACCTTTTTCCACGAGATAGCGCATCATCGTGTGGGGGACCCGCACCACCAAGTCGGGGGCCGGTGACACCACTTCGCCGACACCATCGACATGTCCAAGAACCATGTGCCCACCCAGGCGATCGCCCAAAGCCATTGGTCGTTCAAGATTGACCCGGTCGCCGACGTTCATCGCGCCAACAGTGGTGCGGTCGAGGGTCTCTCGGCTGACATCGGTGTCCCACCATGAACTGCCGGCGTCGGTCCCTTGGTCGACCAAAGTGAGGCAGCACCCATTCACGGCAATCGACGCCCCAAGGCCCGAACCTTCGAGAACTGTCGAGGCGGCGATTCGCAGGCGCACCCCGGCACCCCATTCGGTGGTGACCGGTCGGCTGTCAATGACGGTTCCGAGCTCTTCAACAATTCCGGTGAACATGATGTTGAATAGTACTTGAGGCTGCGAAAAAGTGAGACTTCAGCTCTTGACTCATTCCCCTATCCAAAGCCTCGCAGGGTTGGTAATTTGTCTCTACTGACCGTTCAGTTACCTGTTGATGACGATCGGTTTCTTTGTTCTCTTTGAAAGCAGATTTTGTGGAACACCTGATTGACGAATTGGCCAAGTTGCAAGAGCTCAAAGAAAAGGGCACAGTCACCGCCGCCGAGTTCGATCTGATGAAACAAGACATCTTGAACCGGATGGCCGCCCACGAAGCCAGCGGATCAATTCCGCCGCCACCTCCGCCAACTTCCTTCACAGCGCCTTCGGCGACCTTCCCACCAACGCTGGCACCAGCTTCGTCAAAGAACGGTCTCGTCGCACTCGTTGTTGCCTTGGTGCTGGTCGGTGCGGGTATCGGAGCCTGGCAGATCTTTGGCAATTCCGACTCCAAGCCCAAAATGGTCAATGTGAGCTACACCGTCGAGGTCGTGACCACCGACTACTGCGCCGATTTCTCTGACACGGGCTATTCCGACATTCCTTTTGCCGAGGCCGAAATCATTGATGGCGGCGGCAACTTACTGGGCTTTGGTTCCCTCGACGGGGGAGTTGACCTCGACGAATCCTGCGTTTTCTCGGCTGAATTCACCATTGAAGAGTCATCCGATGGTAAATATCGGGCCACGGCCGGCAACACCAACCGGGGTTACATCAACTACACCAAGGCCGACATTGTTGACGGCACCTTGTTTATTGACGCCATCATCGGCGAATAATCGCTTCGGGTGGAAGCCCGACCCCAGCCCCGTAGGCTTTTGAGGTCGGTTGGGGTTCATTCTCTGGCCTGATGCGAGTTCGTCACCCGACGGGCCGCGACCTCCGAGTCATCTATAAACGGAAGGCAGGATTAGCCATGGTTGGCGTCCCCAAGATTGAAACCATTACCGAACACCGTACTCATGGCACCGACACCGGTTCGCCTGAAGTGCAAATTGCTCTCTTGTCTGAGCGCATTAATCATCTCACCGAACACCTCAAGACTCACAAGCACGACCACCACAGTCGTCGTGGATTGTTGATGATGGTCGGTCGTCGTCGTCGTCTTCTCGACTACGTCAAAGGTCGCAACGTCGAGCGTTACCGCGAGATTATTGCCAAGTTGGGTCTGCGTCGCTGAGACGCGGCCTCAACCGCACGAGCTAAAAGTAAGACAAAAAAACAAACAAACCGGGCAGTGAAGGTTTGGTTGTCAGTCGCCGTGGCCGTCACCGAGGTGCCGACTTAGCCGACTGGGAACCGACCCGCTGCTCCATATGCAATCCGGCAAGGAGCCGAGGTTGCGCGAAAGGAGCTCGCCATGGCCGATGCCATTCGAGTGTCGGGTCCCATTGGGGGAACCGATAAGACCCTGACGTTTGAAACAGGAAAACTGGCTCTTCAAAGCCAGGGAGCTGTTGTTGCCAGTATTGGGAACAGCATTGTGCTCGCCACTGCAAACGCCGCCAAAGATGTCCGTCCGGGCATTGACTTTTTCCCACTCACCGTTGACGTTGAAGAACGTGCCTATGCCGCTGGCAAAATTCCAGGTGCATTCTTCCGCCGTGAAGGTCGTCCGAGCGAAGCAGCAATTTTGACCTGCCGTCTCACCGACCGTCCGTTGCGGCCAGCGTTCCCCGATGGCTTCCGTAACGAAGTTCAGATCGTGCTCACCATCTTGGGTGCCGATCAGGTCAACCCGCACGACGTGCTCAGCATCAACGCTGCTTCGGCTGCTTTGATGATCAGCGGCATTCCGTTCGACGGCCCAATCGGTGCAGTTCGTATTGGTTACAGCCAAGACGGCAAGTGGATTGCTCACCCGACCTACGCCGAAGGCGAAGAGGGAACTTTCGAACTGGTTGTTGCCGGTCGTGAACTCGACAACGGAGACGTTGCGATCATGATGGTTGAAGCAGGCGGAACCGAAAAGAGTTTCGACTACTACGCCAATGGTGCACCCAAGGTTGACGAAGTTGTTCTTGCTGGTGGCCTTGATGCCTCAAAGCAGTACATCAAAGAATCAATCGCTTTGCAACGTCAGTTGTTGGCTTCGGTCATCGCAACTCGCGGACCCATCACACCTCTCAAGTACACACCAGTTCTTGATTACGGTGACGATGTGTGGACCGCCGTTGAAGCTGTCGCCACACCGTTGTTGGCCGATGCAGTCAAGATTGCACTCAAGGCCGATCGCAATGCCGCAACCGACGCTGCAGGTAATGCTGCTGTTGAAAAGTTGGCTGGCTCAGCAGACGCACCGTTTGCTGGACGCGACAAAGAAATCAAAGAAGCAGTGCGCAGCCTCACCAAGAAGTTGGTTCGTAAGCGCATCGTTGAAGACGGTATTCGTATCGACGGTCGCGGACCGCGCGATCTTCGTGCAGTGACTGCCGAAGTTGGCGTCTTGCGCACCGCACACGGTTCTGGATTGTTCCAGCGTGGCGAAACACAAGTGATGAACGTGACGACATTGGCCATGCCCCGCATGAACCAGATGCTCGACACCTTGTCGCCCATTACCGAAAAGCGTTACATCCACCATTACAACATGGCTCCTTGGGCCAATGGTGAAACTGGTCGCGTTGGTTCGCCGAAGCGTCGCGAAATCGGACACGGTGTTTTGGCCGAGCGTGCATTGTTGCCCGTGGTGCCGAGCCAAGAAGAGTTTGCTTACGCATTGCGTTTGGTCAGTGAAGTCATGAGCTCAAACGGCTCGACGTCAATGGCTTCGGTGTGCTCAAGCAGCTTGTCGTTGATGGATGCCGGTGTGCCGCTCAAGGCCGCTGTTGCTGGTATCGCGATGGGACTCATTTACGCCGAAGGTAAGTACCTTAGCCTCACCGACATTCTTGGAGCCGAAGATGCTTTCGGTGACATGGACTTCAAAGTGGCCGGAACCGCCGACGCCGTGACTGCATTGCAGCTCGACACCAAGATCGACGGAATCCCCGCCGATGTTTTGGCCGCTGCTCTCGAGCAGGCCAAAGAAGCTCGCCTCAAGATTCTCGACGTGATGAACGCCGCGATTTCAAAGGGCCGTGACACGGTTGCTGAATCAGCTCCGAAGATCATCTCGATCAACATCCCCATGGACAAGATCGGTGAAGTCATCGGACCGAAGGGCAAGGTCATCAACACCATTCAGCAAGAGACCGGCGCCGACATTGCTGTCGACGACGACGGCGTTGTTGGCATCGTGACGATTGCTGCTGTTGAAGGCTGGCGCATGGAAGATGCCAAGGCTCGTATCTTGGCCATCGTTGATCCGCCCAAGGCTGAACTTGGAGCCATCTACGACGGTCGCGTTGTGAGCATCACCAAGTTCGGTGCCTTCGTCAACATCTTGCCGGGACGTGATGGACTCATTCACATCTCGAAGCTCGGTGGCGGCAAGCGCATCAACAATGTGGAAGATGTCTTGAGCCTCGGCCAAGAAAT
>LFFB01000067.1 GCA_001510335.1 Actinobacteria bacterium casp-actino2 | reverse complement strand
TACCCATATCGCTCAGCATTCCATAGCAGTAACGATCTTGAAGAAACACAACGTGCGCTACAACACTTGCGCGACACCTTGATGGTTGAAGGACCACAGACAGTTGCTGCCATCATGCTTGAAAGTGTTGTTGGAACAAACGGAATCTTGGTTCCGCCTCCTGGCTACATGGCCGGCGTGCGCGAGATCTGCGATGAATTCGGCATCGTGTTCATTGCCGACGAAGTGATGGCGGGCTTTGGTCGATGCGGTGAATGGTTCGCAATTGATAACTGGAAAGTTGCACCAGACCTCATCTGTTTCGCCAAAGGTGTGAACTCGGGTTACCTGCCGCTCGGCGGAGTCATCATCAGCGATCGTATTGCTGATACTTTCCGTGAGCGTCAATATCCAGGTGGACTCACCTACAGCGGTCACCCACTTGCGTGTGCTTCGGCTGTTGCGAGCATCAACATTTTTGAAGAGGAAGGAATTATCGAGAATGCTCGCCACCTTGGTCGCGACATCATCGGACCCGAACTAGAGAAGTTAAAAGCCAAGCACCCCAGCGTGGGTGATGTGCGTGGCGTTGGTGTGTTCTGGGCTATCGAATTAGTCAAGAACCGCGAGACCCGCGAACCTATGGTGCCGTTCAACGCAGCCGGACCCGCCGCCGCCCCGATGGCTGAATTGATTGGTGCGTGCAAGGCTCAAGGCTTGTGGCCATTCACCCACTTCAACCGTATGCATGTAGTGCCGCCATTGACGACGAGCGACGAAGATGTGTGCGCCGGAATCGCCATTATCGACGACGTCCTCACTCTCGCCGACGCCCACTACACCGGTAATTAATCGCCACTTTGGAGTTGAGTTGCCGCTAGGCGGCAGCCATATTCCAAAGTGGGTCAATTGGTGCGGGTCGTGAGGGCGAAGCCGACTCAGTCACGCTGGTCGGAAATAGTTGATACGAAACACATTTCCGTCGGGATCTGCTAACACTGACTGATATGCGCCGTAATACGTTTCATAAGGATCATGCAAAAGACGCGCACCATGAGCAATTGCTCGTTCTGTCGCGTCTGCAACGTGCTGGTCGCTTTCACATTCAAAAGTCAAATACTGCGTTGTCCCACGAGGGTTGGCCCATTCTTGGATATTCAACATTTCATAGACAACTGGTGCAGAAAATCCGATGGTCACCCCAGAAGCATCTGCCCCACGAAATATCTCGCTCCGCAAATCTTCAACTTCTTTTAGATCAAAAGTCTTTGAATAGAAATCAAATAGCCCGACGAAATCAGCGCTGATAAAACTCGCGAGAGAAATACTAACTTTCACTTGTCAATTCCTTGTCCGAAAGTTGCTTGCTTGACAAACTTTGAAAATAGATGCTCACCAGATGACATCGGAGCATGTTTTGCAGTTTCTCCGGGCTGCAAGCAAGTTGGTAGACACGAAATCATCGCGTCATAGTTTGGTTGATGGAAGAAAACTAACGAAATACGGCGAGAATCATTGGCGGCATCTCGAGGAGGGTTAACAACACGGTGAAGTGTTGAAACCCAAAGATCGTTGGTCCATTCGGACATTAAATCTCCGATATTGACAACGAGAGCACCTTTAATCACAGGCACATCGAACCATTCACCAGACTTTGTCATGACTTGTAAACCGCCAGGTCTCTGCTCTTGGCGGAGAAGTGTGAGGCTTCCATAATCCGTATGTGCGCCTGCACGCAACTGCCCTGGCAACGGCGGTGTGGGCTGATCGGGGTAGTTCACAGCTCGGAACATACTGATGTGCTCATTGATTTTGTCTTCGAAATAATCAATATTGAGGTTCAGAGCAACTGCAAATATCCTCATCACTTGCCGCGATACCTCGCTCATCTCTGCGAAATAACGTTCCCATAATGCTTGCATTTCGGGAAGCGCTTCTGGCCATACATTCGGCGCAAAGTGCGGTCCAGCAGCTTCTCCTCGGTGGTACTCATCGTCGGCCACATTGAATGGACCCATGTCCATTTTTTCTTTTAGATCTCCGGGGGCGGCCTCATCGAGTGAATACGAAAGGCCTTCTTTTCCTACTGCCGTCCATCCACGAACCTGGTCTGGTGCTGGTTGCGCTGCAGAAGCCTTTTGTTCTTCAGATAAATCGAAGAACTTACGACTTATGTCGTAGACCTCTTGAATGAATTCTTCGGAGACCCCATACCCAGTGATCTGGAAAAATCCAATCTCTTCACAGGCTCGACCAAGTTCTTTAGCAACTGATGCAATGCCTTCGGGCGTTCCACTGAGGAATGGAGCGATATTGATGACGGGAACAGTGTCCATTTTTTTCCTTTTTGACAAATTCTTAAATCAGGTCTACGTACAGAGATACGTGGGTGACCCAGTCGCCATTGACTGGGGCACCCAACGCATCAAAATGCTTGACAACATCTGAATTAGATGTTTTGTACTTTGTCCTTGAATTCCATAAACATGTATGGATTTGCTTCGACGATTGAATCAATCGTTGCTGAAGTTGCCATGACCTGTTCAACTACCGTACGGAATTCGGGTGTCTCACCGCGAAGTGATGCCAAAACGGCATTCGCAGCAATCAAACCGGTTTGTGCCGACGAGTAGTAACGAGTTGCTGATTGGTAAGGAGTCTTCATCCAACCAATCATTTCTTCGTCAGCATCGGACGAGATGTGCAACACGGTGTCCTTGCCCTGATCTTTGAGCCACTGTGAAATACCATTCGACATTGAGGCCGAGTAAGCCACGATGATTCCCAAATCGGGGTGAGCGGTGAAAGCATTCTCGACAACGCCGACAGCCTGCGTGCGGTCGAAGAAGCCTTGTTCGCGAACAACAACTTCAAAACCACTGTCCTTCAATACTTCGTCAAGGCCTTCATCGATGCGCTCAGAGAATCCCTGACCGACAACTCCTTGAACGACGCAGACCTTGCCTGGTGTCGCATTTGCGATCAAGTATTCACCGATCAATCGGCCACCTTGAACCGAGTCAAGCTCGGCGACTCCGACGAAGAATTCGTCAGAAGCACTCGCGCCTGGCCAGATGCAGTTTCCAGCCGGAACACCCTGAGCGACTGCCTTTTCGGCAGCGGCTCCAGCTGATTCAACTGTGTTTGGCTGAATGACGAGACCCACGACGCCCTTGGCAAGGAATGCTTCGGCTGCAGCTAATTCTTGAGCTGCGTCGTAGTTGACCTGAACTACTTCAAGTGAGTAACCGGTTCCTTCAAGTGCTTTGTACACGCCGGTCGCGACGCCCTTGGTGTAGTCGTTCAGACCGTTGAGCGTGAGCCCAATCAATCCGGCCTCGGTGACTGCAGGTGTTGATGAATCGCCTGCAGCGTCGGTGCTCTTGTCGTCGTCGTCGCCACAAGCTGCAATCAAGCCTCCGCCAATTGCGACAGCTGCTGCTCCTTGTAGGAAACGACGCCTACCGATATGTGAAAATTCTTCTGTCATTTTTTTTTCCCCTCTGTGTTTGATTTCTCATTACTACGTTGATCGTAGACCTTAAATAGAGCTCACTTTTCACTCGGCACTTGAACCGGCTCATTCCTTCTGATGAACGAGGCCAAAATGGGCCTTGCCCCAAAACGACGGCGTCGCAGATCACCAATCGCCGTCACTACGACAGCAAATATGAGCACCAATCCAAAGACCGCATCGTTCCAGAATGTCTGAACGTTATTGAAAGTCAAAGCCGACTGGACAACTGCGAGAAGAACTACCCCGATAAAAGTACCAATTGGTGACCCGCGCCCGCCTGCGAGGGTTCCTCCACCCAAAACAACCGCCGCGATGGCCTGCAATGCCAACTGGGAGCCATTACGTGGATCACCAGTAGAAATACGAGCCATTGCCACTAGCCCAGCGAAGCCAGCCAGGGTGCTCGAGATAACGAAACACAAAACTTTTGTCCGCGCAGTCGGGATGCCAGTCAGATACGAGGCTTCCTCATTTGAACCAGTTGCGTATACGTGACGCCCAAATCGCGTGTACCGCATGACAAAGGCCGCAATCACAACCACGATGAGGAAATACCAAATCGGCGTTTGTACTCCAAATACTTTGGCCCTTCCCAACCATTCAAACCGTTCTCTCGCTGGGACTGGAGAGCTCTTTGAAATTCGCAAAGCAATCGACGCGAACAAACTGGTACCACCAAGAGTCAGAATGAAAGGCGGAATCTTCAACCCGGCCACCAAGATTCCCCACAGAAGTCCAAACAGCGCACAAATCAAGAGAACTAATACGACCGCCCATAATTCGGACCCACCGTCATTAATTCTTGTCGCCCCGATGACTCCTGCCAACGCAGCAAGCGTGGCCACAGACAGATCTAATTGACCAGCAGCAATGAGCAGAGTCTGCCCGGTCGCAATGATTCCTAGGACAGAGACTTGAAGAAGAATGTTCTTCAAGTTGTCGCCACCGAGGAAATTCCCGTTTTCTCCGTTGGTGTACAACGAGATCGCGATGATTGCCACGATTAACGGAGCCATAAACCTCGCTCCATCAGATCTCAAAATTCGTTGCTTCAGTGGCGATCGATTATCCACATTCATTTTGACATCTCCATCTCTAGCAAGCGACCTTCGGTCGCTTTGCTCCCCTCTACCTCGCCCACAATATTTCCAGAACGCATCACAATGACTCGATCTGACACTTGTCCCACCTCTTGAAAATCAGTTGAGCAAATCAAAATTGCAACTCCAGAATCAGCCAAGCGGCGAAGCTCACTATAAATCTCAAATTTTGATGCAATGTCAATACCAGCAGTTGGCTCATCAAAAATCATGATTCGCGCGTTAACACCCATCCAGCGGCCAATCATCACCTTCTGTTGATTACCTCCAGAAAGTGTGCCCACGACAACATCAACATTGGCAGCTTTGATATTTGCTGACGGGGCTATGGCCCGAGCTGACTCGGAGACCTTACGAGGAGTCAAAATAGGGTTTGATCCTGCCGCTTGCTGTCCAAGAACGATGTTGTCAGAAAGAGTCCGTTCGAGTAACAGTCCTTTCCGCTTTCGGTCTGCGGGCAGATACGCAACTCCCAGATTCAGGGCTTGGCGACGACTGCTGATCGCATGAGATTCGCGAGAATCGTCATACACCAAAATCTCGCCAGAGCTTTTCAGCATCCCACCAGCGGCCATACGAGCCAACTCTGATACCCCAGCGCCAATACCTCCCGTGACCGAGACGATTTCTCCAGCAGATACCGACAACGAAACATCATTGAGGCGATCACTACACACCTTGTTGATCACAAGCCGAGGCTTAGATAAATCGCCTTGGCTCATTCGATCTGCTTGGGACGACGAAACCGTGCGACCAAACATCAACTCAGCAATTGACGCTGGGGTGAACTCTGATATTTCTCCATGCGATATAACAACACCGTCTCGCATAACGGTTATCTCATCGGCGATCGCGAATACTTCGTCTAAATGGTGACTAATAAAGAGAACCGAGACACCACCATCGCGCAATTTGTTAATAACCCGGAAAAGTGGTTCGAGTTCATGACGGCTTAATGAAGCAGTTGGCTCATCCATCACAATCAAACGAGCATCAAGACTGACTGCTCGAGCGATCTCCATCATTTGTAGTTGGGCCACTGACAAATTTCGCACTGGAGTATCAATGTCGAGAATAATTTCAAGTGCATTCATACGTTGCTTCGCTTGGATCTTCGCATTTTTCCAATCGACACGACCAAAGCGTTTTGGCAAACGATCAAGCAACACATTTTCCGTCACAGAAAGATCTGGAGCAATTTGGCGCTCTTGAAAAATGGCACGAACACCTAAATTTTGCACTGTTCTTCGGCTTGCGTGATCAATCCGGTCTCCACAGATTTGAATCACACCGGAGTCAGCACTTTGGGCGCCAGTCGCAATTTTAATTAACGTTGACTTTCCAGCGCCGTTCTCTCCACAAATGGCGTGAACGGTTCCTGGACGAACAATCAGCGACACGTTACTCAGCGCTTGCACACCAGGAAATGATTTGCTGATTTCTCTTAATTCCAGGACATTGACGGTCATGATTTAGCTCTTACATATTCGGCGATCGCGGGGATTACCTTCTCACCATACGCACGCAATGTTTCGTCTTTGGCATCATGTTGTAAATAGACCGAGAACTGGTCGACACCCATGTCGCGCAATTCGTTCAGGCGCTTGACATGAGCCTCAACGGGACCCACGATGCAAAAGCGATCAACGATCTCGTCTGGAACGAACGTGGTATGGCTATTGCCAGCCTTGCCGTGCTCGTTGTAGTCGTAGCCCTGACGACCCTTGATGTAGTCGGTGAGAGCTTTCGGCACAGGAGCAGAGTCGCCATAACGCTCAACAATGTCGGCGACGTGGTTGCCCACCATGCCACCAAACCAACGGCACTGTTCAAGACCATGGGCCAAACCAGCTTCGGTACCATCGGTGACATAAGCTGGCGCAGCCACACAAATCTTGACACTCTTCGGATCGCGACCTGCTGCTGCAGCAGCATCACGAACCGCTTTGATCGTCCATTCGGTGATGCTCGGATCAGCGAGTTGCAAAATGAATCCGTCACCGACTTCGCCCGTTAACGCCAATGCCTTTGGACCATATGCAGCAACCCACACTTCTGCGCGTGACTTACCCGCCCAAGGCAGGCGAAGTTCAGAATCTTTGTAATTCACCGAGCGCCCATTAGCGAGTTCGCGAATGACATGAATGCTTTCGCGCAAAGTTGCCAAAGTAGTTGGCTTTCCATTGGTCACTCGCACCGCCGAGTCACCTCGACCAATACCGATCACTGTACGGTTGCCGTACATCTCGTTCAAAGTTGCAAACAAACTCGCAGTTACGGTCCAGTCACGCGTTGCTGGGTTGGTCACCATCGGACCAACAATCACGTTACGCGTCTCTGCCAAAATCTGGGCAAAGATCGGAAACGGTTCTTGCCACAAGATATGACTGTCAAAAGTCCACACATACGTGAAGCCGTAAGTCTCGGCCTTTTTTGCTAGATCGACGACTCGCGCACTGGGCGGAGTTGTTTGAAGTACGACACCGATTTCCATTTTGTTAATTACCTGTTCTGCGGAAAGCCGAGATCGACTTTGCTGGTTCGAGGGTCAGGCCAACGTGACGTGACAACTTTGCTTCGGGTATAGAACTGGATTCCGTCTGGACCATACATGTGCAGGTCACCGAATAAACTGGCCTTCCAACCACCGAATGAGTAGTACGAAACCGGAACAGGAATTGGCACATTAATTCCGACCATTCCGACGTTGACATCAAACTGGAATTGACGAGCAACACCACCGTCACGGGTAAAGATCGCCGTGCCGTTTCCGAATTGATTGTCGTTGATGAGTTGCAGACCTTCTTCGTATGACTTCACTCGAACAACGGTAAGCACCGGTCCAAAAATTTCGTCGTCGTAACACTTCATGCCCGGCTTGGCATGATCGATCAAACTTGGCTTCAAGAAGAATCCTGCGGTCGGTGCGCCATCGCGGCCATCAACAACCACCTCTGCTCCTTCGCCAGCAGCACCAGCGACATAGCTCGCAACCTTGTCGCGATGTTCGCCAGTGATCAATGGGCCCATCTCGCTTGAGGGATCATTGCCATTACCCACAACAACATTCGGGATGCGGCTTTGCACTTTGCCCACTAGATCGTCGGCGATGGTGTCGACTGCCAAGACGACCGAGATCGCCATGCAACGCTCACCAGCTGAACCATATGCAGCACTCACCAACGCATCGGCAGCCATATCAAGATCGGCATCTGGGAGAACCAACATGTGATTCTTTGCGCCGCCAAGTGCTTGAACGCGCTTGCCATTCTTCGTGCCAGTTTCGTAGATGTAACGCGCGATGGGCGTTGAACCCACAAAGCTCACTGCTGCAATGTCGGGATGGTCGAGCAAACGATCAACGGCAACCTTGTCACCGTGCACAACATTGAAAACGCCATCAGGAAGTCCGGCCTGCTTCAGCAATTCAGCAATCAACATTGCTGCCGACGGATCTTTTTCTGATGGCTTCAAAATGAAAGTGTTTCCGCAAGCAACTGCGTTGGCAAACATCCACATTGGGACCATCGCCGGGAAATTGAACGGCGTGATACCCGCGACGACGCCGAGCGGCTGACGAATGTTGTAGACATCGACACCAGCAGATGCTTGTTCGGAATAACCACCCTTCAAAAGATTCGGTATGCCACAGGCGTATTCAATGTTCTCCAGACCACGGGCAAGTTCGCCCAATGCGTCGGCAGTAACTTTGCCGTGCTCTTTGGTAAGCAATGCCGCAATCTCTTTACGATTTGCCGACACCAGCTCGCGCATGTTGAACATGATTTCGGCTCGACGCGACAAGTTCGTTGCGCGCCAAGCGGGCAACGCTGCCTTGGCGTTTGCGACTGCCTTGTCAACTTCAGAGACATCAGCAAAAGCAACAGTGCCTTGTACCTGCCCGGTTGCTGGATCGAAAATGTTTCCATTTCGTCCTGAAGTACTAGCGACGGTGTGTCCGTCGATCCAATGATCGATGCGGTACATGGGTAACTCCTTAGGTGTTTTGTTTGGGGGTTTCAGACGAGATATTGCGACAAGCCGCGCTTGATGTACTTGCCATGACCTTTACGGCCAACATATTGATCGTTATCAATGAGCACAGTTCCACGTGAGAACACTGTGTCCACTTTTCCGTCGATGACCCAACCTTCCCAGGCTGAGTGATCCATATTCATGTGATGCTTGTCGTTGATACCAATCTTGGTCTTGGTGTTTGGATCCCAAACAACAACGTCAGCATCGCTACCAGGAGCAATGATGCCCTTTTGTGGGTACATACCAAACATGCGCGCGGGAGTTGTGCAACAGGTTTCAACCCAACGCTCAAGTGTGAGTTCACCAGCGACCACACCCTGATAAATCAGTTCCATTCGGTGTTCAACACCACCGATTCCGTTCGGAATCTTGGAGAAGTCACCGAGACCAAGTTCTTTTTGATCTTTGAAACAGAAAGGACAGTGATCGGTACTCACGACGGCGAGCTCGTTCATACGCAAGCCTTTCCACAAGTCGCCCTGATGACCATGGCCCATCTGGCCGATGTAATGCGGATCATGATCGCGTGAACGCACCGGCGTACTGCAGACCCACTTTGAACCTTCAAACCCAGGTTGACCCAATGTTTCTTCGAGAGTCATCCACAAATACTGCGGGCAGGTCTCGGCAAACACGTTGCGCCCATTGTGACGAGCTGCGGCAACTTCGTTGAGAGCATCGCCAGCCGACATATGCACGATATAAAGCGGCACGTTGCCGGCGACATGTGACAACACGATGGCGCGGTGAGTGGCTTCAGCTTCAAGCGGTGAAGGACGCGTGTATGAGTGGTAACGGGGATCAGTTTCGCCACGTGCCAGTGCCTGCTGCACCAAAACATCAATAGCCGGACCGTTTTCAGCATGCATCATGATCATCGCGCCACACTCGGCAGCGGTTTGCATAGCCTTCAAAATCTGTCCATCATCGCTGTAGAACACACCGGGGTACGCCATGAACAATTTGAAACTGCTGATGCCTTCATGCTCGGTGAGGTACTTCATGTCTTTCAACGACTGATCATCAACACCGCCAATGATTTGGTGGAATGCGTAGTCAATTGCACATTCACCGGTTGCTTTGCGATGCCACTCGGCAAGACCATCAAAAACATTCTCGCCATATCGCTGAACGGCCATGTCGACGATTGTCGTGACACCGCCCCAGGCAGCTGCACGCGATCCAGTTTCAAAAGTGTCAGATGCGAATGTTCCACCGAAAGGAAGTTCCATGTGAGTGTGTACGTCGACGCCACCAGGAATGACATATTTACCTTTGGCATCAATGACCTTGTCGCAACCCTGTTCGGATGATTCAAACCAACCCGGGGCACCGACTGCAGCAATCTTTTCGCCATCGATCAACACGTCGTTGGCAATAACGCCTGTGGGTGAAATGACTAATCCGTTCTTGATTAATACCTTGGCCATGATGCCTCCCCTTATGTTTGGTGAAAAAGAACAAAATACAACTTAACGATCACAACTCGGTGAGATCGCCGTACGCCTCGGGACGACGATCGCGATAAAACGCCCAGCGATCGCGAACTTCGCGCAACTTCTTCATATCAAGATCGCGAACAATGAGTTCGGGCTTGTACGGATCGCCCTGTGCCCCAACGAACTTTCCTTCAGGGTCAACGAAGTAGCTCTGACCATAGAAGTCGTTTTCGCCAAGTGGTTCAATACCGACACGGTTGATTGCACCGACGTAGTAGATGTTGGCAACAGCAGCAGCTGGCTGTTCGACCTTCCAGATGTACTCACTGAGTCCGCGGTGAGTTGCCGAAGGGTTGAACACAATCTGTGCACCATTCAAACCAAGCGCACGCCAACCTTCTGGGAAGTGGCGGTCGTAACAGATGTACACGCCGACTTTGCCGACTGCAGTGTCAAAAACTGGGTAGCCACCATTGCCTGGCTTGAAATAGAACTTCTCCCAAAAACCTTTGGTTTGCGGAATGTGTTGTTTGCGGTACTTGCCGAGGTATTTGCCATCAGCATCAATCACTGCCGCGGTGTTGTAGTACACGCCCGCTTGGGTGATTTCGTACATCGGTAACACCATGACCATTCCGGTTTCTTTGGCGATGCTTTGGAAACGCTGTGTCGTCAGGCCATCGGGGATGTACTCGGTGTAGCCGTAATACTCGACGTCTTGAACCTGACAAAAGTACGGGCCGTAAAAGAGTTCTTGAAAACAGATGACCTGGGCGCCTTGCTTGGCCGCTTCGTGACAAGCCGCTTCGTGCTTGTCAATCATCGTGTCTTTTGAGCCAGTCCAGTCGGTCTGTAATAGCGCAGCACGCACGCTGTCTTGTGAGCCAGTCATAACCGTTCCCCATTTCTGATGTTGCTCACGCTTCATCTTCGTTGGATTCGTCGTTCGATGAACAACAAGACTGAAGCGCTTCCTCATTAGGGTAATTGACACATGGTCATGTGAACAATGCCATTATTGTGACAGGACAATGCTTTTACGCTGAGGAAACACGATTGACTGAATTCTGATGATCAATGACACTTTGACTCTTGAGATCGCGAACTCAATAAATGACCGCAGCGCGCGCGGTATCGCCACAGCAATCGGTCGACTGATTTCGTCAGGGGATCTAGTGATCGGGGCGCAGTTGCCGACTGTGCGACAATTATCGCGCAAACTGGGAGTCTCACCGACCACAGTTGGCGAGGCCTGGCGATCGCTCGCCGAGGTTGGGGCCATTGAAACTCTTGGTCGAAACGGTTCATTTGTACGCCAGCCCACTGGCCCTGGCGGACCGCGCCGTTATCGACAAGTCGCCGCCGATAGCGATCATCGTGGGCATTTCGCCCTCGATTTGTCGACCGGTACACCCGATTCGTCACTTCTCCCCGATCTACGAACCGCTCTAGCGCGAGTTAGTAGTCAAACCCTCACTATTAGTTACCTCGATCACCCAGTGTTACCCCAACTTGAAGAAGCATTGCGTCACCGTTGGCCATTCGTGCCAGAAGAACTCACCGTCGTTGATGGGGCTATGGACGCACTTGACCGCATTGCCCAAGTGGTGGTCCGTCTCGGTGATCGCGTGATTGTTGAACACCCGACCTTCCCGCCATTGCTCGACCTGCTTGAAAAAATCGGTGCCGATGTCATCGG
>LFFB01000066.1 GCA_001510335.1 Actinobacteria bacterium casp-actino2 | reverse complement strand
TCTGATCTTTAACATCAACTTGAGCAAGTAATGGATAGTGGACCCGTTGCACAAACCATATAAGGCCCACCATAAACAAGGTGCCTGCGGTATTCGCCAACAGCGCGATTTCGCTCATTGACAAACCGTATCCGTAGTTGACCATTGGTGCGATGCTCAGCCCCGAGAACAATCCCCGCTTAGAATATTGCCGTGGCCAAACAAGATGAAGTTGATTACATCGGTCGCCTTGGAGACATCGGCAAAAAGCATGCACTTGACAAGCCGTGGTCCGACGATGGACGTGGTTTATATCTACAAGAAATGGGTGCATTGATTTCGCTACTTCCGGCGCCTCCTGCGAGGATTCTTGATATTGGCGCAGGCAGTGGTTGGACAAGTTGTTTCTATGCCTTGAGTGGCTACGAAGTGACGGCGACAGACATCGCACCCGAAATGGTGGAGCTCGCCAAAATCAATGCCGCCCGTTACAACGTTGCTCTTGATGCAGTGGTCAGCGATTTTGAATCGCTTCCCTTTGAAAATCAGTTTGATGCGGTCATTTTCTATGACTGTCTTCACCACGCCGAAGATGAAGTGCTGGCATTGAAAAGTGCTTATCGAGCATTAAAAGTGGGTGGGATTTGCATCACTCTTGAACCAGGTTCTGGTCATGCCAAGAGTGCGGTTTCAATACAGGCAATGAAAGATCTTGGCGTCACCGAACGTGACATGCCACCAAAAAAGATTATTAAAGAAGGCGTTAAAGCTGGATTTACGGTGGTCCAAATTTTTGAGCGTCCCGTTCAACCCATTGAACTTTCGCATCAAATAATGCCGCGCTGGAAGACTTTGACGAGGCTGATACATCGGTTTGTTGCTCGATCTAGCCCAATCGTTATGTACCGCGGCCATTTCGTCATATTGCATAAATGACATTGGTTTTTGGAACATTCTTAACGTTTCGCGCTGTTTTCCAATGACAAACTACTCATTGGTTCTTTTGCCGCGCTGGAAAACAGTCGTGAAACTGCTTCAACGATTAGTCACTCGGTCAACTCCAATTGCCCTACAGCGCAGTCAGTACGTCGTTCTTCAAAAGTAGAACCAGAACCACTCGGGTTTTTGAGTCTCGCCGAAGATGCGCAATATTCTCTTCAGTCTCACAAGATTCTCGTCGCTGTTTTATGCACGATGACGCAATACACGATTGTGCTCACCACATCAATCGCCACAACCCATCGAGCGCGCACATTCTGTGCACCCGCCCACATCAAATGTCGACCAATAGGACGGAACGCCAAGAGTCCGATCGCCACAGTCTTGTGATGAGTTCCTGGTTTAGCCATCCAACGACCGATTCGGCCCAACTTCATCATCTGCTTGGGGCCATGACGGCGACCAAGTAAAAAGTGAAAAGGATCCGTCACGGATAAACGCAAAGAAGCAAGTAAGACAAATGGAATAAGCGACATTTGCCCCGCCGCCAGGCCCATGAAGATGATTCGGGGGCTGAGCAACATCAAGGCCAAAGGATTTCCCAACAACAAGGGTGTACACGCAGTGCCGATAAACGAAACACCAGACATCGCCATGATTGGTAGAGCCGTGCGATCAAACTTCTTGATCAATGTCGTGTTCACATAGCGAAAGTTTCGCAAGCACAACTTTCGGGAGAGCAAAGTTCAACGCTCTAACTGGCAAACAAATTCTTAACAAACTGCGCATGTTGGTCTGAAGTATTGATGAGAAAAGTGTGAGATTTCAGTGATTGCGCCCTCTCAGAGGTATGACCGCAACTGCCAACCCCGATCTGTCTGAAATTGATGAAACCACGTTGAGACGTCTGCGAGTCATGAGTTCGCTATCGGTCGCCATTTTTGGGTTGATTGGCCTCGGATTTTTTCTCATCTTTCGCGGCGGTGAAAGTATTTCTGAAAAGGCTCAACATCGCCAAAACATCATCCTCGGAGCCAGTGGAATTACCCTTCTAGCAGGGGGGATTCTCCTTCTGGCCATCACATTTTGGCGCTCGTCGCGGTCCCTCAGTACCGCCTAAAGAAGTGGTCTTTGCTAATTCAGTTGACTTTGTCATTTCAAGGTGCTTGCCTATAAAGCGTTATGTCTCTCCAGAACACCCCGTTGATCTCCATGATCTCATGGCCAGTGTTCTCCTTCGCGTCTGCAAACACGTTCGCCGTGAAGCACGCAGGCATGAAGCATGCAGCCGCCAAGACTGCCTATATGGCAGCCGGCTTCGCAGCGGTGAATACCAAGCGTTCACCCCAGCGGCTCAGGGAGTCACTCACGTAGGTCACACACCAACGTCGAGAATCCTCACTGAGGCCGCTGGGAAATCCCAGCGGCCTTTTTCGTTTTCCCGACACCAAACCATCTATCCACAACAACACCACGAAGAAAGAGAACCACCATGACCATGATCCTTGAAGCCCCAATTGAAGAAATCGCTGCCCCCCTTTTCATCAAGCAAACTGCCCGTTGCGCCGATGGGAATGGCACGCTGACTCCTCTGTTCTTCAGTGACGAAAACATTGATATCGCTCGAGCAAAAGCAATCTGCACCCGCTGTGCCTTATCAGCCTCGTGCCTTGATGGTGCTCTTGAACGCGAGGAGCCCTGGGGCGTCTGGGGAGGTGAACTCATAGAAAATGGACGCATCGTGGTTGACCGCCGACCCCGCGGGAGACCTTCGGTTTTACCCAAGCCCATTTTGGTGATTGACGAAGATCGCACAATTCGCAGCATCTTGAGCGTTAGTGATCAGAAGAGTTACGAGGTAGCCATCCGCGTCGCCTAGTCACATCACGTAATCATCCACATTCATCTCAGTGGTGGGCAACGCTTGACGACCCCATCACTGCACCGGGAGGTCCCGGCCGCAGCATCCCCCCAAACTGCGGCCGGGCATCCCTGACCCGAAGCAATCTCTGTCACGATTCACCTGAGCCCCGATCAGATGGCTGGCAACTAACCTGAGAATGTGGCAATGAAGTTTTCACTACGGCGGTTGAACCCGTTTTTCATTGCCGTGCTCGCTGGTTGTTCTGCTTCAGCAATCGCCATCATTGTTGTTGCTTCAAACCAATCTGACTCGAACGAGTCTGATGTAGTACTTGACCAACCCGGCGTTTATCAAGAGCCTGGTATCGGTACCAATGCCCCAGTTGTCGGCAAGCAAATGAAACCCGCCGACGTTCGTGATCTCAACGACCAAGTTGTCAATACGGCAAGCTTCTTTACCGACGGAAAACCAGCACTCATCAACTATTGGTTCTCAAACTGTCAACCGTGCAAACGAGAAATGCCCGCATTGCAAGATGCCTTTACAAAATATGGTGCGCAAGTCAATTTCATCGGTATCAATACTCAAGACTCTTTCGAGGTCGCAACTTCGTTCATTGAAGATCTCGGGATTGATTACGAAATTTTGCGCGACCCGAATGGAGAATCCGTCGTCGCGAACGGTGTCTCAACTTTTCCAAATACGTTCTTCGTCAATGCCGCTGGCACGATCATCAAGCAGGTAGCCGGAGAACTCACCGCCGATGACATTTCATCAGCATTGAAAGAGTTAGGTGTTTCATGATCGCCAACTCTGATCGCCTGTGGTTGAGTTTTGGAGCCGGGTTACTTGCTGCCGTAAATCCGTGCGGCTTTGTCTTGTTGCCGACGTACCTCATGTACTTCCTCGGTGTTAGTGGCCGACCTGGGACACAACGGTCTACAGTCCGTCGAGCACTCTTGGTTAGTGCCGCATTGTCCGCTGGTTTCATGACCATCTTCATCATTGTTGGCGGTGTCAGTCGACTATTCACCGATTGGCTCAATCAGAATGCGAAATATGTTTCGCTATTAATCGGTGTCGCCTTGGTCATCTTGGGTATCGCAATGTTATTTGGTTATCGTCTGCCATTTTCAACCCCCAAACTTGAAACTGGAAAACGCGACCAAACCGTTGCCTCAATGTATGTTTTCGGCTTGGCTTATGCCATCGCTTCAATTGGATGCACCATTGGGCCATTTTCTGCAATCGTTCTTGGCACCATTGATACTGATGGTTTCTTTCAAGGAATCATTGCCGTCGTTCTTTATGGCGTTGCGATGTCATTGCTCATCACCACATTGACCGTCACGCTTGCGTTGGCCCAAGGTGGCTTGTTGAAGTCGCTCCGAGTCGGCATGACTTACGTTGAAATCGCTTCAGCAGTCATCATGATTCTCTCGGGTTTGTATCTCGCCTGGTATTGGTTCAACGACATTCGCGATAAATATGATGACGATTTCACTGGCCAGGTATTGAACTGGCAAGAACGAATCGTTCAAATCATTGACGACAACCGACTCATTCTGGCAATCGTCTTCACTGTCATCGTTGGAGTCGCGCTCACCTACACCCTCGTCTCGCGACGACGAGAGATTCATCAAGGTTCGTAATCGCCGATGTTTCGTGAACTCCTAGATCATCCAGATGTTGAAGAGGTTATTACTCTACGTGGGCAAGATCTTCCCCCCGACCAACGCATCGGATTCATGGCCTATCACGGTGGTGGCCTCGAAGAAATGACTGAAGTCATCGCCATGCGAGCCGCTGAACGCAGCGGAACAAGTTATTACGGAGTCCACCAGCCCAAGGGAATGGAACGACACATTCCCTCAATTGAAGTGTCCCCCGAGTCCTCAACTCATCTCAAGAATTTCATTGATCATGTTCACACTGTCATCACGATTCACGGTTTCGGTCGACAGGGCTTCTATTCTTCATTGTTATTGGGTGGACAACATCGAACCTTCGCTCAACATGTTGGTTCGCACTTGCGTACACACTTGCCGGCGTACAAAGTCATCACTGAGATTGACGACATCCCCAAAGAACTTCGTGGATTGCATCCGCGTAACCCGGTCAACCTGCCAGCAGGTACCGGCGTTCAGATTGAATTACCCCCACGCGTGCGTGGTACGACTCCCCTGTTTTGGGATTGGGAAGGTCCGTCATTGCCACCCCATACCGAATCACTCATCAACGGATTGGTAAGTGCAGTCAATTCTTGGCAAACAATTCAGTTACGGGGCTAAGCGTTCAATCACCCATTCTTGGGTGACATCATCACGGCGATATCGAAAACGATCGTGCAGACGATTGGGACGTCCCTGCCAGAATTCAAAGACGTCAGGAATCAGTAGCCATCCACCCCAATGCGGTGGTCTCGGCACTTCGGCACCAGCAAACTTTTCTGAATACTCCGTATGGCGAGCATCAAGAACTTCACGACTAGAAATCACTTCGCTTTGTGGCGACGCCCAAGCACCCAGTTGACTATCACGTGGTCGTGAAGCAAAATAAGCGTCACTTTCATGACGTGGCAACATTTCAACAGTGCCACGTACCCGCACTTGTCGATGCAAACCAATCCAAGGAAATACGGCACTTGCCACCGGGTTCGCATCAAGTTGCTGACCTTTTGCGCTGTTGTAATTTCCAAAGAAAGTTAGTCCATCATCATCAAACCCACGAACCAAAACGATGCGCGAGTCGGGCATGCCATCAGAATCAATTGAGCCAACAGCCATCGCATTTGGTTCAGGTAATTCTGCTTCGACAGCGTCGATGTACCAC
Organism: Actinobacteria bacterium casp-actino2; assembly: GCA_001510335.1. Classification (GTDB taxonomy): domain Bacteria; phylum Actinomycetota; class Acidimicrobiia; order Acidimicrobiales; family Ilumatobacteraceae; genus Casp-actino8. Next base: position 6,463 of record LFFB01000066.1, on the reverse strand, counting down.
GCATGCCATTGTTGAATCGGCGATTCATCAAGGTCTTCAAAATTCAATCCCGCTGTCTCATACTGGATACGACGATCACGCAGATTCATATCGATAAGCCCTGAGGACTGATGCGGTCCATGCCACGCATATACGGACGCAATACTTCTGGAATGATCACACTTCCATCGGCTTGGCGGAAGTTCTCCATGATTGCGGCCCACACACGAGGAACTGCAAGCGCCGAACCGTTGAGTGTGTTGGCAATATGTGTGCCTTTTTCGCCCGCTATGCGATAGCGAATATCGGCGCGCCGTCCTTGATAATCGCTGAACCATGACACTGACGAAACTTCAAGCCAGTTATCGCACCCAGGCGCGTAGACCTCAATGTCAAAACTACGGTGATGACTTTGGCCCATATCACCAGAGCAAATTTCAATGATGCGGTAGGGCAAGCCCAAACCAGCAATCAACCGCTCAGCACGATCGCGCAGTTCAATCAACAGTTCGTCGGCAGTTTCGGGTGTGCTCAACGCAAAGATTTCTACTTTGTCAAACTCGTGAGCTCGCAACATCCCGCGAGTGTCACGACCAGCCGAACCGGCTTCGCGGCGATAGCACGACGAATATGCCATGAGCCTAAGCGGCAACTGCGCTTCGTCCAACACTTCACCGGCGTACATCGAAGTTAAAGGCGCCTCGGCTGTTGGGATACACCACAAATCGTCACGCTCAATCGCATAAGCATCTTCAGCAAACTTTGGAAGTTGTCCCGTAGCCGTGAGCGTTGCAGTCGTTACCAAAGATGGCGGTCGAATCTCTTCGAAGGCATCAGCATTCATATCGAGCGCGTATTGACAGAGCGCGCGAGACAACATGGCACCAGCACCTCGTTGCATGGTGAACATTGCACCACTTAGTTTCACTGCGCGTTCGTTATCAAGAATGCCAAGTTCATCAGCGATTTCCCAATGAGGCATTCGCTGATGCTCTGTGAAACTTGCCGGCATTTGATTCGGACCAATCACTAAAGGATTGTCGTGATCGCCAGCTCCATCTGGGGCGTCTGGGTGCGGCAAGTTTGGTAGACGCAACATGACATCACGCAATTGACCTTGGGCTGTTTCAAATGATTCTGCCAAGGACTTTTCGTCGTCACCAAGTGAGCGACTTTCAGCTTGCAACTTCTCAGCCTCGTCGTTATCGCCATTGCGACGAGCATTGCCAACCAACTTGGATAGTTCATTCACCCGAGCACGAATCGTGTCACGACGGGCCGTGATATCGCGAACTTGTTCATCAAGGCTGATAGCGGTATCTAGTTGGACCAGCAATTCGGGCTTGCCACGTCGAGCGAGAGCAGCCTTAACCAAATGAGGTTCATTACGGAGTAAACGGACATCAATCACAGAGTCCTCAGGTTATCCCGACGAGTGTTGCCCACCCCTACGACTAAAGTCAAAGGCGTGTCCGCAGACGTCCCGTCGTTTTCTCGAATCAACCGTGACGAACCGTCTTTGGTGGTTGATCATCTCTCGGTTCGGTACGGCGACCTAGTCGCTGTTGACGCAGTCTCATTCTCCGCCTACGCCGGACAGGTCACCGCAGTCCTCGGACCAAACGGTGCTGGGAAAACCAGCACGATTGAAGTCTGCGAAGGCCTTCGGCGAGCCTCGTCAGGTCACGTCCGAGTTCTCGGACTCGACCCCACCAAAGACCAACGAGCTTTGGCCAACGAAATGGGGGTCATGCTCCAAGAGGGTGGCATCTACCCCAGTGCTCGTCCAATCGATGTCGTTCGGCAATATTGCGGGTTATACGGCAGCGGCAAAACTCACTATGCCAATCCCCAAGAACTCATTGATCTCGTCGGGTTAACCGAACGCCAAAAGACATCATGGCGTCGCCTATCAGGCGGCGAAAAGCAGCGCCTATCCCTCGCCTTGGCCCTCGCTTCACAGCCCCGAATCATCTTCCTAGATGAGCCAACCAGCGGCGTTGACGTCAACGGTCGTTCAACCATTCGAGACATCATCCGATGCCTCGCTGACGACGGAGTCACCGTTATTTTGGCAACCCACGAACTTGATGAAGCCGAAAAGATCTGTGACCGCGTCGTTATTTTTGACAAGGGCAAAGTTCTCGTTGAGGGCACACTCGACGATGTCCGTAAGGCCCGCCGGACAGTGCGACTCCGCACCGTACGACCGCTCATGCTTGATGACATGCCCGAGAATCTCGCAGGGTGGCTCATTGAAGATGCTCCCTGCGATTACAGCATTGAAGACGCCCCACAAGGACTCATCGCCGCACTTGCAGTGTGGCTGTCTGAGCGTGGAATTGACGTTGTCGAACTCCGCACCGGTATGGCCAGTCTTGAAGATGTCTTTAAGAAATTGACTGGAGGAGAATCGTGAAAGTTTCCTCAAGTCCATTTCGCGCCCAACTGCGGGCTGAGTTGCAAGTCTTGGCTCACAACGGTGAACAACTTCTTTTGACCCTCATTATCCCTGTCATATTGCTGGTGTTCTTCGGAACTACCGATGTTTTGCCGACTGGTTTCGATGATCACATGGATTTCTTAACGCCAGGCATTATTGCATTGGCGATTATGAGCAGTTCGATGGTCAGCCTCGGAATCGCGACTGGCTTTGAACGCAGTTACAAAGTTTTGAAACGCCTAGGTGTCACACCGCTCGGTCGACCTCGTTGGCTAGCAGCCAAGATCGTCACCGTTTTGTTGATGCAGATTGTGCAACTCGTCATTTTGATTCCGGTGGCTTTAATACTTGATTGGCAATCGGATGATGCACAGTGGCTTCTCGCTATCGCTGCCGTTGCTATTGGCAGCGTTGCCTTTGCTGGGCTTGGTCTATTCATCGCTGGACGACTGCGAGCAGAGATAAATCTTGCTGCTCAAAACGGTTTGTATTTGTTGCTTCTTTTGCTGGGCGGAATGGTCATTCCATTTGATGAGTTACCAGCCCCAGTTGCTGCTGTTGCAAAATGTCTTCCTTCTGGCGCTCTAGCCGATGTTCTACGCGACGCGCTCGTCGGGCAAGCCGATCGTCCAGGAACATCATGGATTGTTCTGGGTATTTGGACAGTATTGACCCCAGTGATCGCGGCCGCGACCTTCCGTTGGGAATAAGTACCACCATTTTCAGCAGGCATTAATTCACCTAAAGTTCAAAAACAGAGGCTCACAAAATTCACTCAACCGTGATTGACTAATCTCCGTGACCGGATACACCAGTGAACTCTTGCAGCGAGCAGCGATCCACTCAGCCTTAGGTGAGCCCGCCCGCCTTGCCATCATTGACGAACTGTCAGTCAGTGATCGCTCGCCCCGTGATCTCGGATCGCGATTACAAATTCCGTCAAACTTACTGGCTCACCATCTCGACACTCTTGAGAACGTTGGATTGATCATTCGCTCTACTTCGTCTGGCGATGCTCGCCGTCGTTATATACGACTGACTCCCACTGGCTTGCACACAAGCACCCCACGGCGCATTTCTCAGCAGCGACCAATGCTTTTCCTGTGTACGCATAACTCGGCACGCTCTCAATTGGCTGCCGCGATTTGGCAGGCACGAACTGGGCAGCCAGCAAAATCGGCGGGCACTCAACCAGCGTTGCGTATTCATCGACAAACTATTTCGGCAGCCAAGCGAAACAAGATTGAAATTCATGACATCGCGCCGACATCCTTGAAGAAAATTCCCCGCAATGTCCAAGTCGTCACGGTGTGCGACCTCGTTCATGAAGAACTTCGCGCGCCGCTTGATTGGTGGCACTGGTCAATCCCCGACCCAGTTCCTAGTGGCAATGCCACAGCATTTGATGCAGTGGTCGCCGAACTTGAAGCTCGAGTCAATCAAGTCGTCAACTCAACGGTGACAGAAAATGGAGTCAAGTCATGACAACTCGTGTCGGAATCAACGGCTTTGGTCGCATTGGGCGTCTTGTTGTTCGCGCTTTACGCGACCATCCTTCACTACAACTCGTGCACATTAACGAGGTCAAAGGTGGGCCGATCACTGCGGCGCATCTTCTTGAATTTGACAGTGTTCACGGGCGCTATCCCGGCTCTGTACATCTCGACGGTGACACGCTAGTTATTGATAATCAGCGGGTCTCATTCAGTGAACATGATCAGCCGGAGGCAATTGATTGGAACAAGTACGGGGTGGATCTCGTTCTTGAGTGTTCAGGGAAATTCAAGACAACAGAAACAATTCAACCCCACTTTGACCGCGGTGCACAGAAAGTTGTTGTTGCCTGTCCAGTCAAGAGTCCTGGAATTCTCAACATCGTGATGGGTTGCAATGATCATCTCTATGATCCCGCCATTCATCACCTCATCACAGCAGCCTCGTGCACAACGAATTCCTTAGCGCCAGTCGTGAAGGTTCTACATGAGTCAGTTGGCATCGAGCGCGGATCGATCACAACTATCCACGATGTCACTAATACTCAAGTCTTAGTCGATGCACCGCACAACGACTTGCGTCGCGCTCGATCGGCACTTCAGTCACTCATTCCTACCTCAACTGGTTCGGCAACAGCGATCACTTTGATCTATCCCGAGTTAGCCGGCAAGTTGAATGGTCTTGCAGTTCGAGTTCCACTTTTGAATGCATCGCTCACCGATGCAGTATTCACCGTCAAAGAAGATGTAACCGTTGAGCAAATCAACGGGCTCTTTGAGGCCGCTGCAGTTGGTGCCTTACAAGGAATTCTTGGCTATGAAACGAGACCCCTTGTTTCAGTGGACTTTGTCAATGATCCGCGTTCTGGAATCGTTGATGCGCTCTCAACCATGGTGATTGACTCGCGGATGGTCAAGGTTTTGATTTGGTACGACAATGAATACGGATACGCATTTCGAATGGGTGAATTAGCCGCCAAGGTTGCGCGGTCAATCGGATCAAGCACATGAATCTCCGAAACTACATTTTGGTGACGGCCGGATATTGGGTGTTCACCATTACTGATGGAGCACTTCGAATGCTCGTACTTTTGCATTTCAATGAACTTGGTTACTCCCCCGTTTCAATTGCCTTCCTCTTTCTCGCCTATGAATTCATGGGAATTCTGACGAACTTGCTGGGTGGTTGGGTCGGATCTCGGCGGGGACTGAATCGCACTCTCATTGCTGGACTGGGGCTGCAAATCATCGCGCTCATTGCACTGACGTTTGAATCACCAAGCTGGCAAAAATGGCTATCAGTGAGTTTTGTGATGGCCATGCAAGCACTCTCAGGCGTCGCCAAGGATCTCACCAAAATGAGTTCAAAGAGCGCGGTGAAAACTGTTGCTGGTGATGGCTCACTTTTCCGAATGGTCGCAATCTTGACAGGTTCTAAGAATGCCCTCAAGGGTGTTGGATTCTTTGTCGGAGCAGCTCTTCTTTCGGGAATCGGTTACGACGGAGCTTTATGGTCAATGTCAGGAGCACTCGCTGTCACCGTTATAGCCCTTCTTGTTTTTCTCAACGAAGACATCGGAAAGTCAAAAAAGAAGGCCCCGCTGCGTTCGGTTCTGTCAAAGTCTTCAGCCATTAATCGACTTTCAATAGCCCGGTTCTTTCTGTTTGGCTCGCGAGACATCTGGTTTGTTGTTGCCTTACCGGTTTTTCTCTCTGATGAACTTGGTTGGTCCGAACGTGGAGTCGGCGGATTTCTCGCACTATGGGTTATCGGGTACGGAATTGTTCAGTCAACAGCACCAAAGATGCTTGCCCGTGGCGGTCGACATGTTGATGAAGTGAGTGCCACTCGCCAATGGGCCCTCATACTTGGTCTCGTCTCAGGGGCCATCGCGACTCTTGTCGCTTTTGATATCGCTATTGAATGGGCGATTGTCGGTGGTCTCATAGTGTTCGGAATTGCATTTGCGATGAACTCATCGTTGCACTCCTACCTCGTGCTGGCTTACTCTGATAATGACTCGGTCGCCCTTGACGTTGGTTTCTACTATTCCGCAAACGCAGCGGGGCGATTTGTTGGCACCCTGCTTTCGGGACTGTTGTATCTCTGGGGCGATCTCGCCGCGGCCCTATGGGGCTCCACGATTTTTGTGCTCATCACCTGGATCTGTGCACGACGATTACCTTCCGTGCCAGATACGGTTTCGATTTCAATCGCTGATGTTGAAGGTAGCGACTGACCACTCAACGTTCAAAACTAATGGCGTTGGCGGGGCTCTTCTACTGGTGGCGTCGCCTCAAAGGCGCGTTCAACATCGGCAGTTGTCAAAACTGACTCTTTACGCACATAGTCATCTCTGTTTTCGTCTCTGAAGGTTTTCACAAAATGCCTAAAGAACATGGCAACAATGATGGTCCATAGGAAAATTGATCCACCTAATTTCATCATGGCTCCAGCAATCTGCTGATCGTTGCTCACCGACATTCCCCAAACACGCTCCGGAATGTTGTAACTCTTATAGACAACCCCTTCAGCGAAGGTGAGCCA
>LFFB01000065.1 GCA_001510335.1 Actinobacteria bacterium casp-actino2 | reverse complement strand
GACGCACATATCGGCAATATTAAAAATGGGGAACCATTGGAAGTCAATGAAATCAACGACTTTTCCTTGCAACCACGCGTCACCACGGAAAAGACGGTCAACGATGTTGCCCATGGCACCGCCGACGAGGAGACCGATTGCGACCACTGAAGACTTGCTCGATGCTTGCCGCAGCGAAAGTAGCAAAAAGACGACAACAACGACCGCCACGACACCAATAATCGGGCCCCAACCTTGGCCCCTACCAAAGGCCATGCCGCTATTAAACGCCAAATTGAATTGCAGGGTCCACAACACATGAACGGTGTGCCCGTCATTGAGTTGTGACACCGCCCAATGTTTGCTGAGTTGATCTACACCGACAACAACTGCTGCAACCAACAACGACAGACTTGGAATCCTACGCTGACCTTGAGTCACTTATCTCCAGCCGACTCGTTCTTCAACGAGTTCAATTGCCCACGGAATGACTTCGAGGCGCTCGCGCGGAATCGGGCGGGTTGAAACGGTGCTGTAGCCATAGTCGCCAGTTTCGATGCGCAAAAGTGCACCATCAATTTCTTCAATGGTCTGACGCGCTTGATCGGACAAAACGCGATCTCGCTCACGTTCAACGGCCATGGTGTCACCTTCGCCACCATCTTCGTCGAATTGATCATCACCCATACCGGCTTCTTCAATGAGCTTTTCTAATTCATTCTCGAGGCTCACTGCACGACCCAACAAACGATCACGCTGTTCAATCAACAAAGCCCGCTGGCGACGAAGGAACGTCAAGTCAAAATCTTTGTTAGCAATGATTCCGTCCTTTGACACAGTCTTCTTGCCGGGAACAGGTGGCTTGACAAAAACTGGCTTGGCTACTTTCTTGGGAGCGGGGGGAGCCTTGACCGGCGCAGGTGCGACTGGCTTAGTGGGTGCCGGCTTCTTGATCGGAGCGGCCTTCTTCGCCGGAGCAACCTTTTTGGCAGGTGCAACCTTTTTGGCAGGTGCAACCTTTTTGGCGGGAGCGGCCTTCTTGACCGGCATAGCCTTCCTCGCCGGTGCGGCTTTCTTGACTGGCATAGCCTTCTTCGCCGAAGCTTTCTTGACTGGCATAGCCTTCTTCGCCGGAGTCTTCTTCGCAGGTGCGACCTTCTTGGCAGGAGCGACCTTTTTGGCCGGAGCTTTCTTGACTGGCATAGCCTTCTTCGCCGAAGCTTTCTTCGCCGGTGCAGCCTTCTTCGCCGAAGCTTTCTTCGCAGGTGCGACCTTCTTGGCAGGAGCAGGCTTCTTAACCGTTTTACTAGCCATCGCTGATGTCCTTTTCACTCGTGTGGTTGGGCAGGATACCTGCAAATCGACCTATCTCGGGGGCATATCTATGCGATCAACACCGATATGAATGTCCTCATCATCCAAAATGGCGTTCATAGCCCCCTGCCCCCATTGGACAGATTGAGCCAAAGTTTCACTCGCTAGTTCGTCAATAAATGGCTGGATCTGGCGCCGTACCGATTGAGACACTCCGAGCGTGATTTCGATACGGTCGCTGACTTCAAGACCTGCTTCGCGGCGAGCCTGTTGGACTAATCGAATGAGATCTCGGGCAGTGCCTTCGGCCGCAAGCTCAGGGGTGACCTCTATATCAAGTGTCACCATTCCGAGACCATCACCGAGAGCACTACTTGCCGCACCTTCTGCGGCAACCATTTTGAGGGTGTACTCACCCGCAAAAAGTTCAATATCTCCCGCAAAAACTTGTTCGCCGTCTTGACGCCAATTACCCGATTTAACGGCTTTGATAACATCTTGGGTTCTTCCGCCAAGTCGCGGTCCGAGAGCTCCGGGAATCACTTGTAAAACAGCCGGAGCTGCCCCCGAAACTTCGGTTCCTAACGTCACTTTTTTAACGTTGACCTCATCGGCAATGATGTCAATGAACGACACCAACTCAGCCGAATCGGGATGTGAAACCGCAAGTTCACTCAACGGCAGACGCACGCGACGACTGTGGGCTTTACGAATCGACAATGCGACCGAACACACTTCTCGAACTCGGTCCATCGAGCGAACCAATTCGACATCATGCGGTAAGGCCGTGTTCGTCGGCCAGTCAGTGAGGTGTACCGAACGACCTCCGGTCAAGCCTGCATAAACGGTGTCTGACAAAAGCGGCAGTAACGGTGCGGAGACTCGACACAAAACTTCAAGGACTGTATGCAGCGTGTCAAATGCGTCTTGATCGCCTTCCCAGAAACGATCGCGAGAACGACGGATATACCAGTTGGTCAAGACATCTAAGAAGTCACGAACCCCCGAGCATGCTGAAAAGAGATCGTACGCATCAAGATCATGCGTGACTCGTTCAACCATCTGTGCTGACTTGGCCAGAATATAACGGTCAAGAATGTTCGTTGAATCAGTGCGGAAAGTTCCCGATACGCCTTCGGCATTGGCGTACAGACTCAAGAAATACCAGGAGTTCCACATTGGTAAAAGAACCTGTCGAACAGTTTCACGAATTCCTGATTCGGTAACCGAGAAGTCCGAGCCCCGCAAAATAGCCGATGACAACAAATACCAGCGCATTGCGTCAGCCCCGTAGGTGTCAAAGACAACCATAGGGTCGGGATAGTTGCGCAAACTCTTAGACATTTTCTGTCCGTCGTCACCAAGGACGATTCCGTGACTCACGCAAGTTGAAAAAGCCGGACGATCAAACAATGCAGTTGCAAGTACATGCAATGTGTAGAACCACCCACGTGTTTGGCCGATGTACTCAACAATGAAGTCGCCAGGGTAATGCTGTTCAAACCACGTCGTATTCTCAAATGGATAGTGCACTTGAGCGAATGGCATTGATCCGCTCTCAAACCAACAGTCAAGAACTTCTGGCACTCGACGCATCATTGACTGTCCGGTTGGATCATCGGGATTAGGGCGCACGAGATCATCAACAACTGGGCGATGCAGATCAGTCACTGTCACACCAAAGTCGCGTTCAATCTCGGCGATACTTCCGTACACATCGAGACGCGGGTACGTGGGGTCATCGCTCTTCCACACGGGGATGGGTGAACCCCAGAAGCGATTTCGACTAATTGACCAATCGCGCGCATTGGCGAGCCATTTACCGAATGAACCTTCTTTGAGATGTTCAGGAACCCAGGTGATCTGTTGGTTGAGTTCAAGCATGCGGGCTTTAATCGCGGTTACTTCGACGAACCACGACGAAATCGCGCGGTACACCAACGGTTCAGCGCAGCGCCAGCAGTGTGGATACGAGTGATCGTAACTGTCGTGTCGAATGACAACGCCAGCCTGCTTCAGGTGCTTAATGACTAATGGATTCGCTTCAAAAACATGAATTCCGACCCAGTCGGAAACTTCCGCGGTGTAGCAACCGTGGCTGTCCATCGGACAAATAGTTTCGATTCCGGCCGCGAGACAAGCGATCTGGTCATCTTCACCAAATCCAGGAGCCATGTGCACGACACCGGTTCCGTCCTCGGTCGTCACAAACTCGGCTCCGAGTACTTGGAATGCCGAAGCTGTATCCGAGAAATAATCAAAGAGTGGTGCGTAGGTGCGTCCGATCAACTCAGAACCCTTCAAGGTCCCAACTCGTACCGCATCACCAAGTTCGCGTTCATACGAGGCCAATCGGGCTTCGGCCAAGATGATTTTCTCGCTGTTCAATTCAACGACTGCGTAGTCAATGTCAGGATTAACCGCCAACGCCAGGTTTGATGGCAGCGTCCATGGCGTAGTCGTCCATGCCAAAATCTTTTCGCCAGTCGACAACGAAAACTTTACGGTCAGTGCTGGGTCTTGACGATCGCGATAGACATCATCCATTCGCGTCTCGGTATTGCTCAACGGGGTTTCACAACGCCAGCAATACGCTAAAACTCGAAAGCCCTCGTAAATCAAACCCTTGACATGCAAAGTCTTGAATGCCCACATAACACTTTCCATGTACGGAAGGTCGAGGGTCTTGTAGTCGTTTTCAAAATCAACCCAGCGGGCCTGACGATTGACATAGCGTTCCCATTCGTTGGTGTAACGCAACACACTGGTTCGGCAATAGTCATTGAATTTTTCAATTCCGAATTCGGTGACTTCAGGATGACCAGAAATTCCTAATTGCTTTTCAGCTTCAACCTCTGCGGGTAAACCATGGCAGTCCCAACCGAATCGTCGATCAACTCGTTCACCCTTCATGGTGCGATAACGCGGAATCGCATCTTTCACAAAGCCAGTTAACAAATGTCCGTAGTGTGGCAATCCGTTCGCAAATGGCGGGCCGTCGTAGAAGACAAATTCATTGGAACCATCAGCACCAACTGAACGTTGATCGACCGATTCTTCAAAAGTGTGTTCAGTCTTCCAACGTTCAAGGACAGTCGCTTCGATCGCTGGAAATGATGGCTGAGATTCAACGGGTGGATAACGGCGCTCGGTCATAATTAGTCAGTCTCAATCAGAAAATCAACGATTGACTGAGGATATCGGCACTACCCCAGTGCTCGACCAAGTATCTGCAACGCGATCAGAAGCAGCATCGGAGACAAATCCAAGCCACCCATTGATGGCAAGGTACGTCGAATGGGTGCGAGCACTGGCTCAGTCGCCTTGTACAACCATAGCTGAACTGAAGCCATTGGGCTTTGCGATGAAGCCGGTGGGAACCACGACGTCACAACGCGCAACAAAAGCACGACGGTGTACAGCGTGATCAAAGAGCCAAGAATATTCATGAGTTCAGTATTCTGGGTTGGCGGCGCGTGTGTCTGGCTTTAAGAGATAGACACCCCGCGCAACTTTTTCAATCTTGCCATGCAACGCATAACAAAGGCCGCTTGAAAAATCGATCATGCGACGAGCCACTTCATCATCGCATCCTTCAGTATTCAAAATCACGGGGTTTCCATCACGGTAACGATTGGCCACTTCTTGAATGTCGTTAAAACGAATCGCCTTCACTGTGTGGGTTTCACCTTGCACCGGTCCACCCAAGGTTCGAACTGATGAGCCCTGACGGGCCGAAATTGGACGCGGCTGCACTGACGAATCGTCAAACTGTGGACGACGCGGTGTTGGAACCGGGTCGGTGTCACGAGGACTCACTTGACGGGCAACTGGTCGCGAGTCGTCGAAACCACCACGAGTATCGGCAGTTTGCGAAACGCCGCCCGAACGATCGGCCTGATCGTGGTCGCCGTAATCATCGTACGCATCGTCCTCGCCGAGGCCGAGATAGTCCATCGCTCGTCTAAAAATTGACATCACCGAAAGAATAGTCGCTATTGATGGGCCATGGGTGGACGGTCACCAAAGATAGCCGACCCGATTCGAACCATGGTTGAGCCACACTCAATGGCCAGTTCAAGGTCGGCGGTCATGCCCATCGACACTTCGGGGACGCCCAATTCATGGGCCAGTCGAGCCGTCGTCTCAAAAGCCCGTCGAGTGATTGCGATATCTCCACTCGTGGGTCCAACTGTCATCAATCCGACTACACCAAGACCAAGGTCTACCGCTCGGGTCATAAGCTCGCTCAGCCCGCTGACTTCACAACCACCTTTGTCTGCCTCACCAGTCGCATTGACCTGCAACATGATTCGTGATTGCGGGGCCCGACGCGCAATTTCATCAATGATTGAACCACGATCAACTGATTGCCAAACGTCTACGATCGGGCTCAATGAACGCACCTTGTTTGACTGTAAACGACCGATGAAATGAACTTCGGGCCGATGGACTGGATTGACTCCCGGCCATTTTTCGAGTAAATCTTGAGCGTAATTTTCACCGATCATCGAACAACCCGCGACTATCACTGCGTTCACCGCACTAGCGGGAAATGTTTTTGTCACCGCAACAACTCGAACTCGTTCGCCACCATATTTACGCACACGATTCACGATCAATTCATAATTTTCTTTGATTCGCTGAGCAGCAAAAGTCTCATCATGACTGTTCACGTTGTTCTCCATACTCCGACGATCTGTCGTTCCCGTTCGCCACGGACACGGTGCGAAAAATACTGTTCTGCTCGGCAACCCGTGCACTCACTGAGTTCAGTGAGGGGAATCTCACAAGACCTGAAAAAACTGCGAATGCATGCGGCCACGTTCAATGCCGGGCGTCCGAATTGGTCAACACCGCGAGCACTTGATCCGAACAGGTCAGCCATCACGCGTAAGTCAGATTCGCTGAATTCATAACAACATTGGCCAATATGCGGGCCAACAAAACCGTGAATGGCAACATCATCATGGGTGCGCATGAGTGCATGAGCATGCGCCAACACCCCATCACGAAGGCCTTTCCAACCAGCGTGCACGGCAACGATTAAATGTTCACCAATCAGAAAAACAGGGGCGCAGTCACCAACCCAAATCCCAAGGACTGCGTTATTCACATCGGTTCCGATGACATCACCAATCTCACCGTCGCGTGACCCCGGAGTTTCAACCCACTGCGAGTCCGACCCGTGAATCTCGTTTAATTGCGTCCACGGCAAAGCAACTAACTCTTGACGACGTGAACGGAGCAATGTCCGATCAACGACATCGCTATTGAAATCGCCATCGGATCGATGGGATACCACAAAATTGACCGTCGAAATACCAGGAAGTTGGATGAAGGCGGGCATGGGCCCGCAATCTCACTTCAGGAACGACGGGACATCAAAGTCGTCATCGCCGTCGTCACTTGACACGGGGTCTGACGCGAAGATGTCCTTCGCTGGTGCCGGAGTGCGAGCGGTGCCACCGGTTTGACTTGAGCGAGCAGCGGGTCGTCCTGTCGGACGCACCTGCGGAGCCCCTTCCCAACGATCAAAACCTGCAGCGATAACAGTGACGCGCACTTCGTCGCCCATGTCGTCGTTGATGACCGTACCGAAGATGATGTTGGCGTCTTGGTGAGCGATGCCGTGAATGATTTCGGCAGCTTCGTTCATTTCCATCAACGTCATCGTTGATGGGCCAGTGACGTTGAGCAATACGCCGCGAGCACCTTCAATTGACGCTTCAAGCAAACTGCTTGAAAGTGCCTTCAACGCAGCGTCTCGGGCACGACTATCACCACTTGCTGAACCAATTCCCATCAACGCCGAACCAGCGTTCTGAAGCGTCATCTTGACGTCAGCAAAGTCGGTGTTGATCAGACCAGGATTCGTGATCAATTCTGAAATTCCAGAAACGCCGCTGTACAGAACCTCATCGGCTCGAGCGAAAGCCTCCATGACAGTGTCACGAGCGTCAACGACTGACAACAAACGATCGTTGGGAACAACAATCAAGGTGTCAACTTTTTCCTTGAGCTTGGCGATACCCGCGTCGGCTTGCACTGCACGACGACGACCTTCAAACGAGAAGGGACGGGTAACGATGCCGATAGTAAGCGCACCAGCGGCTTTGGCGATTTCTGCCACGACTGGCGCAGCACCCGTTCCGGTACCTCCGCCCTCACCGGCTGCGATGAAAACCATGTCGGCGCCCTTCAGCGCGTCTTCAATTTCATCGCGGTGAGCTTCAGCGGCCTGGCGGCCAACTTCTGGGTCGCTTCCAGCGCCAAGACCACGAGTCAACTCGCGACCCACGTCAAGCTTGAGCTCAGCGTCACTGGTCATCAAAGCCTGAATATCGGTGTTGATCGCAATAAATTCGACCCCACGCAGATTTCGCTCGATCATTCGGTTAATTGCGTTGACGCCACCGCCGCCGACGCCAACAACCTTGATCTGGCAGATGTAATTGTTTTGTCCACCAACCATGTCGGGAGACTCCTCTTTTCGGGTGTCGGCAAGCCGACGTTGAGTTGAAAATAACCAGTAATTAATTGATGAGTCTCGCACTTCCGAATCGCTAATGGGGGGATACCCCCGTCAGCGAACGCTCGGTTGTCCGCTTGAGACGTCAATCACGGCGTAGCGATTAGTCCCTTGCCGCTTAATTTCGTTCACCACGGCGACAAGTTTCACCTGAAAGTCGTCGGGGCGACCAAAAATCACCTCAACATCATTCGTGAGTGAAAGCGATACCTCACCCTCAGGACTAACGGTAAGCGACAGCAGTCGGATACGAAGATCGCTCGGCAAGGCGTTGATCAACTCGGCAGCACCGAGTAACGGCTGTTCGGTCATTTGCCCAGCAGAAAGATTTGGTCCAGTGCCGATAATTCGGATGTAATCAGTTGGGTCGCCTTCAATGACGTCAAGCACTCTGCCATCACGATCGATAACACGGTTGAACCCGTCTACGGCGCGAAAGAAGGCGACGGGGGTACGTTCAACGACTTCAATAGACACTCGCGATGGCAGATGCATCGAAACCCGCGCCAGTCGCACCCAAGGAATCGCCAAGAGTTTTGTCTCAGCCACGCCGAGATCAACTGTCAAGATGGGTTCGCCGTTAATACTGTCAACGATTGCTGCGATCTGTTGAGGGTCTGCATAGACGACTCCTTCAACATCCACTTGTCGCACCGAAAGAATTGGACTCGTTAGCAACAACAAGATCACGACGACTGCAGCCACAACAGTTCCAACAATGGTAAACCAGCGCAAACGTCGCCGACCTTCTTCTCGTTGAACCGCCATTCGGCGTAACCGAAAACGTGAAGCACCGTTATCAGATTGACGCGAAATTTTCCAGTCAATCACTTCAGAGTCATCAGAGATAACAACCCTTTTCTTTCCCAAGCTATCAACTTTGGTTTGCGGAGTCTTTTTCAAATTCGCCAAATCATCGGTTGCGTCAAAATCTTGGGTCCGAACCTTTTGGCTGAGTCGCCTCAGAATTGAAAACTTGTCACTCATCAGAACCCCTGGTACTTATCTCGTGCGTCCAACCGATCAAACGAACTTCGGAGCGAAGGTTGAAACCAAATTTTTGTTGCACGACTGCTTGGACATGATCCATAACAGCAACAATGTCACTCGCACGACCACCTGGGTCGGCCTGAATAAAGTTGGCGTGTTTCACCGACACCTCGGCTGAGCCAATACGAAAACCCCGCAGTCCACATTGATCAATCAACTCTCCGGCGGCGATTTCGCCAGGGACGGGATTCACAAATACTGAACCCGCATTTTGCCCGCCGGGTTGATTTTCACGACGCCACTTCACGATGTCGTCAATAATGCCGAGCGCCTCATTGCTGTCGCCCCACGTCAACTGGAAAGCTGCGTCGATGATTACATCATCATCCGGAATTGCCGATCCTCGAAAACGCAATCCGAATTCTGCTTTTTCAATGTCATTAACTTCTCCAGATCGGCATGAAAAAACCCGCGCACTCACCAAAGACTCAGCGATATCTGAACCATGGCCCCCGGCATTCATTTTGATTGCCCCGCCGACAGTTCCGGGCACGCCGACCGCCCATTCAAATCCCCGCAATCCAACGATTGCCGTGCGGCGGGCCATCACTGGAAGCGCTACCGCCGAGCCAGCGATCACAACGCTGTTTTGATTTTGCTCTGGCAGTACTAGTTGTTGCGCGAAATCACCGAGTTGCACGACTATTCCAGCAAATTCTGAATCGGCAAAAAGGCTGTTGCTCCCCCGACCAAGAACCACCAATGGAGTCGACGAATCGCGGGCAATTTGAGCGACCCTGATCAAAGTCTCGACATCGTCAACCTGACAAAACAAGGCTGCTGTTCCGCCGACTTTGTAGGTGGTTAGCGACGCCACTGGAAAATGGCGTTGACCCAATTCGCCAAGCGCTTCGGCTACTTCATCAATAGACGAGTTCATATCGCTGCTCCATCGGACCGCAACAAGACTAATTCCTGGGGCAAATACTCAATATCGCCACAGCCCATTGAAATACAAACATCTCGAGGTTGAACAAGTTGATTCACGAATTCGGCGAGCGAGTCGCGCTCGGCATGCCAAAACACCTGAGCGTGCGGGTGCGCTTGCAACACCGCCTCAACTACTAGACGACCAGTAATTCCCTCAATCTTTTGTGTGCCAGAAGCGTAAATGTCAGTAATGACCACTACATCAGCATCAACAAATGCATTGACATATTCGTGAGACATCACAGCCATACGGTTGTAGCGATTCGGCTGAAAGACAGCAACAACTCTTTTCCAATGATCATCGCTTGTCTTTGCAGCCGACATCACAGCAGCGATTTCACGCGGCAAGTGCGCATAGTCATCAACAAAAGTGATGCCATCAGCCTCACCAATGATCTCGAACCGACGTCCAACTCCCCCAAACTTAGCCACTGCCGAAACAGCCACCTGAGGATCAATGCCCCAACTCACCGCCATCGCAATTGCGGCGGTCACGTTCAAGACATTGTGTCGGCCACGTAATGACATCTGAACAGCCATGTCGACTACAGCGGACGTTTCGTCGGTTTTGGAAATAGCGAAACTTGTGAAACCGTTACTTGATTCGACAGAGTGGCAACAGAATTGGGCGTCGTCTGAAAAACCATAGGTCACGCACTGCTGTGGTCTGATCAAACCAGCAATAGTCGGATCATCAACACACATCACGACTGGCCCATCAATTCCGAGAACATACTTCTGAAAACTGTTGATAATTCCCTGAAGGTCTCCATAGTGATCAAGGTGATCAGAATCAATGTTGGTCAGAATTGTCGCCGAAAGTGGTAGCTCAAGGTGAGTTCCATCACTCTCGTCTGCTTCAACAATTGTCCACTCTGCTCCAGTCCAACGAGCGCCGACTCCCTCGTCGAGCAATTCTCCTCCGACGACAAAATTGGGATCTAAACCTGCTTCGGTGAAAATACGTACGAGTAGCGATGTCGTCGTTGTCTTGCCATGTGTTCCTGCAACTCCGATTGATGGACTCATCGCGCAGATTGACGCCAGCATCGCGGCCCGATTGAGAACGGGCACACGACTTTGTTCGGCTTCAACTAACTCGATGTTTGTGTGGGGTATCGCAGTTGAGGCCGTGACCGCGTCGCAATCATGTACGACTGAACTGTCGTGACCAATATTGACTCGGATGCCCAAATCGACGAGCCGTTCAATCAGTTCTGAACTCTTGATATCGCTCCCCGAAACCTCGTGACCCATTTGAGCCAGACAAGTAGCAATCGCACTCATTCCCGGGCCACCTACGCCAACGACATGCAGTCGGAGGCGACGGCGAAGATCAAGAATGCCGTTCATGCAACGTGCCTATTCGCGACATCTTTGATGACCTCAGCAATTTTCCCTTGGCGATTTACGGCGCCTACTTCATACGCCTGATGGGAGATCTTCTCAAGTTCCTCTGGATGCGCTCGAAGATTCACGATGATCTTCACCAACGTGCTTGCGACATCTTCTTCATTTACCAAAATTGCGGCGCCATCGTCAGAGAGATATCGAACATTCGCAGATTGGTGATCATCGGCCGCATCTTTCCAGGGAATCAAAATTGCGGGCACCCCAGTCGTCGCAACGTCGGCAATCGTGCCCGCTCCGCCGCGCCCGATCAACACATCTACTCCGGCGTAAATATCGGCCATGTTGTCCTCGTAAGCCACCACTTGATACGTGATCGCGGCATCGGCATCAACAATCGGACTTGAATACGATTTCATGAAGCGCGGACCCACAACATGTCGTATCGCCAAATCTGCATCATCCTGAAATTGTTTCACGAACTCGCTGATAGCAGTATTCAGCATCAGTGAACCGAGCGATCCTCCAATGACACCAATAAAAAACGAGTCATGAGAGATTCCTAAACGGCGGCGTGCATCTTCTCGATGGAGTCTTCGGTCAACGTTACGAACTACTCGCCGAACCGGCGCACCTGTTGTAATAGCCCTCGGCAAGTCACTTGATGGGAACGCCACGGCTGTCGCCTGAGCAAAACGCGATGTGAGTTTGCTTGATCGCCCTGGAATTCGGTCATAACTCACTACGACAATAGGAATATCCAGTTTTCGCGCGGCCAGCACTGCCGGCAAACTTGCGTAGCCGCCCACACTGACCACAACTTGTGGTCGTTCAGCTGCGAAAAGTTTGATTGCTTCTCGCCGAGCCTTCAACAACTTCGGCGCAAAAACCAGATTTGATTTCAGCGAAGCGATTGAGAAACTTCGTTGTAGACCGACAACATCAAAAAAACTATGGCGTATTCCCGTGGTCGGAACAAGTTCAGTTTCAACGCCTCGTCGGGCGCCGGTGTAATAAACTTGTGAGAGGTGTATCCCGCTATCTGTCAAGGCCTCTGCAATCGCAATTGCTGGCAGAACATGTCCAGATGTTCCCCCGCCTGCGATCACTGCAAACGTCGTCATCGCGGACGGCGAGCTACGTTCATCAATAATCCGCAAGCCACCATTGAGACAATAAGCGATGAACCGCCATAAGAAATGAATGGCAAGGTCAAACCTGTCACTGGAAGCATTCCGATCACACCACCAATGTTGATCACAATCTGAATCAGAAACCATGCCGAGATTCCGCCAGCCAAGAGCATGCCGAATCGATGACGACACGACAAGGCAACCTGCAATCCGAAATAGATCAAGAACGCGAACAGTGTCAACAATCCAAATACCCCTAAGAGCCCCATCTCTTCGGCCAAAATTGAAAAAATGAAGTCGCTGTGAGCCAATGGTACATAGCCCCATTTACCGCTACCTGCACCAATACCAGTCCCGGTCACTCCGCCATTGGACAAGCTAATCATCGCTTGATACACCTGGTAACTGTCGCTCTCTCGAAGTTCTTCAAGGTGCAAGAACGATGTGAAACGCGCCATTTTTTCCGGACTGGAACGGATGAACAAAAAGCCCACGAATCCGGCGATCAGACCAATTCCCGCCATCGGGCGAAGCGGCGCTCCTGCTAAGAAAAGAACCGCTGCAGCAATGCCCACGATGACGATGCACGAACCAATATCACTTTGAATGACTGAAACGGCAGCCGCGATTGCTACGACAAACAGGAAAGGACGCATTGTTTTTTTGAGGTTGCCCATCTCCTTCTCACGACGAGCCAGTAAATCTGCGCCAAAAATGATGAGGAATAACTTGGTGAATTCTGAAGGTTGAAACCTTTGCCCTGCAATATCAATCCATGCTCGGGCGCCGTTCACACTCACTCCAAATTTAGGAATGAAGGCCATCAACATCAGGCCAATGCCGATCCAGGGAAGAAATCTGGCCAAATGTCGTAGATAATCCAACCGAAACACGTAGGCCGCAAACATGCCAGCACCGCCAAGAGCCGCCATTGACGCTTGTTCAATAAACATCTTCCAAGGTGATCCACCCTTATGAAAAGAAGTAATTGACGACGCCGACAGCACCATGACCAAACCAAAGAGAACCAGCGTTAAAGACACCGCAACGATCATGTAAAACCCCAACGGCTTCGGATCGCGTCCGACATCTTCGCGAAAACGTGAGCGAATTCTTCCCTGACCAGCTCGGGCAAGAAGGGCACGTTCATATGCCACTCGTCGACGGTCAGTAATTTCCTTAGGTCGACGATTCTGTCGTTGAATGGCAACAGTCATGAGATAACTCCTTATGAACGATCTTCAGAAATAAACTGGCGAACAAGTCCGGCAAAGTGATCGCCACGTTCGGCGTATCCTCCGTACCAATCAAAACTGGCGCAACCAGGCGAAAGCAGAACTACATCTCCAGCGACAGAGACACGTGCGGCCTGTTCAACTGCTTCTTGCATTGATGAAGCAATAGCAACTGGCTTTTTACCAGCGAATACCTGTGCAATCATTTCTGCTGATTCGCCTATTGCGACGACTGACTTGATGCGCCCAGACTCACTTGCTATTTGAGCAAGATCTAAGTCCTTGTTGCGACCGCCAGCAATCAGGACAACTGACTCGAATCCACGTAGCGCTGTCTCCACAGCGTGCGGGGTCGTCGCCTTAGAGTCGTCAAACCAGCGAACACCTTTGCTTTCAGCAATAAATTCAATGCGGTGATGAGGTGCGACAAAGTTGCTCAATGCCATTGCGGCTTGAGTCGTTGTCGCTAAACCTGCTTCGACACACAAAGCACTCGCCACCAAAGCGTTCGAGACATCATGCGGCAAGGCTCGACGCAGGTCAGAAGTCGACACGATTTCGCCCTGGGGTCCGACCAACATTGCTTCATGGACGCGGTAATCGCCAGAGCCACCAACTACGCGACGACGACACTGAGCATTTTGTAGGTGTTTCAATACAGCGAGTTCTCCCGATACACCAATTGCGATATCGGTTGGTCGGACATTGCGCCACAAACGAGCTTTTGCAGCCTCATAGGTGCTCATTGATTCGTGCCAGTCGAGATGATCTGAGTCAAAGTTCAACCATGCCGAAGCCTCGGCACGAAAACTCTCGATAAATGCCAAGCGAAATGAGGTGGCCTCGACGACAAAGGAATCAACATTCATGTCGAGTGCCTCTACTAATGGGATTTCAGTATTGCCACAAGCAATGGTCTTGCGTCCAGCAGCCTGCAAAATCGCTTCAGCCATCAATACGGTTGTCGTTTTCCCGTCGGTTCCAGTGACTGCAACCATCGGACGCGCCCCACCAACTCGTTCGGCTTCCCATTCGTACGCAATATCAAGTTCAGTCTTCAGACTCTTCTGTTGCGATAACGCTGCTTTGATGACGGGGTGTGATTCGGGAATTCCAGGTGCTGGAGCAACATACTGTGAATGATCCACCAGGTCCCGTAACTCGTGACTCACCGGAGCAATGACAACATCAATACCGAGTTTGCGCAGTTCTGCCTGTCGCGCCTCGTTTATGCGATCATCGGCCACGATGACATCAATATTTCGGCGCAACAGAAAGTTGATTGTCGCGATTCCCGCAACCCCAACACCGTAAACAAGAACTGGTTGAGTCATCAGCGGAGCGCGTCACTCATCCTGGTGAAATCACCAATAAATAGCACCAGTGAGCCAGCCACACAAATTCCACCGATAATCCAAAAACGAATGATGACTGTCGTCTCGGGCCAGCCGATCAGCTCAAAGTGATGATGGATCGGAGTCATTCGGAAGAAACGGCGCGTACGACCAGAGGCTTTGAATATCGCCATTTGAATGGCGACCGAGCCAGCCTCCATGACGTTGACGCCACAAATCAGCGGCAGCAAGAAGTGTGTATTCGTTGCTACTGCTAGCAGTCCAAGTGCGGCTCCAATTCCGAGCGCACCGACATCTCCCATGAAAATTTTGGCGGGGGCCGCGTTCCACCAGAGAAACCCGCCACAAGCTCCGGCGAATGCTGCTGAAAGTACCGCCAAGTCAAGAGGGTTCACGGTTCCACCAGCGAGCACTCCGTACAACTCCGGATTTCGAAATGACCAGTAACCGATGATTGTGAAGGCCAAGAATCCGAAAAGCGCTGATCCTCCTGCCAAACCATCAAGTCCGTCGGTGACATTCACGGCATTTGTCGTTGCCCACATCATGCACGCAGTCCACAACACCCACAGCCACCAAGGAATTTGCCAACCTGGAACGTCGAAACGAGTGAATGAAAGAGTTTCAGAAATGTCCGTCGCCGCGGCGAGCCACCACGTGATGCCACACGCCATGGCAAATGTGATGTAGCCCTTCTTCTTCCAGAAGATTCCGCGGTTATGACCTTTATTGACTTTGATGACATCGTCCAAGAGACCCATGCCGGCCATCACCAGAATTCCAACCCAAATAATGAGGGCTTGGTTTGAAAATGCCAATCCGTCGCGCAAGTGCGCAACAACCCAACCGGTCATTGCTGCGGACACAATCGCCAATCCACCCATCGTGGGTGTTCCTGACTTCTTTTGATGATGCTCTGGCCCATGGTCTTCTTTGCCCAAAATTGGTTGACCTTTTCCGCGATCGCTGAAGAACGAAATCAGAAATCGGCTTCCCAACAATGAGAAGAACATGGCTGTCGCTCCCGCAATCATGACGGCGATCATGCGACACTCCTCAACATTTCTAATGCAACCGTACGATCATCAAATGGATAGCTCTCGGTACCAATAGTTTGAGTTACCTCGTGGCCTCTACCTGCGATCAAAACAACATCTCCCGTACGCGCAATGTTGATCGCTCGCTGAATCGCTCGTCGACGATCAACATCGGTGGACAACAAGCGATGGCGCATGTGATCAGGAATTCCGGCGATAATTGAAGACATAATCGCCTCTGGGTCTTCGGATCGGGGATTGTCTGATGTCACGATGACAGCATCTGCTAAGGACACCGCTATTTCGCCCATTAAAGGACGTTTCATCTTGTCACGATCTCCACCACAGCCAAACACCACGATAACGCGGGAATCAGGTGATGAGGCCCGCACCGATCGTAAAACTTCAGCAAGCCCGTCGGGAGTGTGCGCAAAGTCAACGAGCACAACGAAATCTTGACCAGCTTCCACTGTTTCAAAACGTCCCGGCACCGCTGGTGCCGATTCAAGACCAAGCACGATGTCATCAATACTGATGCCAATTTCACGCGCTGCCGTGGCCGCGGCCAAAGAATTCATCACATTGACCGTGCCACCGATTCCCACACGAATCGTGCGACTGCCCCATGAATACTGGTGAGTTGTTGCAGACACTTGTAAGTCTTCAACATCATCTTTAGAGAACGATGTCATGGGTATGGTTGACTCGTTCAACAGTCTCTGACCATAAACGTCATCTGCATTGACGACACCAACTGATGTGAAGTCGTGAGTAAACAGCCGTGACTTAGATTGAAAGTAGTTTTCTTCTGAACCGTGAAAATCTAAATGATCACGGCCCAAGTTGGTAAACACACTTGCCGCAAATCGAGTCCCATTGACTCGGCCGAGTGCCAGCGCATGAGATGAAACTTCCATTGCTACGGCACGCGTGCCGTGCGCAACCATCTCGGAAAAACTGCGTTGCAGGTCTGGCGCTTCGGGGGTGGTGAAGGTACCGCTCAATGTACCGATCACCTCAGTTTGCATACCCGAAGCTTTCATGATCGACGCCAGTAAATGTGCTGTCGTCGTCTTTCCATTCGTACCAGTAATGCCCACCAACGACAGATGACGTGAAGGGTTGCCATACAATTCTGTCGCTGCAAAACCGACACAAGCCCGTGGGTCATCCACAATAATTTGAGGAATCGTTACCGGGATATCGGATATTTCGTGCTGGACGAGCAAGGCCACTGCACCACGTTCGACCGCTGCTGCCGCAAAGTCATGACCGTCAAATTTTTCGCCCCTGATACAGCAGAACAGTGAACCGACGCGCACCTGCCGAGAGTCGTGGGTGAGGGAACTCACCACAACATCAGCATCGCCGTTCAACACGCGGGGTGCTGAAGCCGCGCATGCACTCATCACCTCTCCTACCCGACGCTGAGACATAGTCACCCGCCTAAGGGACAGCCAGTGTCACCCAGTGTTGGCTGAATCGAGAGTTCTTGAATAGCTACTTCCGCCAAACTTGCAAAAACTGGCGCTGCTGCCGTACCACCAAAGCGGTCGCGACTTGATCGGTCTGGTTCATCAATTGAAACAAGAATGGTCACCACGGGATCCTTTGCCGGGAAGTACCCAACGAAGGTTGCAAAATACGAGCGCAGTCCATCATCACTCTTGTAGGTTCCGTTGTCCTGAATTTTGTATCCAGTTCCGGTTTTCCCAGCAACCGAAATACCGTTGACTTGAGCTCGCGATCCCGTGCCTTCGCAAACTACGCCCGTCAACATTTCTGTCATCGTTGCCGCTGACTCTTCAGAGATGACACGGCGGGAAGAGCCAGATGGTGTTTCCCATTTCGAGCCCTTTTCGTCAATCGTTGCCCGAACAAATTTTGGTGAAACATACACACCTTTGTTTGCAACTGCATTGACTGCTGACACCAACTGCAACGACGTTGACGAGAACCCATAGCCGTAGGCAATGGTGCCGTTCTGCGAACCCTTCCAATCCTGGGGATCTTTGAGAATTCCGGCACTTTCGCCAGGGAATTCAAGTTCCGATAATTTCCCGAATCCAAAATTCGACAAATAACTGTGAAGTTTGGGCGACCCCAACTCACCCGCCGCCATCATTGTGCCAATATTTGATGAGCGAACCAAAATGCTTCGTAGGGTCATCGGTTCCAAATCATGAGGAAACGCATCCTGAATCGTGTACTCAAATTCTGTGTCTTTGTCAAATGTATGAGTACCTGCAACTTCGTACACACGCTCGGGGGTAGCAATACCGGAGTCAATCGTGGCCGCCATGCTGAAAACTTTTGCAACCGATCCAGGTTCATAGGATTCGACGGCGGCCAAGTTACCCGACGTGATTGCCGCTACTCCATCGTTACCGCGTCGCACACTTGCGATTGATAAAACTTCGCCAGTTTTTGAGTCAAGGATGATTGCGTTACCACCCCTTGCGGACAGTTCATTGACTTGCGACAACAGGGCTTGTTCGGTTTGGAATTGCATCGAGCGATCAACTGTGAGAACCAAGTCGGTACCTGGTCGGGCCTGAGAAACGATGTGACTTGTTCCTGGCAGACTGCGACCACGCGATGCTTGCTTCACCATTTCACCATCGATACCGGTCAGCACCTTGTCGTATTGCAGTTCGAGACCTGTCGCTCCCGTACCAAATGGATCGGTGCGACCGATGATGTTTGTCGCCAAGCCACCGGCAACTTGGACTCGCTTCGGTTCGCTCACTCCATTAACCCCTGAAAGGTTTAATGAGAGAACAGCGGCTGCAACATCTTCATCAACAAAACGCTGGATGTACACAAACGATTGCTTCTGATTCGCCAATTTTGTGGCTAATTCGGCTTCGGCGGTGACATCAAATCCAAGCATCTGACCAAGGACATGGGCCGTCGCACTTGGATCAAGCACTGCACGTGGGTCGGCGTATAGCGATAAAGCGGGAACAGTGATCGCCATTTCATTTCCATCGCGATCAAAAATGGTTCCTCGAGCGGCTGGAATTTTTATATTCGACTCACGCTGATCAACGCCGTAAGCGCGCAGTTTGTTACCTTTGACAACCTGCACAATGACGCTCCAGGCAATCAATGCCACCAACAATGAGGCCGTTATTCCGGCAAACCAACGAAAACGCCGGCGCACTGCACCAATGCGCCATACCTTGGCCTGATGCGCATCTTGTGGCGCAAGACGTGATGACAAAAACGATGAACCAGTTTTCGTCCGCTGACGCGATCCCGTTGTCTTCGACGAACGTGATGCAGTTGAACGTGATGAACGTGATGCCGTTGACTTTGACGAACGGGATGTAGTTGAACGTGTTGAACGTGACTTAGATGAGCGTGATGCTGCAGGACGTGGTGATGACGCACGACGGGACGAGGTTGATGGGTTCTTCGCCGTTGATACGCGCTTCGTTCGGCTCGAGGCTGGCTTGCGCGGGGTCACGGCCGATTTCCAATCGTCGACTTCACGGCTCCGTAGTTCACGAGCGGATCATGTGACACTGAGAGGAGTTCGGGGTCTACCCCACCTGTTGAGACCAACACTTGAGCAATGGTCAACGGGTCGACCGAAATGAAATCGGTGCCTTTGCCAGGAACCATACCCATCGCTGTTGCCTCAGATACCAAACGCGAAGGCTCACGAAGACTTGAACGTTCAAGTCGTAATGCATCGTAACGATCGCGTTCAGCGGCAATCTGCGACTCAATTTCGTCAATATTGAGTTGTGTCTCAGCGATACGGGTTTGGAAGACAACGACCAACATCATCACGGCGATCGCCAAAAATGAAACCAGTAGCCCAGCAAGAACTAATCGACGACTTCGTGTGCTCACTACTGCCGGCGGGACCGCCCGAACCTTCGGCGAAACCTGAATGCGACGTTGCTGAGCAGTGCGTGTCGTCACCTTCTTGCGTTGTGGAGCAACTTTGGCTGGTGCAGCCGAACGAGCAATCTTGACTGAGCGAGCCATCAAATCAACTCGGCTACGCGAAGGCGAGCTGACGTGCTGCGCGGATTGTTTAATTGCTCTTCGGCTGAGGGCTTCGATGCCACTCGCACAAGACGCACTGTGCTCAGTGCGCCGCATCCACATGGAAGATGACTTGGACATTCGCAACCACCGGTGGCGTGTTGCTTGAAACGGGCCTTAACAATGCGATCCTCGCCAGAGTGATACGACAAAACCGCCACTCGGCCGCCACTGAGCGTGCGGCGCACTGCCGAATCAATGGCATTCGGAAGAATCTCTAATTCTTTGTTGAGAGATATCCGCAAAGCCTGAAAGGTGCGCTTTGCCGGATGTCCACCTCGGCGGCGAGCTGGAGCGGGAATTGCCGAGGCAACAATGTCAGCAAGTTCAGCAGTTGTGTGAATCGGGCGGGCCGACACAATGGCGCGGGCGATGCGACCAGCAAACTTCTCATCCGAGTATTCACGTAACAGATGGGCTATTTCACCTTCTGATGCTTGATTCACAACATCGGCCGCGGTCGTAGGTTCGGTCGTGTCCATCCGCATATCGAGCGGAGCATCATGACGATACGAAAATCCCCGTTCACCACTATCAAATTGATGTGATGAGACGCCGAGATCAAATAGAGCACCCGACAATTCATCGATGCCAGCCTCTAACATCGCCGCGTCAAGATCATCAAATCGACGATGCTGCAACATCGCACGATCTCCGTATGGCGCCAAACGAGCGCGTGATGCTTCAAGCGCCGCTGGGTCTCGGTCAAGACCAAGCACGCGCAATCCAGGATGCGCATTCAGTAGGGCCGTGGTATGCCCGGCGCCACCGAGTGTCGCGTCAAGCACAACACCACCTGGGACGTTGGCGAAAAGTTCGGTGATTTCACGAACCATCACCGGGTCGTGCGAGAACGTCGCGGGCGCCGTGGACATTACGCGTCATCTCCAGCGATCACGCCTTCACCGGCTGCCAACATCCGGGCGAAGCGAGTCGGCTCCCAAATTTCGACCGAGTCAAAAGCACCTGAGACAACGACCTTTGAGCCAGCGCTGAGACCAGCGAATTGGCGCAGATTTTCGTCCAGGGTGATTCGACCTTGACCGTCAACTTGGACTTCAACCATGTTGGCAGCCATCGCTCGCAATTCGGCTCGAGTCTTTTCGCCGCGTTTGACGGCCTGAGTCATTTCTTCAGCCCAGGCCAACGACACAGCGACAGTGACCACGCTGATGCATTTGTCCTGCCCAAGGACCAAGTAACAGCGGGGTTCCAGACGGTTTCGGAAGGTCGCTGGCAGCGCGACTCGACCCTTGGGGTCGAGCTGACGCTCATACCTTCCAACGAAACCTTCCACTGATCTGCCCCTCTGCCTTTGATAAACGTGCGACGAAATGTGGTTTCTGCCTCCACATTTCCCCTATGCCCTCCACTTTGCACCCCAAAGTCCCCCTCTGTCAACCATCAGCCCCCTTTTTTCCCCACTTTTTTGAAATTTTTTTGTCCGCTGACCTCTTTCTTTGGCCTCCCGGACCCCGTTTCACCCAAAAATCTTGACGAAGTCCTCAAGTTGGGAGCGGTGGCGCGCCGATACCCAAAGGTGCTCATCGTCAACCGCCCAACGCAGCCTGGTGTCAACCAGAGGAACTGGACTCGGACCGTCATATCGGTCGGCGCAGTTTTCGTTGCTTTAGTGATACCCACCGTCGGTGGTGTGTCAGCAGTCCACGCAACACCCAAAACTTCCGCCGCCCAGACTTTTGCCTCGGCTAAAAAAACATCGAGCCTGCCGCGACTTGGTGATAAGGGACAAGCGGTGCACGCTCTCCAACGAGCACTTACCGCCCAAAGCATCGCGGTTAGGGGCGGTGTCGACGGGGTCTTCGGTCAGGGAACTCTGAATGCAGTCAAAACTTTTCAATCGTCGAAGGGACTCATCGCCTCTGGCGAAGTCAACTCCACAACTGCATTCCTTCTCGGTCTTGCACCATCGCCTATCCTCCCGAAGCGAGGCCAACGAGGGGCGCTCGTCACCACTTTGCAACAAGCATTAACCCGAGCCTCCATCACAGTGCGCGGCGGAGTTGACGGAATCTTTGGTGCGTACACAACCGCCGCAGTGACAACGTTTCAGACTGGCCGTGGACTACCAGCAACCGGCATTGTTGATATCACAACGGCCATTGCTCTCGGCATTGTTGACGGAAGTGCAACAACAACGACAGATACGACAACGACAGATACGACAACGACAACACCACCGACAACGACAGCACCACCGACAACGACAGCACCACCGACAACGACAGCACCACCGACAACGACAACACCACCGACAACGGATCAGTTCCCCGTCGTAGGTGATGCCAACGATGCAGTGAAAGCTCTACAAAAAGCCCTCATCGCGGCAGGCGTCACTGTTCGAGGTGGCGCCGATGGACGCTTCGGTCCTGCCACAACGGCCGCAGTCACCACATTTCAACAAAATTTGCGCATCGCAGCGACGGGTGTCATTGATCAACTCACTGCTCAACTACTTGGTCTGTCCCCCGCTCCTGTTCTTCCAAAAATGGGAGACACCGGCGACGCCGTGAAGTCATTGCAGAATGCTTTGCTCACTGCCGGAGTGACCGTTAAAGGTGGTGCCGATGGAAAGTTTGGACCGGCCACAAAAAACGCAATCACAGCATTTCAAAAAGCCCAAGGACTTCAAGCCACTGGAGTCCTAGACCTCCGCAGCGCTATTTACGTCGGTTTTGTTGCAGGATTAACGACGCCGACTACAATCCCGTCAACGACGACGACCATCCCGACGACGTCCACCACTACTCCGAGCGTGACGGCAACACTCCCCACGGTGTTTCCAGTACTCGGCCCATGTTGGTTTGCTGACACTTGGCAGGCGCCGCGTTCAGGAGGTCGACGCCACGAGGGAGTCGACATCATCGCCAAATCGGGAACACCCCTGTATGCAGTAGCCAACGGAACGATCACAAGAATTTTCCTTGATCGACCTGGTTCGCTCGGCGGAAATGCGATTCGTCTCACAGCGGCTGACGGAACATATTTTCACTATGCCCACTTGTCGACATTTGCCGATGGCACCGGACTCGGCGCCACCGTCGTAGCCGGTCAAGTGATTGGCTATGTCGGAAGTACGGGCAGCAGTTCAACCCCGCACTTACATTTTGAATATCACCCAGGTGGTGGCGCGGCGGTCAATCCATTTCCCGTCATCAAACCCCTTGACGCTTGCAAGAGCACAACACCCCCAACCACCGCGCCAGCAACGACAACGACAACGACAAATCCGGCGACGACACCAAGCGCCTAATTCAGCGCTTCTTGAATCGCCGCAAGAACCTTGGTCGCTGTTGAATCAGCGTCCAGAGTGAGATTTGATCCACATCCAGAAATCTCGCTGAGCGATGGACGTGGTTCATGTAACAACTCACGTAGCAACTCTGGTCTCCACTTCAGTGAAACGGCACACTGAAACCTTGCCCAGTCACGGGTTCGACGTTGACTGATGCCCACAATTTTGCTTCCGTCAGCCGCAAAGACTTCCCCTGGACCTTTGCCCGCAAAACAAATCAGCGGCGACCAAGTACTTTTCATCAAGGCACCACGATGTAATTCAAGATCCTTTAAACCGAGCGCAGTCAAAACTTCGACAAAAACCTGACCAAGCCATAGAGACGAATCACCGACATCATTCATCCACAACGAATGGTCACAGGGGATTTCTACGTCAACCCATAAAGTTGAGTCAGCGGAGAGCAGCACCAACCCTCCTCCGCTACGACGCTTCACAATTTCCACATCATGTGACAAACAAGCTGTTTCATTCAGCAATGAACGCTCTTGAGTCGAGCCCAAAACGATGGCATCTCTGATCGGGGTAAACAGTGAAATCACCGGATCTTTACCCTGAGGGAACGCCCGATGATGGAACTCTTCGCATGACCCAGTCACTTTGCTGATACGAGATGGCAAAAGGGTCACGATGCTTTCAACAGATACGGCTTCCATGCTTCTGGCACGGTGCCCGCTTCAACAGTCACCCACGCTAGTTCGCGTGGAATGATCGGCAACGTTGCCAACCGCATACCTGCCTCATCGGGAGTGCGGTCGCGTTTGCCAAGATTGCACTTCCGACACGCCGCCACAACATTGTCCCAGGCATGTAATCCGCCACGAGAACGCGGCATCACATGATCTATCGATTCAGCGACTCCGCCGCAGTACTGACACCGATGATTATCTCGAGCAAAAACAGCACGGCGCGAGAGTGATGTCCTGCGGTGAAACGGAACTTTGACGACATACCGCAAGCGAATCACCAACGGCGACGGAAACGACATCCGCTCACTACGAATAAAGTCAACATCAGATTCAACCATTTCGGCCTTATCGCTCAAGACTAAACAAATCGCTCGACGTGAAGGCACGACGCTGAGCGGCTCATACGTTGCATTGAGTACTAGCGCGCTCCTCATATTCGGTCACCTAATCCGAAGTGAAATCTTGTTCGTCATGACGCAGAGTCCCATTGTTGAACCCATCGCAAATATTTCAACACGTCTGGCAAGGAGGCCTGAGGGGACCCGCCACCGTACTGAGTCTCAAGACGAAACTGCACATAGTCTCGACGAGGCAATGGCAAATACGGTCGCTGTGTCCACCAACGCGTCGGCACCATTCGTCGCACCACCCGTAGACCTACCCGCCAAAAGCGTGGACGAACAGTCACACCGAACACGATGAACAACATTGAGAGTACGCGGCGAATACGACTCATATTTTAGCGCGGCTCCTTCGGAAGTCCGAGCACCATCTCGCCAATGATATTTGATTGAATCTGCGACGAACCTGCATAAATAGTTCCGGCGCGAGCATTAAGGAATGCCCCGGTCCAACTTCCACTTGTATTCGGAGCACTTCGATCATCGGGCTGGAATGAGTTCAACGGTGGCCGACCTTCTTGACACATCGCCGCAGCCCCCAAAATATCCAAAGAAATTTCCGTCACGGCTTGGTGATATTCACTCCAATAGCGTTTGAAAATTCCGCCGTCTGGACCGGGGTGACCGCCAGCCAAGAACTTTGTCAAAGTGCGCAAACCGAGATATCGCATGATTTGAACTTTCGAATAGGCCCACGCGAGTTTTTGCCGAATATTTGGATCTTTGTCAACACCGTATTCTTTAGCCAAGAGAAGTAAGCGATCAAGTTCAGCTTGGAACCGAACAGGAACAGTTGCCGCACCTTCTCCCCGCTCGTAACCAAGCAGGGTCATCGCTACTGCCCATCCATTATTCAGACCACCAATGACATTGTCTTTCGGACATTCGGCATCGGTATAGAAAACTTCGT
Organism: Actinobacteria bacterium casp-actino2; assembly: GCA_001510335.1. GTDB lineage: Bacteria > Actinomycetota > Acidimicrobiia > Acidimicrobiales > Ilumatobacteraceae > Casp-actino8. Next base: position 25,061 of record LFFB01000065.1, on the reverse strand, counting down.
TGAACTCGCTCTCGCCGTTAATCATTTTGATGGGGCGGACTTCAATTCCTGGTTGGCGCATATCAACAAGTAGGAACGAAATACCTTTATGTTTCGGACTATCAGGGTCTGTTCGCGCCAAAGTAAAAATGTGATCGGCAAGGTGCCCAGCGGAGGTCCAAATCTTTTGTCCATTCAAAATCCACTGATCACCATCAGGAGTTGCCTTCAAACCCAGACTTCCCAAGTCGCTACCAGCGTTCGGCTCGCTGTATCCCTGACACCACACATCTTCGTTAGAAAGGATTCGAGGGAGGTGGTACTTCTTTTGCTCTTCGGTTCCCCATGTCAACAATGTGTTTCCGAGCATTGTGATCCCGAAACCGTCATTCGGTCCACCTGTCGGTACGCCCGCTTTGGCGAATTCTTCAGCCAATATCACTTGCTCGAGAGCGGACATTCCTCCACCGCCGTACTCGGCTGGCCAACCCGGCGCTAGGTAACGCTCACGATGCAAAATCTTGCGCCACTCCATGACCCATGCATGGGCTTCTACGGCTGGCAACACACCAATTCCCCGCCAATCGACGGGAAGGTTTTTTACCAGGAACGACTGCACTTGGCTTCGAAAGACTTCGACTTCTGGGTCGTACATCGGACGCATGGGTGTGAACCTACTCGCTTGCGGTTCTCTCGGTGATACTGGTCAAAGCAACTGCTGCGGCCCCAATTAATGCCGATGACTCACCAAGGCCTAGCGGCACGATTGAGACTCCCGATGTGAACTGCAATTTTGAGCGCGAATGAAGTTCATCATTGGCTGCCTGGAAAAAGGACTCACCCCATCCCAAGGCAACGCTTCCGCCAACGACAACCCGTTGAATATCCGCGACAGCAGCGACCGAAGCCACCGCTCGTCCCAACAAAATTCCGTTGCGTACTTTTAAGTTCATCGGCGCGTACATCGGGTCGCGCCCAGTTTCACGCTCGATCGCTGGACCAGAAATATATGCTTCAAGGCAACCCCGTCCCCCGCAACGGCACGGACGATCATCTGATCCGACGACTATGTGACCAAAGTGTCCAGCATTTCCGGTCCGCCCGACTACCAATCGATTTCCTTCAACAAGACCTCCGCCGACGCCGGTGCCAATCACTACTGCTAGAAAATTCGCGCAGTCCCGCGTCGCTCCCAGCCAGCCTTCAGCAAGAGCAAGGGCCTTGGCGTCGTTGTCAATGAATGTTTGCAATCCAGTGAGTTCGGAAATGGAACTTAAAAGAGGAAAGTCCACCCACGTCGTAATGTGTAACGGCGAAACCTCAGTTCCACCAATCTTCATCGGTCCCCCGCACGCAACACCACAGGCTACTAATTCGATATCTGAAGCCGCCGCCTGAATGCGCTTAATGAGCGCCGCCAACGCCACCCACGGAGCACGATTCGGCGTTGCCACGCGGTCGCGCCGAATAATGTCACCCTGAGCGCTTACGACGGCCGCTGCCAATTTGGTCCCGCCGATATCTACCGCGAGAATTCCTGAGGTCGTTGCCATGTCTCTCACGGTATCTAGCGTCTAGCGTGACAGCGTGTCTTCTACTTCTGAATCATCTACTTCTCGCTCATTCGCCCGCATGTATGAGTCCATCGTGAACAATGTTGGACTCGTTCTCAAAGGGAAGAAGAACCCGATTGAACTTGCGGTCGTGTGCCTCCTCGCTGACGGTCACTTACTGATCGAGGATGTGCCAGGTGTTGGCAAGACCAGCCTTGCTAAAGCATTGTCGGCATCAATTGATTGCACGTGGAAGCGCGTTCAGTTCACTCCCGATCTCTTGCCATCTGACCTTATTGGTGTCTCAATTTGGAGTAAGCAGCGGGAGATTTTTGAATTCCAAGAGGGACCTTCATTCGCCAACATCGTGCTCGCCGACGAAATCAATCGTGCGTCACCGAAGACCCAATCGGCTCTTCTTGAAGCAATGGAGGAACGACAGATATCAGTTGATGGCGTGACACGACCCTTACCGCATCCATTTCTTGTTATCGCCACACAGAATCCGATCGAACATGACGGAACATACAAGTTGCCAGAAAGTCAATTAGATCGCTTCTTGATTCGTATGGAAATCGGTTATCCAAATCGCCAGGCCGAATTGGACATTCTTGAACCCAGCACTGGCGCCGAGGCAACTCATCAACTTTCACCCGTCGTGAGTGCACGCGATATTCGAGAAATGATTTCCGTTGCGTCACAAGTGTCCATGGTTGAACCCTTAAAGAACTACGTCATTGATATCGCTCACGCAAGTCGCAAGCACCCCCAAGTCTCCCTCGGACTATCACCACGAGCCATGGTGCAACTTGCCCGTGCAGTTCGCGCGCTCGCCGCATCTCGTGGTCGCGACTACTCAACACCCGACGATGTGAAAGAGCTCGCAGTTCCAGTATTGGCTCATCGGCTGGTATTGCGTCATACCAACCGAAGTCATCAGATGACTTCAAGCGATGTCATCCAAGAAATTTTGACAACAGTTCCAGTACCATCTGGCCGCTGATCATGCTGTCACGCCAATCAGCAATCTTTTTGATCGGTGGGCTGCTGACTATTGCAGCCGGTCGACTCTTTGGTCTGATTGAACTATTCATCATGGGCACCGCCCTCGTCACGTGCGTAGCCGTCGCCATATTTATTGTCACAACCCAGCGCCCCCATATTGAAATTGGACGCTCCACCACTCCGACCGAACCAGAAGTTGGTCAAACGATTCAGGTCGGGCTGAGCCTTCTAACGAGTTCGCGCGTTCCTGCTTGCGATGTCTATGAATCACTCGCTGAGGGCATTCACGTTCACATCGCCTTAGCACCACTTCCAGCAGGGCAAGTGGCGCGGGCAAATTACCAACTCGTTGCTCAACAACGCGGCCTCTTGGCCCTCGGTCCATCATTGCTCGAGGTAGCCGATCCCCTCGGATTGTCACGCCGTTCAAAAAGCCTTGGTCGCGCAACCAATATCACCATTTTCCCGCGCTCGGTCGCTATTGATCTTCCCGACCCCAACACGTGTCAAGGGGAACTTATTGATGCCATCCGACGGGTGATTCGCTATCAACCCACAAGTTCAGAATTTCAAGCAATTCGCGAATACACCTCTGGCGATGACCCCCGCCGGATCAATTGGAGGGCGAGCGCAAAACGAGAAGATCTTGTCGTCAATGAATACGCACGAGAAGTCAACATAGATACTTACGTCGCTCTGAACACCAACCCGAAGGCTTATTCGACAGAGGGATTTGAACGCGCAGTATCGGTCGCCGCGTCACTAGTTCGTTCAATTGAACGACCAGGCGATCGCGTTTCGCAGTCGCTTGGCGTTTGGTTCGGCGGGCAAAGTTTTCAATGCACCCCCGGTAAAGAGTCACTTGAGGCATTGAAGTATCTCGCCAGTATTTCTCCAAACGACAACCAATCCTCTCTCTCAATCCAACGCGAACCAGGCCGTATCAAAGTTGACATCATCATCACAGGCAAAGCACAACCGTCATGGGTTGAATCAACATGGAAACAACTGGGTTCGGCCCGCATCGTCGTTGTCGTGCTCTGTGATGAAACCGCTACGCCGGTTGCCCTTCCACCGCATTGGTTTGTGCTTTCCTGCCGACAACTTGAGCAATTCGCCGAAGACTGGAAGCAACTTTGTATCCAAACGACTGTTCAATCATATGAACACATCTTCTGAACCGACGCACGTGACATCTTCAGAGACACGTACAGGGACACACACAGATCCGCCCTCGAGCCCTAAAAGCCTTGCTTACGATCGCACGATACGCGATTTACTCGGCGTCGTCACACTGTGGATCCTCACGCTTGTCACGGCCATATCTTTCTGCCGAATTTTTCAAGGTTGGGGCTTCTTGCCGTCGTATGTCATCGTCGCGACTTTGGCCCATCTGACGGCGTATGCCTTGCGGCGCTGGAGAGTTGCATTTCTCCCTTCATTTGTCACGGTATTGCTCACCACCTACCTCATTGCGTCATACTTCCAAGCCAGCGCGACCTTCACCTACGGCTTACCGCTCAAGGAAACTTGGTCTTTCAATTGGAGTGAACTTTCTCAATCGTGGCAACTCCTTGGCGAAGCCATTCCACCCCTGCCACTTCAATCAGGATTTGGTTTCGTTGGTCTCATCAGCATCGGCCTCATCGCCTTTTTGTCTGATTCTTTCGCCTTTCGATTTGCAGGCCGAGTGGAGTCATTGATTCCTTCCACCATTGTTTTTATCGTGCTGGCAAGTGTGGGCATTGAGCGAAACCGAACCTTGATCACTGGTCTTTGGATAGCGACTGCAATTACTTCAGTGGCGGTTTTACGCTTGCGATATCAACTCACCCGCAGCAGCAAACTCTTTGGATATCGCCCTGGCCGCACGACCATCGTCTCGGCGACTTACATCGCAAGTTTGGCAATCGTCGCCAGCCTCATTGCTCTCGTTATTGGTCCTCGCCTTCCGGGAGCGTCGGAGGAAGCTTGGCTGTCATCTCGCTCAGGAGAGTCAGGACCACAACTTGATCCTCTCGTCGATATCAGAGGCCGATTAAGTAATCCCTCTGATGAAGTTCTCTTTAGCGTCGCTGCCGAGTTTCCTTCTTATTGGCGCATCACTTCTCTTCCCGATTTCGATGGGAATAGGTGGACCGTGTCGCAAGATCTGTTAAATACTGCCGGCGGCCAACTTGCGAGCACCGCATCAATTACTGAGGTGGGTGTCGCAATCACCGAGGTGACACAACTCGTCACTATTCAGAACCTCACTGGAAGTTTTGCCCCAGTAGCCGAACGGCCGATTCAATTGCGGTCCGCCACACGAAGTTTGTTCTACGAACCCGAAAGTGGGACCTTGCTCGTCAGTAAAGACGGTTTACAGCAAAACGACAGTTATCAAGTTGTGTCATCTGTTGTCGTACCGTCTTCGGACGCATTGCGCTTCTCCCAATCAAGTTCACCGCCTGGTACTGAGTATTTACGAGTTCCCGAGAGGGGTGAAATTTCCGCATTGCGAAAAGTCGTTGATGAAATCATTCAAGGACTGAGTGGAAACTACGAAAAACTCTTAGCCTTACAAAGTTACTTTCGCAATAACTTTGCATATTCGCTAGACGTTCCAGCCAGCACATCAACCTCGGCAACCCTTGATTTCTTGGCTCGCCAAAGCGGATATTGCGAACAGTTTTCTTCAACATTTGCCCTTTTCGCTCGCTTGATCGGCTTACCATCACGAGTCGTCATCGGCTTCACCCCAGGCGAAGAGACACCAATCGGAACTTCAAATGTCAGGCTGTTTAACGTAAGAGGCCAGCACGCTCACGCGTGGCCAGAGGTTTGGTTTGATGGAATCGGTTGGGTTCTTTTTGAACCGACGCCCGGCCGAGGCGCTCCATCGGCCGGCTATACAAATGTGGACCCCGCACAAGACAACTCTCTCCCCGATCCGGCAGCATCCACCACGACGACTCCCGACCCAATCTCGACAACAACCGTGTTGACACCAGCGACGACGCCCAGTGGCTCAGACACATCAATTGCTCCGAATACAAGCGCCGGAACTGACACAACTGCACAGTGGTTGAAGATTCTCGTCGGCGTCCTCGCCCTGGTTGCGCTATGGGCTATCGCTCTCCCGATTGTGATTCGCTCTCTCGTTCAACGCCGAGAAAGCAACCTCATTCTGGTCAACTGGAGAATCGCGGTTGCACAATTTGAAACAGTTCATGGGCGACTACCGAAACAATTCACCGTCTACGAAATCGGCCAATCGTTCATCGCCAAACAGTGGGACGATCCACAAGTCATGACAGAACTCGTCGACGACATGAGCAAACTCTTATTTGCCCCACAGTCGGTCGACCCGATCGCCGCTGAAGCGTTGGCCGCTTTCGTGAAATCGCACAATGCACAGTTGCCGTTGAAAGTTCAGGTACTACGCAGGATCAGTCCGCGACTCGCTTGGAAACTCGCTGGCGGCAAACCCGCCTAACACAAAGACACAGTCAAAAATATAGAAAAATTACTGAAAGCGACGACCGGCGGTTGATCGCGCTTTGCGAATCGCCCCAGCCACATCTTGAATACCGGCTTTACCCATGGCTCGAGCGTTGCGCTCAATGACCGCAAGTAATCCCAGCATTCCGACAAACGCAGCAAAAGCGGCTAGATAGTGAACCTGCAATAACACGACTAACAAAACCAAACAACCCACTAAACCCACCGCGGCCCAACGCACCGTTTTCGCAGAATGGGTGTACAAACCTGAGGGCGACACCGCCTGGGCAAACTTGGAGTCGTTTTCTAACTCTTGTTCGATTTGGCGCAATATGCGCTGTTCGTCTTCGGACAATGCCATGGTTTCACCTCCTACTTTCCTTGCCGACTCCTAGTCTCACAGACTGCACGACCTAAGGCAAAGCATGCCCCGATTTTTCTTCACCCGGACCCCACGGCGAATGACCTAATTCGTGACGACCATTCACCGACAATGAACTTGCCGGGCTAATTGCGCCGCGACCGAATTTTTCACGAATCTCATCAACTGCTTGACTCGCTGGACTCCAGTCGCGTTCCAAGTCAGCAGTCGTTCGGTTGGCGTTCCCAAGTTCGTCACTACCGTCTCCGCCGAAATCGAGCAGCGATAGTTGCTCAACGGGCTCAACGAAACCCGAAACACTGACTCCAATGAGCCGAACTCCAATCGTTGGGTCAATTTTCTCGAGCAATGGATCTAAAGCCTTCACCATTGCTGGGGCACTCGCAATCGGGCTACCCGGGGTGATTGAACGGGTGATGGTTTCAAAATTTGAATAGCGAATTTTGAGCTGCAATGTTCGCGCCGCACTCTCGTGCGCTCGCAGTCGTGATGAAACCGCATCAGCTAATCGGACTATTTCTCGACGCATTGATTCGCGATCGGTGATGTCGTGGGAGAAGGTCTCTTCATGACCAATTGACTTGAGATCCCGTTCGGTCTTCACCGACCGCTCGTCGATACCATTGGCTAACGCAAAAAGGTGGCATCCGTGAGCCTTGCCCACGGCCCGAACGAGCGTCTCTTCACCCAACGCGACCAAATCGCCCACTTGACTCACTCCAAGTCGCTCCAGTTTGACCAACGTCGCGGGGCCGACTCCCCACAACGATTGCACTGGCAGGGGATGCAAAAAGGACAACTCTTCGCCAGGCGCGATTCTTAGTACTCCATGGCCCTGATCAATTCCGCCACTCGTCGGAATGGGCTTCGCCTTTTTTGATGCAAGTTTGGCAATGAACTTTGAAGTTGCCACACCAACCGAACAAGGCAGTTCAAGTTCGGTGTGAATTTGCTCCTTGATTTTCCAGCCGATCGCGGTGCCGTCTCCAAACAGATGAGTTGAACCAGTGACATCCAAGAAAGCTTCATCGAGAGCAATGGGTTCAATAAACGGGGTGAACTGCATAAAGATCGCGTGTACTTGCGTACTGACTTTCGCGTATTCGCCGTAGTCACCAGATAAAAAAACTGCCTGCGGGCACAGCCGACGCGCCTTTGAGGATGACATCGCGGAAAACACTCCGTACCGACGGGCTTCATAGTTGGCAGCTGCCACGACTCCACGGGAACCTGCCCCACCAACGACAACTGGTTGGCCGATGAGTTCAGGATGACGCCTCATTTCAACAGAGACGAAAAAAGCATCCATGTCAACGTGCAGGATCGTGCGATACTCAGCCATCAATCAATCCGCGAACTTGAGTCATCGGCGTCGAACACGCCGTAATACACGGTCTTTGAGCCACAACTTGACCACAAGACCGAACGCCTCGCCAATGATGTGGTGCGTTAACTTCGATTCGCCGACCACTCGATCAGTAAACAAGATCGGCACCTCAACAATGCGTCCCCCACATCGAACGGCACGATGCGACATCTCAACTTGAAAGCCGTAGCCCTCGGCTTCAACACTTGCATAATCCATGCGTTCAAGGATCGAGCGTGAATAGGCCCGATAGCCACTCGTCGCATCATTGATCGCGAGACCCAACATGCCCGCGGCAAATCTGTTACCCCAACGCGATAAGAAGCGACGCAACGGCGGCCAATTTTCAATTCGCCCTCCTGGAATGTACCGACTACCCAACGATGCGTCAGCGCCCATATCGACAACCGAAACAATTGCTGGCAAATACATCGGATGATGCGAAAGATCAGCGTCCATCTGCACGCAAATCGTGGCGCTCATTTCGAGAGCCCTGGCGAAACCATCACGATAAGCAGCGCCAAGTCCAGCTTTAGTCTGACGCCGATGCACCTGTACCAAGCCAACAAAAGTCTTGGGGAGTTGTTTGGCGTAACTTTCCACTAAATCGGCGGTGCCATCGGGACTGTTGTCATCAACAACCAAAATTGAGGCATCGGGCAAAGCGGTGATCACGCCAGTGATAACTGCTTCAATATTGCCCGCTTCGTTAAAGGTCGGGATGACCACGACCACTTTCCGTGGAGGAATAACTTCGCTGACAACCGAACCTTGGATCACCCCACGAGCCTACGATGTAGCGGTGACTAATGAACGTCCACTCTCGGCCCTTCCATCGCCTTTGGCTCGGATCATCGCCTTTGTTTCTGTCCTCCTCGGCGGTTTGGCAGGAGCACTGATCGGCTACACCTTGGTCGACATTCAATACGACGGCACCAGCACGACGCCCCTTGGCCTCGGACTTTTGATCGGAGCGATCATCACTGCGGGAGGCACCGCAATTATCGCTGTACTCGTCCTGAGGGCGACTGGAGAATGGCGCGATATCAGCGACTCTCGCTCATCATGAATCCATCATCTGCAGAGTTTGTTGAACTCATGAACGTAGCGGCCGGCATTGCTCGCAATGCCGGCGACCTAGTGTTCTCGGGTCGCCGCAATGGTGCCGGAAAGGTGCTGACCAAGTCGTCGGCAACCGACATGGTGACTCAGTGGGACACTGCGAGCGAACATTTCGTCGTTGAACAACTCAGCAAACTGCGCCCCCACGATTCGATCATCGGCGAAGAAGGCGGACAAGTACAGGGCACGACCCCGTACACATGGTTGATTGACCCCATCGACGGGACCACGAATTTCTTGTACAACCTCAGCGGCTACGCCATTTCTATCGCTGCTTGCATCGACGCCGATCCAGTTGCGGCGGCGGTCTTTCTCCCCGCCACCCGCGAGCTTTTTGTCGCAGCCAAGGGACATGGATCCTGGCTCGGATCCACCCGCCTTCAGGTCTCATCATGTGAGTCAATCGAAACCGCGCTCGTGGCCACCGGATTCTCGTACAGTGCATCTCGCCGTGATCTGCAGGGTCAGCGCATCGCTCGATTGTTGCCACGAGTTCGAGATATCCGACGTCTCGGCGCTGCTGCGGCCGACTTATGTTTCGTTGCCTCCGGTAGACTTGATGCCTATTTTGAAGAAGGACTTCAAGCGTGGGATCTTGCCGCTGGACAATTGATCGCCAGCGAAGCCGGTGCCACACTCTCTAATTTTGTCGGCGAAACCATTACTCCTACTGAGGTTCTTGTGGCATCACCGCGCATCCATGGTGACTTGCTCAAACTTTTATGACCCGAAGACAAAGAATCGACACGCTTGTCCCCGCCGCGCCCTCGACATAAGGCAAGATGTAGTCGTGGGAACAAGAATCCTTGCTGTTGAAGATGATGAACGAATTCGCGCCGCTGTCAAGTTGGCGCTTGAAGACGAAGGCTGGACCGTCGACGAGGCCGCAAGTGGTGAAGAAGCAGTCATTTTGTTTCTTCGTCAGCCCGCTGATGTTGTGTTGATTGACATCATGCTCCCTGGCATTGACGGATTTGAGTTGTGTCGCACGATCCGCCGAGCGAGCGACGTCCCCATTGTGATGGTGACAGCACGTTCAGATACCCACGACGTTGTCGCTGGACTTGAAGCCGGCGCCGATGACTACCTCACCAAGCCCTTCGCTCCAAAAGAGCTCTCGGCGCGCATTCGAGCATTGCTACGTCGCGCTCGTCCCGCTCACCCAGCGCACCCGAAACTCGTTTTTGGCGACCTAGAAATCATTCCCGATGAGGGAAAGGTCGTGCGCTCAGGCACCGAACTTCACTTAACCAAAACCGAATTCAGACTTCTGTGCGAACTCGCCCAAAATCCAGGACGAGTGTTCAGCCGTGAACATTTACTTGACTCAGTGTGGGGCTACGGATATTTCGGCGATGGTCGACTCGTTGATGTTCATATTCGCCGCCTGCGCACAAAAGTTGAAAGTGACTCGGCTAACCCGCGCCATGTTGTGACGGTTCGTGGCTTGGGTTACCGATTACAGGCTTGATCGTTGGTGTCAATCGAATCAGACATGACCGAACACGACGTGATCGAAGGAGGCGAGCCTTCGGGGCGATCTTCGAAACCAAAACGTCAGAGTCGACGATGGCGCTTTGGACCGCCAGGTCTGCGGAGTCGAATTCTTCTGACATTTGGCCTCGGCAGTTTGGCATTGTCGCTTTTTTTGGCTCTCGCAACCTTTAACTTCACCCGTTCCAATTTGGTTGAAGAGCGAACGGGAAGTGCCATTGACCAGACGTATACAAATGCTTCCCGTCTTGCAGTAGATCTGCGTTCAAATCCCCCCAATATTCAAACAGTCCTTGAACGACTCGGAGCAGATCGCCCGTTGGTCTATTTCCGCGGAACTTGGACCGGAAATGATGCACGGTTTTCTTCATCGGTGATTCCACTGTCCCTTTTGACTTCGGTTATTCAGAATCGCCAACCCACAACGATGCGCATTGAAGTCGATAATGAGCTCGTATTGGCGGTTGGCGTTCCACTTGATTCAGTTGATGCGGCCTATTTTGAGTTTCCTTCCATCAACGATGTGCGTTCAACCCTCAATAGCGTCAATCTCGCACTGATTCTCGCAGCCGGCACTACAACTTTCCTCGGAATCATCCTCGGCGCCATTGCCGCATCACGAGCCGTGCGTCCACTCACTGCCGCAAGCCAAGCGGCTCAAGCGATTGCTGACGGTCGACTCGATACTCGTCTTGCCGAAACCGAAGATCCCGACCTTGCAGTACTAACCTCGTCATTCAACGACATGGCGAGTGCACTGCAGTTACGCGTTGAACGCGACACGCGATTCACTTCTGACGTCAGCCATGAATTGAGATCCCCGCTCATGACCTTGGCTGCTTCAGTTGAGGTGATGCAGGCTCGGCGTGACGAGATGCCCGAACGAGCTCAAGTCGCTCTCGATCTACTCGTTGCGGACGTCTCACGTTTTCAAGGCCTGGTTGAAGACTTGCTGGAAATTTCCCGATTTGATGCCGGCGGCATTCGCCTCAATGTTGATGAACTTCTTGTCGGAGAATTCGTTCGTCAGGCTGTTGCAATCAGCAGTGCTCCCGAAACAGTGATCTTGGTATCTGAGACCGCCGAGGAAATGTTGATCACTGGCGATCGCCGTCGTCTTGCGCGAGTTGTCGCCAACCTGATTGACAACGGCCGAGCGTACGGCGGCGGAGAATTGGAAATCTCAGTTTTCGTTCCTGATGATGAAGATCCACCTTCGCAAATTTGGATCACGGTTGAAGATCACGGTCCGGGTGTCCCCTTGGAAGAACGCGACCTTATTTTCGAAAGATTTGCTCGTGGATCAATCGCTGGACGACGCAGCGGATCTGAAGGCGCTGGGCTCGGACTCGCCCTCGTTGACGAACATATCAAACTTCATCGTGGACGAGTTTGGGTTGAAGATCGCCATGACGGCCTTGATGGTGCATGTTTCATCATTGAACTGCCAGCTGAGAGTGTGTCGTGATGACAAAGTATTTTGCGGTTCGAGCAAAGAACACATTCGTCCTCGCGATTTTCGTGACGCTAACCGTTGGCTGTTCGTTTGGACCTGAGAACACGTCACAAGTGATCCCCGAGTATCAACAACAAAAATTGGACGAAACTATTTCGTCTGACGAAACAGGTAGCGGGCTTGGAAGGGTGTATCTACAGCGCACCGAAAGCACTGGCGGCTCGTTTTTAACTGGAGTGCAACGCGACCTCTCCACTGACCCGTTTGATGTCGTTCAGGTATTGCTCAACGGCCCCATTGAAGCCGAACAGGACGCCGGACTCCGCAGTGCAATACCTGCTTCAACGAAATTACTCTCGGCCCGCTATGTCTCCTCAGACCTAGTCCGAGTTGATCTCACCTCAGAGATCTTTCAGGCGACTGGCGATGATCTTGTTTCGTCGGTCGCGCAAATTGTTTTATCGTTGTGTGACATACCCGGCATTCAGCGAGTCATCATTGTGGTCAATGGCCAAGTCAACGAATGGCCCAAAGGCGACGGGTCTTTAACTTCACAACCGTTAACCGCATTTGATTTTCCAGGACGAGCGATCAGCAGCCAACCAGCTTTTCCGGCAATCATTAAAGTTCAGGCAGAGTAACTGCCCATTCTTGTGATTAACCGAAAAAAACTGAGCCGATTTCATGAAACAACTTCATGTCAATGGGACGCTTTTGGTTGACAACTTCGCTCAATGGAACTGTTGTGACTTGAGATGATCGCAGCGCAACCATGTGGCCGACTGCCCCATCGTGCAATGCATCAACGGCTGCTAACCCAAATCGAGTTGACAGGATTCGGTCATACGCCGTTGGCGTGCCACCTCGTTGCACATGTCCGATTTGCACGACTCGCGATTCATACCCGGTTCGCTTTTCAATTTCTTCGGCAATAGACACGCAAATACCGCCGTATCGGGGACGACCGATCTGATCACGTTCGTATTCTGGCAATGTCAAGGTTCCCGGTATCGGCTGCGCACCTTCCGCCACAACCACGATTGAGGCATAACGTCCACTGCGGTGGCGATTGGCTACCTGCTCACACACCCTGGCAATATCAAAAGGTTCTTCGGGAACCAAAATGGCAGTCGCCCCACCAGCGATTCCGGCGTATAGAGCAATCCAACCGGTGTCACGACCCATGAGTTCAACAACCATGACTCGATCGTGACTTTCAGCAGTTGTGTGCAATCGATCAATCGCATCAGTTGCAATTTGAACTGCCGTATGAAAACCAAACGTGAGATCAGTGCCATACACATCGTTATCAATCGTCTTCGGAACTCCAATTATTGGCAATCCGGTCTCGGTATAGATCAGAGAGGAAACAGTCAATGAACCATTACCACCAATGACGATGAGTCCGTCAAGATGCTGTTCAGCAAAACATTTTTTGACTCGCTCAATTCCATCGCTCGAGTCATACGGACTCCCGCGACGAGTGCCCAAAATCGTGCCACCCCGGGGTAACAATCCACGAACATCACTTTCACCCAATGTCATATAGCGCTGCTCCATGACACCGTCCCACGAATCAACGAAACCGAAGAATTCATCGTTGTAGGCAGAGACGCCTTTGCGAACGACGGCTCTAATGACGGCATTTAACCCAGGGCAGTCTCCTCCGCCTGTCATGATTCCGATGCGCACTCTCTGAGCCTAGACATGAAACAATGAACGAATGGGTTGGGACTCAACAAGAACTGTTAACTGGGCGCGACTGATTCGTGAATGGCTTGTGTATGCGGTGGTGATGGCGGGAGTCTTTGTGATTTTCCTCCGTGACAATGTTTCCGCGGGATCAATCGCCGGTCTCGCAGCATCTTTCCCGATGTATCTCATTTTCGGAGGAGCGCTCGCCAAATTCGGCTATCAGCGCAAAACCCTGACTGATCTACGTCGCTCTACCCCCGTGCGAACACCTCGAGCTTCTCGTCGATCACGGGGCACCACATCACAGCAACCATCACCAACCAAAGTTCGGCCGGCTCCGACGAGCCGCACGACCACTGGGCCTTCACAACATCGTTCAAACAAACGTAAGAAGCGATAAACGTGTCTCGGTCGTCCTACGTCATGGCTATTGATGCTGGCACCACTGGCGTCCGGTGCCGCGCGGTATTTACTGATGGCCAAGAAGTAGTCGCTTCATACCGCGAGTTCACGCAGTACTTTCCCGAACCCGGTTGGGTTGAACACGATGCCGAAGAAATCTGGCGGGCTGTTGTCGAAACATTTAATGAAGTTGTCGGCAAAATCGGTAACCCGATCGCAATTGGCATCACGAATCAACGCGAAACCGTGGTTGCCTGGAATCGCTCCACCGGAGAATTGTACGGACATGCCATTGTGTGGCAGGACAGGCGTACCGCACCCATGTGTGAACGACTCTCCACCGAAGGCCATCTCGAAACTGTGCGCTCAATCACTGGTCTCGTTCTTGATCCCTATTTCTCTGGTACGAAGATGGCGTGGATGCTCGAACATGGCGTACCAGATTCACCCGATCTCGCTCTCGCAACGATTGACAGTTGGATTCTCTGGAAGTTAACTTCCGGGCAAGTCTTCGCAACTGATCCATCAAACGCCAGTCGCACGATGTTGTTTGATCTTTGCTCATTGGCGTGGAGTCCAACAATGAGCGTGATTCTCGGAGTTCCATTGCACTGCCTTCCCGAAGTGCGCCCATCTAGTGGTCGGTTTGGTCTGACTGCTTCATCCGAAGTACCGATCGGCATTCCTATTTCAGGTATCGCTGGCGATCAACAATCCGCACTTTTTGGACAAACCTGTTTTATGCCAGGAATGGCCAAAAACACCTACGGCACCGGCAGTTTCATCCTGATGAATGTTGGATCAGAATGCCCCACCCCCTCAGACGGAATGCTGACGACGATCGCTTGGAGCATCGCTCACTCGGACGGCACCGTTTCAACGACATACGCGCTTGAAGGAGCCATCTTTGTCACCGGTGCAGCAGTGCAATGGTTGCGCGATGGCCTCGGCATTATTTCCTCGTCATCGGACATTGGACCACTTGCAGAGTCAGTCCCCGACAATGGCGGAGTTTATTTAGTACCCGCATTTACTGGTCTCGGTAGTCCCTGGTGGGATCCATATGCCCGCGGAACCTTGATCGGAATCACGAGAGGAACAACTCGAGCCCACATCGCGCGGGCAGTCGTTGAAGCAATGGCGTTACAAACCCGCGATGCCGTTGACGCAATGCAACAGGCAAGTGGAACCCGTATCGCCGAACTACGCGTTGACGGTGGCGCTTCAGTGATGGACCTTCTGCTTTCTCTACAAGCCGATCAACTTGGCATTACCGTTCGTCGCCCCGTTGATCAAGAGACAACTGCTTTAGGTGCCGCTTTTCTTGCTGGTCTAGCCGAAGGGGCTTGGCCATCGCTCGAGGCTTTAAGCGCACGCTGGGTCAGCGATCTGGTCGTCACTCCCCATGAACCCGAATCGTTGGAGAGAATTTTGGCAGATGCTTTGCACTCGACATGGCTCAACGCGGTGGCCCGTTCTCGTGATTGGGCCGAACACGACTCTGAATAATTGAAATCCAAAGACTCGGATTATTCGCTCACTAAAGCCGAACTCACAATGCGGGCAATCAGTGCGAGGTGTTGACGCTCACGCAAACGGAACGCACCTCGTAGACGTCCGACCACAATTGCCGCATCGAGTAAATCAAGTGGCGCCCATGCGACGTCTGCCGGTGTGTGTTCGTATTGCGCATCACTTGCGAGGTGACTAATCCCACCCAAGAATGCCATCACCCATGGCAAGTCAGGAACATCTCCTGACACCGCCATCGTGGTCTGCGCTCCACGAGGAACCACGGTGCACCAATCAGCCTCAAGCATGTCACGAACCAACTCACAGGTCGCCTCGGTTCGATCAACCTTCGGAGTCTCCATAATGCGCGCCGCAGTATCTAGTGCGAGAACGCTCTGATCAGGTCGATCTTGCGCGACTCGGTGCACATCCTCGACTGCGACGCCTTCAACTCGACTGACCTGACCAACGAGTTCTTCAAGAGCTGACTCTTCGCGATCAAACTCTCCGTCGTGTCCGGCATCACCAATCGGTAAAGTCACAATCAATTCGTCAATGGCCATACCCGCGCCACGTTCAAGAATTTCAATACCAATGACGTCGCCATTGGCTGCACCGATTGCGGCCGCCACCCGACCAAGAGTTCCTGGAATGTCAGGAAGCCACAACCGTAAAACGTAAGTTTGCACGCTCTGACACTAACCAGTGTGTTGTGACCGTGCTGTCAACATTAGGTGTCTGAAATGTGCGCAAACTTCGGCAATAACGCCGCCCCAACCGCTCCGGCTTGCTCGGCCAATGTGGCCATCACCAGTTGCGGATGCGGACGAAGTTGGGGCGAATACAACAATTCTTCAAACCAACGCCGCATAGGTTCAAGAAATACATTGCCCGAACTCGCGAGTCCCCCACCTATAACAATCATCGCGGGGTCAAGAAGATTGGTCAGATTTGTCAACCCCAGAGCCACCCACCGCGCAAATGAATCAACAACGACGAGGGCCTCATTGTCTCCTTCCATCGCGGCTTGGCGAATATGTTCGCCTCGAATCTGTTCAGCACTTCCCGCGAGTTCTTGAACTCGTTTGGCCGCCCCCTGTTCGGCTGCCAAACGACCCAAATAGCCAAGTCCGTTACCCGATGCATAGCGCTCCCAGCATCCGCGTTGCCCGCACACACATTGCGGCCCCGAGGACTCAACGACCATATGGCCGATCTCGCCAGCAAAACCATTCGTACCGCGCACCAATCGCCCACCCGAGACAAGACCCCCGCCAATTCCCGTTCCAAGCGTCACCACAACAACATCGTCAACGCCCCGAGCCGCCCCCACCGACCATTCAGCAACTGCGGCACAGGTTGCGTCATTGTCAACTGCGACATCGCACTGCAAGATCTCACGCAACTGCGGTCCGACCGCCAGGTCAGCAACACCAACCAAATTAGGAGCAGCCCGCAAGACCCCTTCGCGGGTCACAAGACCTGGCACCCCAACACCAACCGAGTCAACATCGCCGAGTTCGCGCGCAAGTTCAATCAATGTGCTGATCATGTCGTCGCCGCCTTGCGGCGTATCTCGGCGAACTTCGCGGATAATACGGCCGCCTTGCCAAACGACACCCAAGCACTTCGTCCCACCGACATCAATTCCGGCGAAACGTCGACTGTCGCTTGGCACCGTGCCGTCTTTAGCGAGTGGACTCAGCTTGAACCTTCAACTCTTTGACAGTGTTAAGAATTCGCACTTCGGCCCGTCGCTTCACAAAACCAGGAAGCGGTACGACGAGTTCAATGGACAAGTTGTAGGTCAGAACCACGCCGTCGGCATTATCTGGTGAGAACATGTAGGCCCCATCGACTGCCCGCATAATGTCGCCTGACACCATGTGCCACGACAAGCGCGCCGGAGCGGCGCTGTAGTCATACGCCAAGGTGTAATGCGTACTGCGACCTAGTGCCGAAGTACGAAATTCAACCTGTGTCGCACGGCCTTGCTCATCGCGAGCCAGCACAATTGCAGATTTCACATCTTTAGCCCACTCGGGATAACGCTCAAAATCAGTGGCAATATCCCAACATGTTTCGTGCGGAGCTTGAATGGTGATCGTCAGTGACGCGGTGTCAGCCATGCCTAAGTTCTAGCCGATCGGACGGTCGTCGGGGTGGCTCTCGACCGAGGAAGGTCCACCTTTCAGGCGACGAGCCCCAAAAGTGCCATAAGTTGCGGCCCATAGTCCGTTCAATCCGAGACCCAAGACTGGGACGAGCACCCCAAAGGCCAGTGTTGAACCGCGGCTCGAACCTTGTGCCCCTTCTTGCAGTGTGTTTGGCCGAGCGATAGCAGTTGCCACGGCAACGATGACTTGCGCAGCCAAGCATGAGTGCATCACAACCTTGACTTTTTGTGGGATCGCGCGGCCCAGTAAGAAGTACAACTCGGCAACTGAGATCTCTTCTTCTCGACTACGTTGCACCGCGGTCCAATACCCCCAAATAAACACCGCAATGCCAACGGTAAAAAGCCCCAATGCAACTACAACACCTTGACTCTTGGCGAATCCCTCAAACACCACCGTCGCGGCGACGGCGGACACCACAAAAAGAACAGTCGCTCCAATATTGAATTGCAAAATTTTGAGACCACTCATGACCACACTCCAAATACGTTGCCAAGACGCTCAGCCAGCATCTCGTAGGAAAACTCTGTCATGGCTCGCTCGCGCGATGCCACTCCCATGCGACGACGCAAATCTGGATCGTTCAACAACGTCTCCATATAACCTGCGACCGCCTCAACATCTTCAGATTCATCAACGACAAATCCGGTTTCGCCGTGGGAAACCGCTTCGGCCGCCCCGCCGCTTGAACCAGCAATTTGTGGAATTCCACAGGCCGCCGCTTCCACAAAGACAATGCCAAAACCTTCTTGTTCAAGACCAGCCCAACGATTTCGGCACAACATGGTGTAGATATCGGCACATCCGTACAACCGTGGCAGGTCATCATAGTCAACGCGCCCCAAAAATTTGACTGGCGCTTTGAGTTCGAGCGCGAGTTTCTCTAATCGCTCGCGGTCACGACCCGAACCGGCTATTGCAAGAATCAAATTTGGTCGAGATGACTTCAACTTTGTGACAGCGCGAATTGCAGTGTCGAATCCTTTACGCGGAACAAGTCGACTAATTCCGACGATCAATTCGGTTTCGTCAGTGAATCCAAAATCGCGTCGGGCCTGCGAGCGATCTTGAGCATTCAACGGAACAAAACGTTCACCATCAACACCTGGCGGAACGATTGTCATCGGCAATTCGCGACCAGCAGCATGTACTGCTTCGGCAGCTGGGTATCCACCGGCAGCAACGACATGACGGGCGTGCCGCAATACTCGTCCCAAAACTTGCTTCGATCCAGGAAGACGACCTGGGACAGTCACTTCGGCCCCGTGTAAAACGACGTCGTATGGCAAATCAAGATGTGGACCAATGATGCCAAGTGGAACGGCTGGGTCAAGAACAATGAAATCAGCGCCAACTCGTTTGGCCATTTCATTGACGCGCTTCATCATCCACGGATGTGGCAAAAGCACCGGTTCTTTCGTTCGCTCAATCAGAAATGGTTGCGCGGCATCAAACTCATGAGAGCCATCGTAAGAACTTGTTAAGACCGCAAACGATTCTGGCGGAAGTCGCCGCCACCATTCCCACAGCAAAGATTGAATTCCACCAATCTTGGGCAGAAAATCATTGGTGACGAGAAGATGTTTCACGAGGCAACCGCTCGAATAGGAATTGAGTCAATCTGCGAATACTCATCTCGTACCGATTCATCAGGATCGGATGCCAAATACTCAACCAGATCACGGCGACCTAAACGCACTGCCGCCCACAAGGCATGGAGTCGAAGCATCGGATCGATGTCACTAAGGTAGCGGCGTAGCACTATCTCAACAGGACTCATGACTGAATTTTCAACGGCAGAACTGTCAACTGGTGCGATATTCCCCAAAATGATGAGTCCGTTACGACGCAACCATCGGGGGTCACGGTCGGCCAAATACCAAGCACCGAATCGAGCCAGCAGATTTTCATTGGTCTCATTCAATAGTTCTATGACATCCACAAATGCGCCTGGCCCTGCAATAGGTGCGATACGAGCATGATGGCGAGAGTGCAACCTAACCGTCGGCGGGCAACTGGTTTGACAGTCATCACACCCGTACAAACGATCACCGAGTGCCACTCGAAACTCGCGCTGAAAGATGCCAGGCTTTTGCACTAACCACGCCAGGCATCGGCGTGCATCAATGACCCCGTCAGCGACAATTGCTTGAGTTGGGCATTCGTCGTAACACGCGCGACAGGTTCCGCATCCGTCGGGCGCTGGTTGCGACGCAGGAGCCAACACTGCAGTCGTCACAATTGAACCCAGACTGAAAAAACTGCCAGCCCCCGGAAGCAGAATATTGGCGTTCTTACCAAACCAACCAAGACCCGCGCGATACGCCACTTCGCGATCGACCAAGTTGTTTTCATCGGCAAAGACCACGGCCCGATAGCCATCAGCGCGCAACCGCAAAGCGACTTTCTGTAGCGCTTGACGCAATGGTGTGTAGTGATCATCTTGCGCATAGCGCGCAACACGGGCCGAGATACCACCCGGATGATCAGGTTGATCAGAGTGGTAGCTGCGTGCCGCCACAATGATCGAACGAGCGCCCTCAACGGCGGTATTGGGATCGGTCGAGCGCGATGGATTGCGATAGGTGAAACCCATGGTGTCACTCAGACCACGAGCATTGCGATCATGAAGTGCGACGCGCGCCCGACTGAGCGGCGAAGCATCGGTAACACCCACACGGTCGAGGCCCAATTCGCGGGCGAACTGCATCAGCGATTCGAGATACGCAGGGTCGGTGGTATCAACTGGAGGACTATTTCGCTTAACCCGATGCACGATGACGAAGCGTAGGCACTAAACCGGCCTCTGCGAGGGCACGCATGGCCCGAATTTCTGAGATATCGAACACAACTGCCATGGACTTGGCCCCAATCTGGCACGATTCGTCATTTTCGGTCTCTTCCGAGGGCTCTTGAAACAAGAAAGTAACGACGCAATCGGCGCAGGTGTCGGTTTCACGCATCACGCAGGTGCCGCAATCAATCAGCGTTGAAGAACTATCCGGCGAAGCCGGGGGAATCTGTGCGAGGTGGATTTTGGTACGGCGTGGCTGGTTTGGGAAGTTCATCACTGAACCATGCCCAAGCGGTATGGCACAGTGCGTTTACCAGCGATCGGCGATGAGTTCTGCTGCCATCATGACTGGGAAATGGGTGTTCGCACGCGGCAACACTGGGAAGATTGAGGCGTCACACACGCGCAAATTCTTGATGCCGTGAACGCGCCCAGCCGTGTCGACCACCGCCTTCTCAGTTGCCGATTCACCCATAGCACAGGTTCCGGCCGCGTGCACGTAATCACCCGTACGAGATTTCAACCATGTGGCTATCTCATGATCACTGTTACCGAGTGCCGACAATGGGGTTCCGACATCATCAATGAACACTTCTGAAGCGACTCGCTTCAGGCTTGGAGACTCAAGCAAATGCCGAGCCACTTCAACACCGACAGACAGCGCTTCAATATCGCGCTCATCGGCCAGCAGATTGAAACTGACGACCGGATCAACCAGCGGGTCATTTGACGCCAAAGCAATATGTCCGCGCGAACGCGTCAACATTAAGGCGACACTCAACAATCCGTAGCCCTCAGAACTTTGACCCAGATGATCAATGGGAAGAAGCTGCAAGTCAGCAGGTTCAAAACCTGAAGTGAATCGCGCCAAAGTTGTGACAGCTAATTCATCGGGAGAACAAAACTCGGCGAGCGCGATTGTTAAAGGTGCCGACGGGTGATCTTGTAGTCCTTGACCGATACCAGGTTGATCAATTTTGCTACGCAAGAGAATCGCTGGTGAATGAATTGCCCCGGCTGCAACAACAACTTCTGCTGCCGCAATAAACGTGCCGTCGGCGAGTACGACTCCAACTGCTCGATCATTCTCGATGGCAACGCGATCAACGAGCACGTCACAGACAACTTGCACATGCGGACGTTGACGAGCTCGATTCAAGTAGATATCTGCCGCCGATACTCGATGACCATCTTGATTGCGCGTCAACATTGCTGGACCAACATCGCTACCCACTGCTCCAAGTGGATACGGACCTCGATGCCACAACCACCCTTCGGTTCGGCAGGCTTCAAAGAGCGCTGCACCGATTCGCGACGGGGCACCAACATCGGCTTGAGTCAACGGAATTTCTATTCGCCGAAAATACGGCTCAACATCACGCCATGACCAGCCAACACAACCAAAGTCGCGTTCCCACGAGTCGTAATCTTCAACTTCTCCCCACAATCCGATCATTGCATTGACTGCCGACGAACCGCCCACTCCCCGTCCACGGGCGTATTCACGGCGCTCTTGTCCGACAACACGTTGGGCCACAAGATCGGGCCAACGACGACCATGTTCTTCGAGTGCGGCAAAAAAAGAATTCCCATCAATACCGCCAGGCGTTTGGCCAGGCGCGATATCGGGACCAGCTTCTAACACAAGCACCGATAAACCACGACTTGACAGTCGATCGGCCAACACACACCCAGCCGACCCAGCACCAATCACAATGACATCGGGGCGCTGTGAGTCACTCATTGGTGATCTTTGTATCAGAGTTCGTCGGGTCGATTGGTTGATACAGGCAATTCGGCCGTGTGCGCCGCATCGTTGTAACGCGCAAGTCGCCAACGTCCTGGGCGCACTAAGACAAATTCGGTTATCGACGTATTCTTCGTGTGAATTTCAAATATCCCTGTTCCCGATGTGCGCAATGCTTGACGCAACGCCGTATCGACAACACCGCCATGACAAAAAATGATTGCCGTGCCACTTCCGACTCGATCAACCAGTGCCCGGATCGCTGTTCCGATACGAATTTGGAATTCAGCAATCGTCTCGCCACCTGGAAAGGTGACTCCATACGGATCGTTCTCCCAATCGGGATCACCAAATCGTTCGGTGAATTCGGTGTACTTCAAGCCGTCGCACTGAGGGCCCGGGTCATGCTCGCCGAATTGGGGAAGCACTTCTATTGAGCGACCAGCAAATGCTGGCAACACGATTTCTGCAGTCTCTTTGGCCCTCGGGTAAGCACTCGAGATAACAAGATCAGGTGTGAACTCTGGACCCTGCGTCCAGCGATCGCGCAATTTCCCCGCTTGTTGCCGGCCCAGATCGGATAGACCGACACATGAGCGAGGTCCACCTACAACACGGTTGACGGTGACTTGTGATTCGCCGTGGCGAACAAAAATGAGACGCGTCATCTGAAACTAAACCAACTTCTCCACGAATGCTTCAAGCTGACGCAAGTTGCGGCATTCATAGGCGCCGTCAGTATGAGCGGCGTATTCACCGACGATTGAGTCTCCCGTGTTCCAGTACGACTTCGGTTCTGGATTCAACCAATACACCTGCCGAGCCTTGGAACGGATCTCTTTGATCACCCAAGCTTGTGATGCGTGATAGTTATTTCGTGCATCACCCAAAAACAACACCGTCGTCTTTGGATTAATGTCCTTGCCGTATTTGTCCCAGAAAACTTCGAAGGCATGGCCGTAATCACTATGACCGTCAACCCAGACAACATCTGCTTCCGTGTTTACCCGGTGGATTGCTTCACTGATGTCATCAGTGCCTTTAAAGAATTCGGTCACTTCGTCAATTCCATCAATGAAAACGAAAGACCGCACTTTCGAGAATTGGCCTTGAATGGCGTAGACCAACATCAATGTGAAGCGCGCGAATGCAGCCACGCTTCCAGAAATATCGGCAACAACCATAAGTTCGGGCTTAGACGGTCGCGGCTGCTTGAACTTTGGCTCGGCTGGAGTTCCACCATACGAAAGTGAATGGCGAACCGTATTGCGGAAATCAAGTGGTCCCTTGCGACCATGACGACGTTTGCGAGCTAGTCGAGCCGCCAACTTACGAGTGAGCGGGTACAACGATTTCTTTAAAGCCTGCATTTCATCACGACTGGCGTGCATGAATTCAACATCTTCAGGAAGAGGCTTACGCAAAGTCTTGGCCATCGCTTCGGCACCACGGTCAGCTACCAGGCGTCGGCGAATTTCGGCTTCAATTTCCTTTTTGAATTGATCAATACGGTTTTCGTATTCATCTTTTTCTAGGCGCTCTTCAAGTGCGGTCAGTTCACCACCGACTTCTTGTTTGCTGGCCTCCATGAGCTTTTGCAACATGTTGTCAAGATCAAGATTGCGCAAGGTTCGGTACAGGTAGTACGTCCCACCTACCGGACGCCCTGGCTCCATACCTGCAAACCTTTGCACCGATTGCTTTGCTAATGCCCGCATCAGAGCCTGATCGCCGTTCATCAAGGCCTTCATGAGCATCTGTGCGATCTCTTCAGGAGTCAGGCTGTCCATCCCGCCGGATGAACCCTTACCTTCACCCTGTTGCTGCTGCATTTGTTCTTGCATCTCGCGCCACATTTGCTCGAGATCATCCTCGGCGCCTTCACCGATTTTGTATTCGGGTCCGCGCATCGAGAAGTAGACTTCAAATACCGTCTCAAACGAACGCCAGTGAGCGCTGTTCTTCACCATGGTTGCGCCGAGCGCGTACTTAAATGCATCACGATCTTCCAGCGGGATATGCCGCACCGCCTCCATGGCATCAAGATTCTCCGTCAATGAAACCGGTAGGCCGGCGTTGCGAAGTTCTTGAACAAATCCAGAAAGAAGATCAAGCATGAGCGACAGACAACAGTTCTGATCAGGTCAAGTCGACGGAAAGTTCTTTGGCGGCCTTAGCAATATCTGATTGATACTTTAGCAAAACGTGCAAAGTTTCCTTGGCAGTCTGAGCATCAATTGAATCGATATTGAGCAACATCATGGTGCGCGCCCAATCGAGGGTTTCGCTGACGCTTGGTGCCTTCTTCAAATCCAGCTGACGAATGCTGCGCACGATGCGCGCCACTTGATCTGCCAAGTTCTCGGTAATGTCGGGTACTTTCGCAAGAACGATTTCCTTTTCGCGCTCCATTGACGGATAGTCAACATGCAAGTACAAACAACGACGCTTGAGGGCTTCTGACAGTTCACGTGTGTTGTTCGACGTCAAAAACACCATCGGGATTTGCGTTGCCGTAATCGTTCCGAGTTCAGGAATTGACACCTGATACTCCGACAAGATTTCAAGCAGTAAAGCTTCCGTCTCGACTTCGACACGATCAACTTCGTCAATGAGCAACACCACCGGATCGGGTGCGCTAATGGCTTCCAGCAGTGGACGCGTCAACAAAAACTCACGACTAAAAATGTCATCGTGGACTTCACTCCACGAGTCACTGTTCTTGTCGGCCTGAATACGCAATAACTGCTTCTTGTAGTTCCATTCGTACAAGGCCTTTGACTCGTCTAAGCCTTCGTAACACTGCAAGCGGATCAGTCGCGCGCCGAGCATTTCTGCGACGCTTTTGGCCAACTGGGTTTTACCCGTTCCAGCTGGTCCTTCGACCAAGATGG
>LFFB01000064.1 GCA_001510335.1 Actinobacteria bacterium casp-actino2 | reverse complement strand
GGTTCGCTCAATTTCACTGAAATGATCGCAGTGATTCCTTCACGGATATCTTCACCCAACAAGTTGTCTTCTTTTTCTTTGAGTAAGCCGCGGTTCTTGGCGTACTTATTGATGACACTGGTGAGGGCAGTTTTGAAACCCTCGACGTGCATACCGCCTTCAATGGTGCTGATCCCGTTGGCGTAGCCGTGAATACCTTCGTGGTATCCAGTGTTCCACTGCATCGCGATGTCAAGCATCTGACCGTCGTCTTCGTCTTCGTAATAAGCAACTTTGCTGAACAAGGCTTCCTTCGAAGTGTTCAAGTGCTTCACGAAGTCGACAATGCCGCCCTTGTATTGGAAAGTCACATCTTGCGTCTTGCCGGTGCGCTCGTCTTTGAACACAATTTCAAGACCACGGTTCAAGAAGGCCATTGTTTGTAAGCGCTCAAGAACTGTGCGCGCCACAAATTCGGTTCCTTCGGCAGCAAAGATGGTTTGGTCGGGCCAGAAGGTTACCGACGTACCGTTCTTGCGTCCACGGGCGGGCGTGTCGCCAGTAATGGCGATTTTGCCCATGGGCTTTCCGCCGTCTTCGAATTCAAGTTCGTAACGCTTGCCGCCACGATCAATTTCAAGTTTGAGTTTGGTTGAGAGTGCGTTCACGACTGACACACCCACGCCGTGCAAACCACCAGAAACTTTGTAACCCTCGCCGCCGAACTTTCCGCCAGCGTGCAAAACGGTCAAAACGACTTCGGCTGCGCTCTTGCCTTTGTGTGGACCTGATGGGTACGGGTCGACAGGAATACCGCGGCCGTTGTCATCAACGCGGCAACCGCCGTTCTCCATCAGGGTCACGCCAATGGTGGTGCAATGGCCAGCCATCGCTTCGTCAACTGCGTTGTCGACGACTTCCCAAATCAAGTGGTGAAGGCCCGCCAAACCGGTCGAGCCGATGTACATGCCGGGTCGCTTGCGAACCGGATCAAGTCCTTCAAGGACTTGAATATCTTTGGCGCCGTAATCGCCTGTGGTGGTAGTGCTTTTGGTGGACACGTATTCCTCTGTGGGTGGTTTTAGAAGGCCGAAACGACTGTGTGCTCGAGATGAAAATCTTGGGCGACACGATGGCTCAACACAACGAAGAAATCTTAGTCGCTCACAGCCTCTCAATCGTGGCAATACGGGGCACATATGCAGGACAAATACACCGTTTTTCAACGTGTTTTCAGCGGAGAAAAAAGCGGGTTCTACCGCTTTCGTTTCACTCTGATTTCTAGTCGTTCGACGGGCATCGCACCGCCAACATTGAGTCGCTTGAGAAGGTCGGCTTCAAGGAACTTCATCTGCGTCGCCCACGCAGGTTCGTCAACTTCAACAATTAAAGTTCCGGCGTCAAGTTTGAGCGGTTTGACATGACTACACACTGGCTCACCCACAATTTCGGCCCACCTTGAAAAGACGGTCACGGTGGTTTGACGATCTCCGCCCCGTAACGACTTCAACAATCGCTCAATACTGTTTGAAAGAGAGGTTGGTTCAGGATTGATCGGCGACAACGGCGCCCCCTTCAATTCGCAACACCCGATCTGGCCGGGCGGCCTCTGGAAGAGCACTCGCTGTAGTGATGACGACCTGACCTTTGGGTAAGTGGGTCAACAAGGCGGTGCAGCGGTCAGGGTCGAGTTCAGATAACACGTCGTCCAGCACCAGCAGTGGAGTCATGTCGGTCTTTTCGGCGACGAGTTGATGGGCGGCTAGTCGTAACGAAAGGGCAAGCGAGCGCATCTCGCCCTGACTCGCCTGGGTGCGAGCCGGAAGTGAACCGAGGTACAGAGCAATGTCGTCACGATGGGGGCCGACCGTGGACACCCCGCGGCGTACATCGTCTTGGCGAGCTGTTGCCAAGGCCATCCCTAAGCCAGTTTTACGCCATGCTGGTTCGTACTGCAGGGTCACCGCCATCGGAGAACCAGCCAAGTGCTGATATGCCTGTTGCACCACCGGTTGAAGTTGTGCGAGCACCGTGGCGCGTTCATGACCGATCTCGTTTCCGACGGAAGCGAGTTTCTCATCCCACACATCAAGGGTGAACCCAATTTCTTCAGTGAGGCGGCCATTGGCTTGACGCAAAAGGGTGTTGCGTTGTTTCAACACTCGATCAAGTTCTAAACGCAGAGCATCATTATGTAGAGCCAAACTTACGAGAGTTTCATCGACAAATCGACGGCGTTCAGACGGCGAACCTTTTATAAGTTCGAGGTCGTCTGGTGAAAACACCGTGACGCGCAAGACTCCAAGAAGATCGCGCGTGCGTGGAAGTCGTTGCTTATTCACTTGAACAATCGTGCGACCTTGACGTTGAATTTGTACTTCAACTTGCAACTCACGACCATCATTGTGACGTACTACTGCGCGAATCGTCGCAAACTCTGCACCTTCACGAACCAAAGCAACAGGTGGTACTTGACGAAAACTGTCAAGTGTTGCCAAGAAGGCCATCGCTTCGGCAACGTTGGTTTTTCCTTGCGCGTTACGACCAACTATTGCAGTCACGCCAGAAGTCAAGTCAAAGGATGCGTTGGTGTAATTGCGAAAATCGACGAGCTCTAACTGCTCGACGATCATGGCTCAATCACGACTTCAGTGGCATCAACAAGTAGGTGAACTCATTCTGATCGACACCACGAATAAGAGCTAACTTGCCTGGTTCGCTGGTTTGAATGGTGATTTCATCAGTCCCGCAAGCCTCAAGTCCAGATGCCAATAGTTCGTTGTTAAAACGGATTTCAATATCGCTACCCGAAGAAACTGCGTCAATTTGTTCAGTTGCTTCGCCGTTATCTGGTGTCACCATTCTCAACGTCACCGCATCGGCCGCGACCTGCAAACGCAATGGAGTTCCGATTGGATCACGCGCAACCAATTTCACTCGACGAATTGCGTCAATCATTGCTTCGCGTGAGACCTTCAAAGTGTTTGGCAAATTTGGAGGAATTAACCGCTTGTAATCAGCAAAAGCACCCTTGAGTAGTCGAGTAACCAAACGGATGTTGCCAACTTCAAACGTCGCATCATTTTCGGTGATGTTGATGGAAACACGATCAGCGGTGCCCAACAAACGTTGTAGCTCGTTCAAGGCTCGCGCCGGAACAACGAAACTTGCATCATCAGGAATCACGTTCGCAGCAATATCGCGAATAGCCATGCGGTACGAGTCAGTCGCCACGAGGCGAAGTTTTCCTTCCACACCAGTCATCAAGACACCGGTGTACACACCACGCGCATCATCGTTGCTGGCCGCACGAACAACTTGCTTCAGTGCTTCGGACAAATCTTTCGTGGCCATTGGAGCACCTTCGCCAACCGTGCCAGACCATTTCGGAAAGTCGTCTCCGACGCCAATCGGAACCGTGAAGTTCACGCGGCCCGCAGAGATATCGACTTTGTCTTCACCAAGATCAAACTCAACGGCTCCAGAAGGAAGTGAACGAACAACTTCGCTGGTGAGTTTCGCAGGAACCAATACGACGCCGTCTTTGATTCCAGAGACTGTGAGGCTGACGTCAATCGTTAAATCACCATCAGTTCCAGTGACTCGTAAAAGGTCGCCAGCAAGAACTAACCGCAAACACGACAACGTCGGGTTTGTTGCTCGACCAGTAGACGCACGACTTGCGGCCCCGAATGCCTCAGCGAGGACTTCACGTTCACACCGAAATTTCACGGTTGGGCTCCTTCATTGTTGTCATCACGTCTTGATGAGGATTTAAGATAGTTCTAATAATAAGGGTTGTGGATTGTGGATGAACTCTCGTTCTTCCAGCGTGAGACGAGAAAAGACCCGCGCACACTTGTACACAGCCATCCACAACCAAACTGTGGTCGTGGGGTATGGCAGGGGATAACTGTTGGTTGCCCACATGATGATCGTGTTTATACACACGAGATGTACACAGTCTGTTGATCATGTCAGCTCAACTTCAGATTCTTGACAAGCATGGTGACACGATCGTAGGTCTCGCTGCGTTCGGCCATGAGTCTCGTGATCTTGTCGACGGCGTGAATCACGGTGGTGTGGTCGCGACCACCGAAGAGACGAGCGATCGCCGGATAAGACAAATCGGTAAGTTCGCGGAATACATACATCGCTTCTTGTCGGGCCATAACGAGCGGCCTTTGGCGACTCTTTCCGCGAAGAGCGTCAACAGCAAATCCCAACAAGCCAGCTATTTCGGTGAGGAGCTCTTGATCGGTGCGGTGTTTGGGAGCCGTACTTGGAAGGAGGTCCTCGAGGAGACGTTCGGCTTGGGGAACCGTCATGTCAACCCGATTGAGACTCGAGTACGCACTGACGCGGATCAAGGCGCCTTCAAGTTCACGAATGTTGCTCGTCACCCGAGAGGCGATGTATTCCAGGACGTCGCCAGGGACCACCGTTCCCTCGCGTTCGGCTTTATTGCGCAAGATTGCTAGGCGGGTTTCAAGGTCGGGGGGTTGAACATCGGTAATGAGCCCCCAACGGAAACGACCAACCAGGCGTTCTTCAAGGTTCGGGATGGCGTCAGGGACACGGTCGGATGAAATTACGATTTGTTTATTGGCGCCGTGCAATGAGTTGAACGTATGAAAGAACTCCTCTTGGAGTCCTTCTTTGCCTTCCATGAACTGGATGTCATCAATGAGCAAAACATCGATATCGCGGTATCGGCGTTTGAAATTAGCGATGGTGTTGTTTCGAATTCCGTCGACGTACTCGTTGAGGAAGGTTTCTGTTGAAATATATCGCACCTTGTAGTGGCTGTAATTTTGAAGTACGTACTGGCCAATGGCGTGCAAGAGGTGGGTTTTACCAAGTCCAGCCGAGCCATAAATGAACAAGGGGTTGTACGAACGCGCGGGGGTTTCAGCAACTCGTTGCGCGGCGGCCAAAGCAAAACTGTTCGAGGCACCCTTCACGAAAGTTTCAAAGGTGTAGCGCGGATTGAGGCCGGCGTGGTCGGCCATTGCTTCGGCTTTGTCAGCAGCCACTGACTCACTGCTTGCTGATTTTGAAACAGGGGTTTTTTCGGTCGACGGGGGGGCCGACTCTTGAACGACCTCGTCGGTGGTGTCTTTTGAGACCACCTCAACTTCAAGTTGCGTTGATCCTGCTCCGATTTCGGTGAGGGCATCGAGAACAAGAGGTAAATAGCGGGAGGTGATCTTGTCGCGGACTGTTCCGCTCGGTACCGCCAGTCGCAAGGTTGCGTCGTCACCGGAAAGCGAATGAACGTCATTGAATGTCGAGTACCAGACCGCGTCAGAGACCTGGGCGCGCAGCAGTCGCGATACTGCTGTCCACAAGTCCTCTGTGCGTTCCACCTGCTACTCCTTCAAAAAATCGACCATTCATCCACAGGCGTGTCCACAACTTGTGGACAATGTATGAACAATTGTTTTACGGTTCTGACCTGCGCTGACGTCGGCCACCTGAGGGTTTGCACGGTTGTGAAAACCCTGGGATTGACGACCTTAGCAGGCTGTGGATAATCCGCAAAACGCGGAGATCCTGGGCTAGGGTTGCCCGCGTTGGTCTTTCGCCCGTAGCCTGCCTGAATGCGCTTGACAAGCGTTATGTGGTTCAGGCCGCATGCAGGTTGTCGAGGCGGCTGACTATTGGCCACTACCTGGTGTTTCTCGCCCGGATGGGGCAGCACCAGGAATCGAGGAGTTTGTAATGAAGCGTACTTATCAACCAAATCAGAAGCGTCGTTCGGCCAAACATGGCTTTCGCGCCCGTATGTCCACCCGCGCCGGGCGAGCAATTTTGAAAGCCCGTCGCTTGAAGGGCCGCAAGAAGCTGTCGGCTTGATTGAACGACTTCACGGTCGAGACGGTTTCGCGCGATTACGTCGCGAAGGAACTCGTTTTCGTAGTGGAGTGGTTTGGTGTGTCATGGTTTCGGACCCTTCTCTTGACGGGCCCCAGGTGGCCTTTGCTATTGGTCGCACCGCTGGAACAGCGGTGAAGCGCAATCGCGTCCGTCGTCAACTGCGCGAAGTTCTACGGCGGCACTCCCCCGACCTTCAACCAGGTTTGTACTTGGTTGGACTGACTCGTCCCGCAGTGGATATCTCGTACGGCGACGTGTCGCAATCGGTGACCGGTTTGCTCAGCAAATGGTCCGCCCAGAATTGATACCGTTATGAAATCTTTCCTGCTTAAAGCCATAAATTGGTACCAAGTGGCCCGCGAGGGTCGCCCGTCACCGTGTCGTTTTTCTCCAAGTTGTTCTGAATACGCCAAAAAAGCAGTTGACGTTCATGGCGCTGGCCGCGGGACATGGTTGACGGTGCGTCGACTGGTGCGTTGCCGACCTTTTGGCCCATCAGGTTTTGATCCAGTTCCCGAAGCCAGATTTCATCAACATTCCTCTCACCAACATGATGAACAGTGTTCGTCAATGCACAGCTCCTCTACTGAGATAATTCACCCCACCAGAAGGGTTTCCTAACATGTTCCAAGCCGCCGCCTGGCTGATTAGCCAGTTCTACAACCTCACATCTGACTATTCGGCGGCTATTGCGCTCGTCGCAGTGGTCATCATGATGTTGATCTTCCCGCTGACGCTCAAGAGCACCAAGTCAATGCTTGAGATGCAACGTGTTCAACCTGAAATGAAGCGTTTGCAGAACCAATACCGCAACGATCGCCAAAAACTCAATGAAGAAATGATGAAGCTCTATCAAGAGCACAAAGTCAACCCGCTGGCATCATGTTTGCCGTTGCTGGCGCAAATGCCGATCTTCCTAATCATGTTTCGCGTTCTTCATGGATTGAGTAACAAAGTCACCGTGGGTGGGTTTGAGGTGATTCAGCCTGACTACATCAGCGAAACCAGCAAATTGTACGAGAGTTTGAATGGCAAGCCAGACATGATGTCTTTAGGCGTTGACTTGTCGCTGACCCCAATTAAAGCAATGCAAGACAGCCCCGGCAAAGGCGTTGTTTATGCCCTGCTGGTTGTGGCCTTGATGGGTATGTATTTCGTGCAACAGCGCATGATCGCCAGCCGAACCGTTTCTCCGACGATGTCGGCCACCCAACAAAAGATCATGCAGTATCTCCCGGTCGCGTTTGGTGTTTTTCAGTTCTTCTTCCCCGTTGGCCTCGTGGTGTACTACATCTCGCAAACCCTGGTCCGAATCGCCCAACAGCAGTACATCACACGTCGTTTCTACAGGGGCGAGCATTCACTCGGCCAGCAAGCCCAAGCTGCCAGCGCCAAAGCCCGTGAACTCTCCAAAGAAGAAGGTGCGCCTGGTGGATTCTTTGGGCAGATGAAACATGATCTCGGCAAGGCAAAAGAGCAGCCCAAGAGTTCGCCGAAAGCGAACCCCACGGTGAGTAAGCGAGTGACCCCTCCGAAGGGTGGCGCAACCCCAGCCAAAGGTAAGCCCACTCCACCGAATCGCCCGAAGCCGTCCGGTCAGTCCCGTCACCCCAAGCCGCCCCGCGGCTAATTGAACACCACTCTCACGTCAGATAAGAAAGCAGGAAATCCCATGGAATGGGTAGAAACAACTGGAAAGTCCATCGAAGAAGCCAAAAGCATTGCCCTCGATCAATTAGGAGTGGCTGATGAAGAAGCAGAATTTGAAATTGTCGAAGAGCCCAAAGCTGGTCTTTTTGGTCGCACCCGAGGCGAAGCCC
The DNA here is from genome assembly GCA_001510335.1 of Actinobacteria bacterium casp-actino2. GTDB lineage: Bacteria > Actinomycetota > Acidimicrobiia > Acidimicrobiales > Ilumatobacteraceae > Casp-actino8. Next base: position 4,658 of record LFFB01000064.1, on the reverse strand, counting down.
GCGTGCGAGCACGCGTCAAGCCCCGAAGCCCGCGTGCCAAAAATGATCGTCGCGAACGGCGTCCTCGTCGTGAAGAAGGCGCCAGCACCGGTGAACGCCTAAGTCGTCCGAAGCAACCACGAAAGCAGGAAAAGAACGTGTCTGAAAATAATGACAATGCCGAACGTCCCCGTCGCGAGCGCCCCGAAGGTCCTCCCGCCGATCCCGCCCAGGTTGCTGCCGAAGCCGAAAAGTTCTTGGTTGGACTTGCTGCGTCGATTAGCGCAACAGGCGAAACCGTGGTCACTATTCAGGGCGACGACATTGAAGTCCAGTTGAACGGGAGCGAACTCGGTTTGCTGGTTGGCCCTCGCGGCAGCACCTTGCAGGCAGTTCAAGACATCACCCGCGTGGTGAGCCAGCGTCGTATGGGCGACCATGACACTCGTTTACGTATTGACATCGGTGGTTACCGGGCCAAGCGTAAAGAAGCTTTGAGTCGTTTCGTCACTCAGGTTGCTGATGAAGTCGTGTCGACAGGTTCGGCTCGGGCACTTGAGGCAATGCCGTCACCCGATCGCAAGATCGTGCATGATGCCTTGACTGGTCGCACCGACATTGTCACGCACTCGGAGGGTGAGGATCCCAATCGCCGCGTGGTCATTTCACCCGCAACACCGGCGGCTTCCGCCGAGTAGTCGCTGGGGCGTAGGGTGGGGCCATGTCAATGGTTCCTTCGCTGAGCCCACAAAATCGAGAAAAGTTGTTGGATGCGCTGGGCAGTGCCCAGCGCATCGGCATGTTAGGGGACCGATCACTGAACGAGGTCATTGACCATTCGCTGGCCTTCGTGGCCGCACTTCCCGAAAATATCCGAACCGTGGTCGATCTGGGATCTGGTGGTGGAGACCCTGGACTTGTCATTGCTGTCGCCCGACCCGAGATCATGACCACCTTGGTTGACCGGCGAGCGAAACGAACTGACCTTCTGACTCGCCTGGTGGGACGATTGAGAGTTCAGTCCCATGTTGAAGTTTTGGAAATTGACGTCGCTCTTCTCCCCCAACGATTTTCTGGACGAACCTGGGATGCGGTGACGTCTCGGGGTTTTGGATCACCGGCTTATACCGCTCAGCACGCATCACCCCTTTTGGCTCCAGGTGGCCTGTTGATTGTGAGCGAACCACCCGAATCGGACGGGGCTCGGTGGAGGGACCCCGAGGTGGAGGCCATGGGCATCAAGTGGCAGAAAGTTCGGCATGGCGTCGCAATTCTCCAGAAATCCTGAATAACTACCGGCTCCTGAATGTTCCACGTGGAACACTCAACTTCAGGGAGCGCACCTGGAGGGCTCCAAAAAGAACTCCGATCCCAAGAAATGTTCCACGTGGAACATTGAACGACACTGATTTGGGGCTATCCGCCCTGTTGCCATACCCATAGGGTACGATTTTGGTGTTCTTCGGGTTCGGAGAACATTTACCCCACCCTTGTCAACCCCACACCCGTGGTGTTGCCGCTGTAAGGAAATACCCATGACCGATTCCCCTGCGATCCAGCACAACCGGCCCCTGCCTCGCGTTATTGCTGTGGCGAACCAAAAAGGCGGCGTTGGTAAAACCACAACTTCGGTGAACTTGTCGGCATGTTTGGCCGAACTGGGTTTCCGCACCCTGTTGATCGACCTCGATCCGCAAGGCAACGCCTCGTCCGGCGTCGGAATTGAAACCCGGGGTATTGAAACCTCGATTTACGACGTGCTCTTAAATGATGTAGCGATTGGCGATTGTGTTGAACCGGCCAATGTTAAAAATCTCTTCGTGGTTCCAGCGAACCTCGACTTGGCTGGAGCCGAAATTGAACTGGTCAATGAAATGGCTCGTGAGCACCGTCTTAAGCGGGCGATCGATCAAGAACTTGACGAGTACGACTTCGTCATTATTGACTGTCCTCCCTCTCTCGGACTTTTGACCGTCAACGCCTTGGTGGCCGCCCGCGAAGTTCTTGTCCCGATCCAGTGTGAGTATTACGCTCTGGAGGGTCTAGGCCAGTTGCTGCGTAATGTCGACAAGGTCAAAAAGAATCTTAATCCCACACTTGAAGTCAGCACCATCTTGTGTGTGATGTACGACGCCCGAACCCAATTGTCTGCTGAGGTTGTTAAGCAGGTTCGCGAGCACTTCGGCGACAAGGTGTGTGCCACGATCATTCCGCGAAACGTTCGGTTGTCGGAGGCCCCCAGCCACCACCAGCCGATCAATGTGTACGACCCGTCATCGAAGGGCTCAATTTCCTATCGATTGGTGGCTAAGGAGGTAGCTGGTGGCACGTCGCCCAGGACTCGGTAAAGGACTTGATGCACTGATCCCGTCAGGATTCAGTGACTCTGGTTCAGATTCAGCGGCTCGAGGAGCCTCGTTGGTGGAAATCCCAGTAGGGGATCTTTCACCCAACCCCAATCAACCACGCGTTCATTTTGATGAAGAGTCGCTCAGTGACTTATCGGCCTCAATTCGTGAGATCGGCGTGTTACAGCCCCTTTTGGTTCGACGATTGGCTGACGGTTCGTATCAACTCATCGCTGGTGAACGACGTTGGCGTGCTGCTCAGCGTGCGGGTTTGGCCACCGTTCCCGCGGTGGTGAAGACCACCGATGACATGTCGTCGGTTGAGCAGGCCCTCGTCGAAAACCTCCATCGTCAAGATTTGGCGCCACTTGAAGAAGCCGGCGCCTACCAGCAACTCATCGATGATTTCAGCCTGACCCACGACGATGTCGCTAAACGCGTGGGCAAAAGTCGCAGTTCGATCACTAATTCACTGCGATTACTTGCTCTTCCTGCAGCCATACAAGCCTTCCTAGCCGACGGACGTTTATCGGCCGGACACGCCAAAGCGTTGCTCGGAACCCCCGATCGGGCCTTTCAAGAGCAGTTAGCACGCCGCGCCGCGACTGAAGGTTGGTCAGTTCGTTCAATCGAAGAAGCAATTCGTGATCGTGGGGGAGACCCGCCCGCCCCGGTTGTCAAGCCAGGTAAAACCGGTGATGACTCCGACACGGGGGGCACCGTCACCAAACTGCCCCCTGCCGGATTACTTGAACTCGAGAACCAAATTTCGGAACACTTGTCAACGCGCGTGAATGTCAGAATGAACAGCAACAAAAAGGGAGCGGTCACCATTGAGTTTGCCGGACTTGATGATCTCGAGCGGTTGTATTACTTGATGATGGGTTCCGGCCCCGTCGAGTGACCGGTCTGTGGATAAGTCTTATGCGTGAGTGCAGACATTTTTTGTTCGCAAACCCTCAACTCTGACCCTATAGTCACACCACATAGTTGCACACAAGGTGTGGAAAAGCCTGTGGATAACTTCTTTCTGGGTTGATCTATGGGGCCCACGCATTCAAAGCCAAGAAAACCGCCTCCGCAATTCGTTGGCTCCGTTGAGTCATTAACTCCACTGGACCCAGAGTTAACAACACTGCAGGCATTTTGGTCTCACGCAAAATCGGTAAGCGCATACCGTTCACTGAAATTCGGGGGACCACATCGCGAAGGTGTCTTTCAATCAAATGGGCTAACGATCGGCCACCAGCCGACTCAAAGGCTGGAACTGAGTAGTACGACACGCGCGCTTCATAGTAGGGACTCGACTCAACCCCCACATAAACATCAGCACCGAAAAGGTTGGCGGTACGGCCCTGAGCAGGTACTTCTTCATCAGTGAGTTCAATCAACATTGCGCCATGTTCACGCAATGCCTCACCCAAGGCCTGTCGGAGAGGCTCAAATTCGCCAAACTGACCCACGGCAACGCGACGCCCGATTAGGGGTTGACCGCGTCGAGCCTTTTCGGAATCACGCACGGCCGCAATACCAGGGCCATCGCCAGTCATACGGGAAAGCCGACGTAACACCGCCACAGTGTGATCGTGGCAGACACCATCGACATCCAGACCAGCGTTCAATTGAAAATCACGCAATGATCGATTGAGTTTTTGTCCGAAAATACCGTCGATACGGCCGCAATCAAAGCCCAAGCGCGACAGTAGACGCTGAAGTTCGGCCACGTCATCGCCACGTAAGTTGGGAGAGCGCAACATGAGAGAACGATCCCCCAAACTCCACCAGGCCTCCAGCAGTGCCGTCCACGTATCGTCGTCGCAAACTCCCGAAACAGTCAGACCACGGTCTTCTTGGAACGAGATCACGCCCTGTTGCGTACCAGCGCAGTAGAGATCGGGGGTCACACCGACATCTGGCAAATAACCAGCTGCTCCGAGGCGATGTTGCAGTTGTCGAACCGCCTCACCCGTATCACCGGGTGCGATAGCCATCAGGCGAGAAATTCCTCGAGTTCAGAAAGAAGTTGACCCTTGCCCTTGGCCCCGACCATGGTCTTGACAAGGTTGCCGTCTTTAAAGATCAACAAGGTTGGAATGCTCATGACGCCGAAACGCTGAGCGATATCACCATGGTCATCAACATTCAATTTGGCGATGGTCACCTGACCAGCCTTTTCAGTAGCGATTTCACCCAAGATTGGGGCGATCATCTTGCACGGACCACACCATTCGGCCCAAAAATCAACGACAACAGGCGTTGAGGACGAGTTGATTGTTTCGTCGAATGTTCCAGAAGTAAGAGTGACAATTCCGTCAGCCATAGCGAATCCTT
>LFFB01000063.1 GCA_001510335.1 Actinobacteria bacterium casp-actino2 | reverse complement strand
GGTGAATCATCATCGCGGCAATACCTGACGCGAAGGCACCCTGACGAGCCATAGCAATTTTGCCACCGCCACCTTCTTCAGCGGGAGTACCAAGAATGCGCACCCGCCCGCCGAATTCTTTCGCCAATGAAGCCGCAACTAGGCCTGCACCAAGGCCGGCGGCAGCAATCACGTTGTGTCCGCACCCATGACCAATGCCGGGTAATGCGTCATATTCCAAAAGCACTAATACTTCAGGAGCGCCAGCATCACCGACAACCGCCTCAAATGCCGTGTCAACTCCATACGCGTGGCGAGTGACTTCAAGTCCTTGTTCGGCGAGCACACCTGTCAATAGATCGTGAGCATAATGCTCGGCATAATTGAGTTCAGGGTGAGCATGAATATTGCGACTTACCGCGATTAAACGATCCGCAAAATTATCAACGGCATCAAAGATCTGCTGATTCATTGGGTTCATACATTTACCCTACAGCCACAAAAAAGCTGCATCGCTTATCACTTGAATCTCCACATTCTTCACCTGACCAATTCGTTGTTGGTCAATCCATAAAATCTGATGAGAGCCTTCATCAAAACTAGAGACAAAACTTTTCACTGATTTTGACTCGATGAGGGGGTGCGGCAAATGAGTACCAGTTCGTAACCGTGGGCGAGCCGACCATCGTTGCCGCAAACCCATGGCCCGAGAAACTTGGGTTAACTCAACTCGACCATCATTTGGATGACCTCGTGGGGCGACATCCCATTTGCGAAGAAATTGGGCATTAGCAACAACGCTGATCTCACCTCGTAGCCACCCACCCCGCAAATTAGCGGGTCGTACAACCACATTTGCGACTGCCGTCTTGGTGACTATGTCACCATTGCCCGCCTGATACTCGACTTGCATCACATCTATGGGAAGACACATCGCCCTTTCACCAGATAACACCCGACGATTCCGACTACCGATAGTGCGCCACATATCGCCACCTGAGACCGCGATATCTTTTCGACCAGCAGATATATGCTTGGCCAATTCGGAGTCGGACGAAGCCCACACCAAATCATCAACTGCAATGCCTTCACTACCCCACGACGCTCCTCGTTGAATCACCATCAGATTTCTCCCGGAACTGACGTCGATGCCGCAACCACCCCGCGCATCAATAAATCAGCGGCCGCTTCAGCATTGCGACGTGTTTGCGGAACGGGGGCCATGGTGCCGATCTGTCGCAAAAGGTCAATAAGTTGCTTCATCGTACGGACGAAATCTCCACCAGATAATTCCTCGGCTTCGACAACTTCGGCAAAACCTTCACCCGCTGCCCAAGCGTACGCAATCGCGATATACGTCGGATCAGGTGCACGATGCTGATTCAACGAAGCGGCTTCTTCTGTTGCTTGCAACTCACGACTGACCGACTCAATACGGCGCCACTTTTTACGCACTTCAGCAGATGGAAACCACGGCGCCGGTGGGGCTTCACTAGACCGATGTTCATAGACAAAGACTGAAGCCAATGCGGCCAAAGACGATGGGTCGAGATCATCGAGATATCCACGATCTAGACAATCGGCGACAAGCAGATCACTCTCATGAAAAGTACGAGCTAAAACTTCACCTTTTTCAGTCAATGACCAACCCGCGACATAATCCCAGTCCTGCAGAATTCGGAGAACTCGTTCAAATTTTCGGGCCACCGAGTTTCCCTTACCGCGGACTTGTTCACGCAATTGATCAACATCACGTGAGACTCGGTCAGCTTGTGCTGCCGCCTTCAATCGGTCGCGTAATTCAGGATCATCTTCAACCAGATGCACTGCTTGGCGTCCTGGCTCTGGAGATCTCCATTCGCTCGCAACCTCTTTGGCTTGGTGTAAACGCGTGACCACAATCTTCTGAAAGTCTGGCTGAGTCGGCGCAAAAGGTTCAGGAAGTTCAATCTGACCAAGCAACGGCGGTGGTTCATGAAAATCACGAGACGAAAGATTGAGAGTCGCCCGTTTCGCCGTCAACACTGTGATCTTGACCCCACCCGAGCGATTGGCTGTCGACAGCACGACTGCGCGTCCGGGCGACTTTCCTTTATCTACAAAAATCACCGAACCTGGACGCAAACGAGCCATTGAGAATTCAATTGAACTCTCACTACGAATGCCAAGATTTCCTTCAAGTCGTGCTCGGTAGTCGTGAATATCGCCGTATGGACTTTCGGCCGCTAATCGCAATTCTGATAACTGTTCAAGACGCCGCTCTAGACGCGTCTCAATTTTCACGACATCACGATCGGCTTGATATTGAGCAAACGACAGATTTAGTAAGTGACGAGCCTCTTCACTTGAATACGACCGAACCAAGTTGACTGCCATGTTGTATGTCGGTCGAAAAGATGAGGTCAAACGAAATGTTCGCGAACTCGCGAGACCTGCAACTTGATCAAACGTCACAAAAGGATTCCATAACACCACCGCATGACCCTTGTCATCGAGACCCCGGCGCCCAGCACGACCCGTCAACTGGGTGAACTCGCCGGCCGTCAGGAATTCATGATGTTCTCCGGTGAACTTGGACAACTTCTCAATCACCACTGAACGAGCCGGCATATTGATACCTACAGCCAACGTTTCGGTCGCAAAAACGATCTTCACGAGACCTTCAACGAAACATGCTTCAACCGTCTCTTTAAACGGAGGAACCAAGCCAGCATGGTGAGCCGCAATACCTGCTTCAAGTTGCGCCACAAATTGCGGGTACCCCAAAACGTCGAGGTCATCATCATCAATGTCACCCAGGCGATCGGCCACGATTTCTTGTATTCGTCGCCGCTCATCGGGAGATGTCAAACGGAGTCCTTGTTTCAAACACGACTGCGCCGCCTCATTACATCCGTTTCGACTGAAAATAAAGAAGATCGCTGGAAGGAGTTCCTCTTCATTCAGGCGATCGACAACCTCGAGGCGACTTGGTGTGTACAGCGCTCGACGAGGACGACCTTTGACGGGGCCGCGTCCTCCTATTTTTCGAGTCTGATCTTCAAGCCGAGCCGCTTCAGGATTTGGTCGCCCTGAAACTAAGGTTGGGAAGAGGTGTTCACGTTGCGCGGTTTTATCGCCAACCATGTACAGATTCTCAAGTTCAACCGGGCGCTTCTCTTCAACTACAAATTTGGTAGGACCCCGGACCGTACTGATCCAATCAGCTACTTCATTGGCATTACTGACAGTTGCCGACAAACAAACCAATTTGACTTTTCGTGGCAAGTGAATGATGACTTCTTCCCAAACAGGTCCGCGAAACGTGTCTTGAATGAAGTGCACTTCGTCAAGTACCACAACTGCCAAATCATCCAAGGCTCGCGAACGCGCATAGATCATGTTGCGCAGGACTTCAGTGGTCATCACAACAATCGGCGCTTCACCGTTGACGGCATTATCACCAGTCAGCAAGCCAATCTTGTCGCGGCCATATAGTTCGACGAGATCGTTGAACTTTTGATTTGACAGTGCTTTGATCGGTGCCGTGTAAAACGCCCGCTTGCCGTCGGCTAACGCGCATGAAATTCCGTATTCGGCGACGACCGTCTTTCCACTTCCAGTCGGGGCAGCAACCAAAACAGACTCGCCCGCATCGAGCACATCGATGGCTTCAACTTGAAATCGATCAAGCGGAAACTTATAATGGGCAATGAGAGCCTGTCGATCAGTCCGCACAGTCACAGTCGGCTTCTTCGGGACATCTGACAAGTGACTAGGCGTCAACGGGACGATTTCGCGTACCGAGATAGCCAATCAAGATGGAAATGAAATAAAACACAATCAGCGGAACTGTCAAGAGAATCAAAGTGATCGGATCGCCCGAGGGTGTGATCACTGCAGCGATCACCACAATCACCAATATCGCAACTCGCCAGCCTTCGATTAACTGCCGCGGCTTCAAAACTCCGACGAGTTGTAGGAAAACAAGCAGAACTGGAAACTCAAAACCGATTCCAAAAGCGGCAATCATGAGACCAACGAAACTGACATATTTTGAAATCTGAAAAGCCTGTTGAACATCTTCGCCCGACCACGAGATCAACCACTCCAGACCCTTATCCAAGGTGAAGTACGCAAAGAATCCACCGATAACAAAAAGCAAAACCGACGATAAAACAAACGGAATGGCGTAACGCTTTTCTTTGGCATGAAGTGCCGGCACCACAAAGCGCCAAATCTGCCACATGACAATCGGCAGTGCCAAAATCAATCCGCCGTAGAGAGAAATCTTTAGACGAGCGTTAAATCCTTCGAGTGGCCCGAGGGAGAAGAAATCACAGTTTGAAACCAAGTCTGGACGACGCCTGCACACGTTGTCGTATGGTTGCCGTAAGAACCGCAGTACGGGTTCATAAAAGGCCAAAACACCCATCATGCCGATCACCACAGCAAGACCTGCACGGATAATACGTGAACGTAATTCGGCCAAATGCTCAGTGAGCGTCATGGCATCTTCAGAAGGTGATTCTTTATCTTCTTTCTTACCTCCGGAACGAAGTTTTCCTAACGCGAACTTCCCTATCCCGAGTTTCATGAAGCCTCACCCTCGGTCGTTGGCGGTGGGGTCACTTCAGGTTGATGATCTTCTGGCTCTTCGTTTAGGGGTTTCAACACTGCGTCGCGCGTCAATTGCGCGGTTTCCCGTAGTTCTTTCATGGGCTCTTCAAACGCATTCTTAAACTCGCTTTGAAAACCATTGCTGATTTTCCGAACCTCGCTGTATACCCGACCAAATTTACGAATCGCCTCGGGCAGTTTTTCTGGTCCAAGAACAATTAACGCCAGCAACAAGATGACGACGATCTCGCTTCCCGACAAGTTGAACACGTGGCAAGTCTAATTACTTGGTAACTCGATACTGAGCCCTACTGAGTGGTACTTGCCGTATTTCCCCGACCATGACATCATCGTCAGGTGCAGCAACGTCTTCCTTCCATCATTGATCCGCCCATCGCCTTTGCGCACCGTGGAGCGCGGGCCTACGCTCCCGAAAACACGATTGAAGCCTTTCAATTGGCCTTACGCCTCGGAGCGACCGGACTTGAAAGTGACGTTTGGGTCACGTCTGATGGAATCGCTGTCCTCGACCATGACGGTGTCGTGCGCCGCCGCGGTCGCAAAATCGCCATTTCCGAGGTGATCCAAGCCGACCTCCCAAGCCATATTCCTACCGTCGCCGAAATGCTTAGCGAAGTTCCCGGTGACTTTGACTTTTCACTTGATATCAAAGATCCCGCGGCGCTGTCGGCGACTCTTGATTCCGTACGAGTTGTAAAGCCCGAGTTGGAACCGAGACTTTGGCTTTGCCACCACAATTGGCAAGTTGTTGCCACCTGGCGACCTCTGACCGAAGCAAAACTCGTTGATTCGACCCGACTCGGACGGTTAAAAGATGGTCCCGAGCGTCGAGCTGCGCAATTACACGAAGCTGGTATTGATTGCATCAACATGCATCACACCGATTGGAATGGCGGATTAGTGACCCTTTTCCATCGATTCAATCGTTTTGCCCTCGGTTGGGACTTGCAACAGGATCATGTTCTCGACGATGGCATTCGTATGGGACTTGACGGAGTTTTCAGCGATTACACCGACCGCATGCTTGATGCATTTGCGCGAAACGTTTAGCGAGAAGGCTGCGTTACAGCCGGGTCTCGTGATTTCTGGGCCGCGTCATAGCCAGGCCCAGGCGCTCACAGGCCAAATCACCACGAATGCCCGACCGCGAACTTTGTCAATATCAATTGGCCCGAAGTCACGACTATCAAAACTTTGTAATCGGTTATCACCCATGACAAAAACCATGTCTTCTGGTATCACGACTGAGGCCATATCTGTGTGTGACCCACAGCGCGCACTGGGCTCAATTTGTGAAGTCTGTTCAAGGTTGAGATAAGGCTCTTCAACCCGAACACCATCGATGTAAACAACACATGATCGAATTTCAAGCGCCTCGCCAGGCAAACCCAAAACTCTTTTAATGAGATCATCATGTTGCACTTCATTAGTCACACGGTCAAAAACGATGACGTCTCCGCGATGAACGTCATGCAATTTGTACGACATCTTGTTGACTAACACGCGATCTTGTGGCATCAAAGTCGTCTGCATGCTCGGACCATCAATGTAGTACTGCTGAAATAAAAAGACTCGGATAAATAACGCCGCGCCAATAGCTATAACGACAACGAAGACCCATTCCCAAACTGCTCGCAATTGCGAACGCTGCTTAGCATTGAGATCCGAACGAACAGCTTCTCCGGTTGCAGCATCGTCAAGGTCGATGGCCGCCCCTTCTTCAACTATTTCAATTCCTTCACTCATCAGCCCACAACCGTACAGCGTCCAAACACCCAGCACACGTTGCATCAGAGCGATGCGATGAGTTTTTCAACCCTTTCATCACGGCTCTTGAGCGGGTCTTTACACAAAACAGTTCGTTGGGCTTGATCATTCAATTTCAGGTGTACCCAATCAACGGTGTAATCCCGTTTCTTTTCTTTGGCAGCCCGAATGAACTCGCCTCGCAACCGAGCTCGTGTTGTTTGGGGCGGAACATCCATGGCTTCAACAATGTCGGCGTCCGAACACATCCGCTCAACCAAGTCTCGATCTTGCATCTTGTAGAAAAGACCTCTCGTGCGAACCACATCGTGATACTGCAGATCAATCAACTGTGCTTTGGGATCCCCGAGTTCAAGCCCATTCTTCGAACAATACGAGTCAATCAACTTGTGCTTGATGACCCAGTCAACTTCGCGATCCAAACTAAAGGGGTCCACTTCAATCGCTTCGACACAGTATTTCCACATTTCTAAAGCCTTTTGTTCATTGGCCTGAAAACCACGGGTCTCTGCATATTTCAGAGCGGCATTGAGATACTCGCGTTGGATGTCTAATGCGCTTACTTCTCTACCACTGGCTAGATGAACGGTTTTGCGGCAGGTCGTGTCATGACTGAAATCGCGAATCGCGCGTATCGGATTTTCAAGAGTCATATCCCGCAATTCGCACTTGGGATCTTCCATCATCCGCAGGAGGCAAGCCGTTGAGCCCACTTTCAAAAAGTTTGAGTATTCGCTCATATTGGAGTCCCCAACGATGACGTGCAGACGTCGATAACGCTCAGCATCGGCATGAGGTTCATCCCGAGTATTGATAATTGGACGACTGCGGGTCGTCGCCGATGACATCGTCTCCCAGATGTGGTCGGCTCGTTGAGAGATGGAATACATCGGACCTCGTGCAGTCTGCACAATTTTTCCGGCACCAGTAAAGATCATTCGTGATACCAAAAATGGGATCAGGATTGAATTATGCAAACTCGCGTCGTCGTCCCGAGATGTCAGGTAATTCTCATGACATCCATAACTATTCCCAGCCGAGTCAGTGTTGTTCTTGAAAAGATAAATTGTTCCCCGAATACCTTCTTCACGAAGACGTTCTTCAGCCGAACTCACCAAATTTTCTAAAATACGCTCGCCCGCTTTGTCTTGAACTACAACGTCGTAAATCGAATCGCATTCTGCCGTTGCATATTCGGGATGTGAACCCACATCAAGATACAGCCGAGAGCCGTTTTCGAGAAAGACATTTGAACTGCGTCCCCACGAGACGACTTTACGAAACAAATAGCGACTGACCTCATCGGGGCTTAAGCGGCGCTGCCCACGCAACGTACAGGTCACTCCGTATTCATTCTCTAGGCCATAAATACGTCGCTCCACCTAACGCAAAGTACTCGCTATTTTGATGCCAACAGAACTCGTCTTCTCACAAAGCTCTGGCCAGTCATCAAACCCCGTTGCCACGGTCTTGACCCGACATATCAGCAGTTGACGAATACGGGTCTTTCCCCCGCCGCTCAGGCTCAGTTTCAGCGATGCGCACACCTAACATTGCAACCAAACGGGTAAAGCGGCCACTTTGAAGAGACGCAAGCACCAACGCTCCACTGGCATTCTCCCTGCCCTCAGGACAAAAGTTTCTCTACTTCAACCTCATCGAAACGAAGGAAGCAACGTCGCAGCGAATTTCGCGCCAGCACTGCGATCTCTAAGTCGCCAGCATACAAAGTTCGTTCAGGTCCAGATAACGCGGCTACACACTTTTTGACCGCTGTTGACAAATCATCTTCGGACTTCCAAGAACTACGCAACCGCTCACCAATTGATTCGGCATCGCCTCCAAGAACACTTAACCCGCGCTCATCCATCAGTGTACCGTCATACATGATGTGGAACAGTTGGTCGGTTTCTTGATCGACCCCGACTTCAACCAACAAAATCTCGACCTCATAGGGTTTGACATCATGCGTGAACGTTTGGCCCAAGATCTGGGCATACTCGTTAGCCAAACTGCGTGCCTCGACATCATCCCGCGAATATTGATAACCGCGAACATCAGCATTACGGACACCAAAACGACGTAATTGATCAAACTCGTTGTACTTGCCGACTCCAGCGAAGCCAATGCGATCGTAAATTTCACTGACCTTACGTAACGTATTTGACGTATTCTCGGCCACAACGACTATGCCGTCGTGGTATTGAACGGCAACTAATGCTCGACCTCGCGCGATTCCCTTGCGCGCATAGTCGGCCCGATCTTTCATCAACTGTTCAGGGGCTACATAAAATGGCTGGTTCATGACGCCGCTCCTTCACGTTGTGAACGTTGCTGTTGACTTAGGACGTCAAATCGAGTTGCTAAGTCAGCATCTTCGCGACGCTCCCAGCCATTGGCCGTAATCGTTGCGATGACTGGATAGATACTTCGTAGAACATCGGGGCCTCCTGTTGCCGAGTCAACATCTGCGGCTTCCCACAGAGCCTGACATGCCAAGTTGATGACTTCATCGACATTCATTCCGGGTCGAAATCCGACTTTGAGAACTGTTGAAGCAGGACCTCCGCCAGATCCAGTTGCGACAAACTCACGTTCTTCATAACGGCCGCCCGTGATATCGAAGTCCCACAAACGACCCGTACCTCGCAGGAGGTCATAGCCAGCGAAAATCGGGACCACTGCCAAACCCTGCATTGCTCCCGAAAGATTCGCGCGTACGAGTTGCGATAGCTGATTGGCCTTACCTTCAAGGCTGATCGGGCGACCATCAAGTTTTTCAAAATGTTCAAGTTGTAATTGAAAGATCTTGATCATGTCCATGGCGATTCCGGCGGTTCCCGAAATCGCCACTCCGCTGTGACGATCAGCCGGGACGACCTTTTCCATTTCACGATTCGAAATTCGCGAGCCCATTGTGGCGCGCCGATCGCCCGCCATCACAACGCCCTCGTTGTAACGGACTGCTAACACCGTGGTTCCATGGGGAGCCTGAATCGGATGATGATCACCGGAGTGACCATAAGCAAACGGGTCGAGACCAACCTTGCGGAGCAACGAGGTGAAGTTGCTACCAGGGTCATTATCAAGATCAAAAAATGGGACTACCACGATTCATTCGCCGCCTTTTTGAATGTACGACTTGACAAAATCTTCTGCGTTGCTTTCTAGAACATCATCAATTTCGTCTAGCAGGTCATCAAGTTCAGCCTTCAACTTCTCACCTTGCTGACTTGACGCGTCTGAAGACACGACTTCTTCTTCAACACGTTCAGAGTTTGATTTTTGCTTCTGTACACGCTCGGCCATTATTTGCTCCAATCACTCATGTCTGTCGGTCAGTCAATTAATTAGTCGGCTCGTCATTCAGTCACCTATGCCGCAAACAATCGTGACAATCAAGACGATCATTGAAATATACCGACGCCTTGATCTTGCCACCCATTTAAACCAATGTCACTTTTCAATCGCTAATCGGTCAAGTAATTCGAGCAGAGTGCCACTTTGGGCGCACAGTTCTCCCACTAATTCTTTGGTGCCCCGCAACGGTTCCATCATCGGGACGCGTCGTAACGGGCCACGACCAACATCGAGAACCAAACAATCCCAATTAGCTGACACGACTTGGTCGGGCCACCGCTCAAGACAATGGCCCCGAAAATAGGCACGCGTCGATTCTGGAGCACTGCGAATGGCACGTTCAACATCAGTGGGATCAACCAAAGTTCGCAGTCCTGCCCGCGCAGCCAAGCATTTTTCGACCCGCATATCGTGGTACTGCAAATCAATGGCTTTCAACCGAGGATCTGCCACTGACAAACCGTGACGCGACTTCATCCCGTCAATGATGCGCTTCTTGGCGACCCAGTCAACCATGTCAGAGACAGTTTCAGTATCGCTTTCAAGGCCCGTCAATACCTCTTCCCACAGGCTGATGATCTTCTTTCCAATGACCTCGCCGCCAACACTTTCAAAACCAGTGGCGCCAACATAATCAACACATTTTTGCAAAAGTGCCCACTGGATATCAATCGCTGTCATTCGAGAACCGTTTGCTAACAAGATTGTCTGCTTCAAAGAAGGATCATAACTTACTTGACGAATTGCCGACACCGGATGCGCCAAGACTAAATCTGAACCAAGCACATCATCTTCGATGAGCGACAAAATCAGCGAAGAGGTGCCAACCTTCAAAAAAGTAGCAATTTGGGACATATTTGCATCGCCTACGATCACATGCAGGCGCCGATATTTTTGAGGATCGCAATGAGGTTCATCCCTGGTATTGACGATGGGACGCTTCAATGTTGTTTCCAGTCCCACTTCTTCTTCAAAAAAGTCGGCGCGTTGACTGAGTTGAAACGGTACTTGTTCGGCCGACACACCCAACATTTCTGAGCAGACTTTGCCAGCCCCAGCAAACACCTGACGCGTGACGAAATGCGGAGTGATCTGAGAAACGATTCGACCAAATGGGACATCGCGAGCCACTAAAAAGTTTTCGTGGCAACCGTAACTATTGCCTTTGCCATCACTGTTGTTCTTGTATAAGAGCATTTCAACTTCAGGTGGCAAGGCTCGATTCGCGGCCACCATTGACTGCCGAATGATCTCTTCACCCGCGCAGTCATAAATCAACGTTTCCCAAGCGTTCGCGCATTCAGGTGTCGATATTTCGGGATGAGCATGATCTACGTAATATCTTGCTCCATTAGTGAGCACCGCATTGACAAGATGCATTTCCACTTCAGGGGGCATGGCCGACTCAAGCGTAAATCCACGAGCGTCCGTACCGGGTTGCTCATCGTCAAAATTCCAAGACGGAATATCATGTTCCGCATCTCGTGAATTCGCCTCAATGTACGAGTTAATCAAGATTGAAGATGCCAAAATCGGATTTGATTCAGTGCCCCGCACCATAATCCCGTATTCAGTTTCAATTCCAGAAACCTTAACGATGGCCATCTAATTCACCACGAGTCGCTGATCTCGACAACAACTCATCAGAGGTATTGCCCGGTGGCGTTTCGTTCAATGGCCCGACCGCCCGCGACTGCACGATCATTGCCTTCTTTCACCAAAGTACGAATGAAGACAATCCGTTCACCCTTTTTGCCGGAAATCTTGGCCCAATCATCAGGATTGGTCGTATTTGGTAGGTCCTCATGTTCACGGAATTCTTGTCGAATTGAGTCCAAGAGGTCTTGCGTACAAACACCACGACTACCGCCAGAAATGACTCGTTTAATCGCCAGTTTCTTCGATCGTCGAACGATATTTTCAATCATTGCTCCTGATGAGAAATCACGGAAGTACATCACTTCTTTGTCGCCGTTTGCGTAGGTCACTTCAAGGAAGCGGTTAATTTCGTCTTCGCTGTACATACTTTCCACCGCTGATGAAATCATGTTCACAATGGCCGATTCAGATGTCCCGTGTTGCGCGACTTCCGATTCGGCGATCGGAATCTCGGTCGTTAAATACCTGCCGAATATCTGCGTTGCCGCAACATCTGTCGGCCGTTCAATTTTGATCTTGACGTCAAGTCGACCTGGTCGCAGGATTGCAGGGTCAATGAGATCTTCACGATTGGTCGCACCAATCACGATCACATTACGAAGACCTTCCACACCATCAATTTCCGCCAATAGTTGAGGCACGATCGTGGATTCCATGTCTGAGGAAATCCCAGTGCCACGGGTGCGGAACATTGAATCCATTTCATCGAAAAAGACGATGACTGGCCAACCCTCTTCACTTTTTTCACGGGCACGTTGAAACACCAACCGAATTTGGCGTTCGGTTTCGCCCACGTACTTGTTGAGCAGTTCCGGACCCTTGATGTTGAAGAAATAACTGCGGCCCTTATCGTCGCCTGTTCGCGCCGCCACCTTTTTAGCCAAGCTGTTAGCGACTGCCTTTGCAATGAGAGTCTTACCGCACCCTGGTGGACCGTACAGCAGGATTCCTTTAGGCGCCGGCAACTGATGTTCAGCAAAAAGATCGTGATATAAAAACGGCAATTCGACGGCGTCCGCTATTTGCTCAATTTGCGAGTCAAGTCCTCCGATGTCCACATAACTGATGTCAGGTACTTCTTCGAGCAG
>LFFB01000062.1 GCA_001510335.1 Actinobacteria bacterium casp-actino2 | reverse complement strand
GCATCAAGAACCATTCGCACTCCAGTTGCTCCAACTGGGTGCCCACCACCAATGAGACCACCAGACGGATTCATCGGGATGCTGCCATCACGTTCAAGTCGTCCCTCTTCAATGGCTTTCCAACTTTCGCCTGGTGCAGTAATACCAAAGTGATCAATCGCCATGTATTCAGACGGAGTGAAGCAATCATGCGTTTCTATACCGTCAATTGTCGAAACATCGGCGACACCTGCGCGTGAAAATGCATCAGTGATCGCTCGGCGCACATGGGGCATCACGTATTCGTCGTCAGCCGAGCGCTGAAGTTTTTCAGCCAATGGGAGTCCAACGGTGCGGTGTCCCCAACCGACGACACGCGGGACTGATTCAATTGAGAGTCCACGACGCGTAGCCCATTCTTCGGCTTTGGCACGACTGGCCAACACCAAACCAACTCCTCCGTCGGTTAATTGACTGCAATCAGATCGCCTAATGCGACCGACAACTGTCGGGTTCGCCGCATCATCGTCAGCAAATGATTCGGGAGTATGCGACCACGCGCGAGTCTGAGCATTCGGATTTGTTTTGGCGTTACGAAAATTCAATTCAGCAATCGCTGAAAGGTGTTGACTATCAATCCCGTAGCGAGTGTCGTATTCATCGGCCAACAAACTGAACATGTGCGGCCACATATGAACAACCCCTTGTCCCTCATGACCAATCCATGCCGCAGCACCCAAATTGATTGCGGCTTGATCGCCAGGAACATTGCGTTCTTGTTCGACGCCAACAACTAATGCACACTCGTAACGACCGGCTTCAATGTCGGCCATCGCCGCCAGAATCGCGATTCCGCCCGACGCGCAAGCTGCCTCATGACGTGATGAGGGAATCCCCCACAGTTGGGGCTCAACAGTTGCGGGCATTCCACCCAGTTGCCCCTGACCATTGAATAACTGACCAAAGGCGTTTGCCACGTGAATTGTCTCGATATCGGTTGGTTCAATCTGCGAGTCAACCCAAGTTTGGGCGAGCACTTCCGAGACGATGTCGCTGACCTCAAGACCTTGCTTGACATAGTTCCGGGCAAAGTCAGATTGATAGCCGCCCAAAATATAAATATCGCTCGTCACAACCTTCACGGTAGCGCACGACTTCGGTGGCAACGACGGGCAGTTTTGCCCAATACAAGTGGTGGGCGAGGGGGGACTTGAACCCCCACGATCTTACGATCACTAGCACCTGAAGCTAGCGCGTCTGCCATTTCGCCACTCGCCCGAGTAACACCTTGTAGGGTACCCACGCTCTCGCCATCCCCCCAACCCCCGATACCCTGAGGCAATCAACAAGGCGTTTCTCTGTAGGAGAATTTGTGGGTCTGCAATCTTTTGAGGATGGTTTAGGGCGTATGGTCGAGGGTGTGTTCAGCCGTGCATTTAAAAGCAATGTCCGACCGATCGAGATCGGCCGACGACTCATTAAAGAAATAGACAGCAACCGAACTGTTGACATGAAGGGCCGCCGCGTCGTGCCCAACCAGTTCGTGGTCCGACTTGCCCCCGACGATCAGGCGGCGTTGGCCGACATTGAATCGGCTCTCATCACCGAACTCGCCGAAGCTGTCAAGGAATACTGCGCCGACGAGAATTATCACCTGCGTGGTCCAGTTGTGGTCGCGATTGAGATCGATCAATCAGTTGGCACTGGTCGTATTGACGTTGATTCTTCAGTTGTTAAGGCCGGCGCCAGCGAAGTTGTCGCTCGTGTCATTTTGCCTGATGACCGCAAAATCACTCTTGGTAAATCCACTCTCGTCATCGGTCGACTGGCCGAATGCGATATTGCTTTTGATGATTCCAACGTGAGTCGTCGTCACGCTGAAATCAAAGCTCTGGCCGGTGGCTTCGCCGTCAACGATTTGGGTTCAACTAACGGCACCAAAGTCAATGGCGTCACCATTACATTCGAGCGGGCTCTTCGTGACGGCGACATTATTTCGGTCGGAAGTCATTCCATTCGTTACGAGGCCCAGTAAGCCGTTTCGCGGTTATCACATATGACTGATCAGCTGCTCGGAGTCCTCAAGATTGTTCTCCTGCTCGCGCTCTATCTTTTCTTCGCTCGCGTGTTGTGGGCGGTCTGGGATGAAGTGCGTGTTCCTGCGCTAAATCGGTCGGCTCAGGGTGCGGGTGCACCAAAAACCGTCACATCCGACTCCCCTGCCGGCGCAGTCAAGGTTTCACGCCCGTATCGTGTTGCCCGTATGAAAGTGATTACTCCGGCACCACTTCGAGGATTCACTTTTACGACCGATCAACCGTTCACCGTTGGTCGCGCCGCCGACAATGACATGTGTCTTGACGATGATGAGTTTGCGAGCAGTCACCATGCACGATTCTTCACTCGTGATAGCCGCACCTGTGTTGAGGATCTCGCGTCAACTAACGGCACCTTCGTGAATAACAACCGCATTGATCAAAGTGCTGAGCTAAAAATCGGTGACCGAGTGCAAATCGGTTCGGTCATTGTTGAGGCCATCAAATGATTCGCGCGACCAGTGGTGCCTCAACGCACGTGGGCCAAGTACGCGAAGGCAACGAAGACAATTACGTCACCATTGAAGGCTTGTACTTTGTTGCCGACGGAATGGGCGGTCACAGTGCCGGCGAAGTGGCCAGCGAAATTGCCGTACGTACTCTTCAAGAGGTCTACACCGATCCCAAAGTTCGCGTTTCGTCATCTGGTCTATTGGCCGACGCAATTTCGACTGCTAACACCGCGATCTTCATGGAAGCGATGCACGATTCTTCAAAGACTGGTATGGGAACCACACTGACTGGTCTTGCCGTCACTAATGCGCCCGACAACCAAATCGTTGTTGCCAATGTCGGTGACAGCCGCACCTACTTGTGGCGCCACGATGAACTCCGACAAATCACCAAAGATCATTCGCATGTTCAGACCCTCGTTGATCGTGGAGCCATTACCCGTGCCGAAGCTCGTGTGCACTTTCAACGTAACGTTGTTTTGCGCGCCATGGGCATTGAATCGTGGGTTGATATTGATACCTTCCCCATGACCGTCGAAGACGGCGATCGTTTCATTATGTGCAGCGATGGCTTGGTTGATGAAGCCGACGATGATGAAATCGAAACAGAAATTCGTTTATCGACCTCGGTGCAGGATTTGGCCGAGCGTTTAGTTGATCTAGCTAATCGCAATGGTGGTCGAGACAACATCACTGTCGTCGTTGTCGATTTTGCGGTGAGCGATGAAGAAGTAACCGTCGCCGAACTTGAAGAACCAGTAGTGATTCCTGAAACTGATTCACCCACAGCAACCGAACCAATGACCGAAGAGATCACAGTCATTACCACAATCCCAGAACCTGATGTGGTTCCAAGCACTCCTTCACGTTGGTTCACGGTTGCGACATACGCCTTGTGGTTGGCATCGGCGGCAATCACCACAACGGTGATTATTTTGTCCATCACATCGAGCCAGTGACCAACACCCACAGCGATATCGCCGCCCGACGGCGTTCAACCGAATTTCATCTCGTGCTGATGGCGGGAATCATCACCGCCGGCGCGTACACCTTGGCCTCACTTGGTCAGAACTCAGTCATTCCTCCACGAATCTTGCCGTTCTTGGCAGCATTGCTCTTGGTTTTGATGTCGGCTCACATTGGTGTGCGGTGGTTGGCACATGGTGCTGAAAACAAAACTTGCCTCTTCTCGGTATCGGAGGCTTCGGTCAAGGCAATACGCAAATGGTTCCATTGCATATGGCCATGGTTACGGCATCAATTGCTCAAGGTGACGTGATGATGAAACCCTTTATCGTCGGCGCTACTTACGACCATGACGGTGGCGTCCTTCAAAGAACCGCTCCGACGGTTTGGAAAACCCCGATGACCCCGTCAACTGCAAGCTTGCTCACTGAGTTGATGGTCGGCGTTGTCAACGAGGGAACCGCCGCATGTTGCATGAGTTTGGCCAACGGGATTCAGGCTGCGGCAAAGACTGGAACGGCTCAGTTGAATGCCACTGGTGAACCCGAACGCTCGCATGCTTGGATTATTGCGTTCGCTCCCGCTGAAGCACCCAAATACGCCATCGTCGTGATGCTGGAAGGGACGACTGCCGAAATCAGTGAAGGAACGGGTGGCACTTTGGCCGGACCAGTTGCCAAAAAAGTGCTTAATATCGCGCTTGCTCAATAACTTTTTGGATGAAATAGCACCCTTCCATGGGTAGAGGCGACAGTCTCAGGGTCATCAACCTCGGTAGCCTGACATGAGTTATGTCAGACAACAACGCAGTCATATTGAACGATCGTTATGAAATGCAACAGCGCATCGGTCGCGGTGGCATGGCCGACGTCTATTTGGCTCGCGACATCTTGCTTGATCGCCTTGTAGCGATCAAGGTACTCTTCCCCGAATTTGCAACCGACCCTGCTTTCGTCGAACGCTTCCGTCGCGAAGCTCAGTCGGCCGCAAACCTCAATCACCCCAACATCGTGAGCGTGTACGACTGGGGTCGTAGTAACAACACCTACTTCATGGCCATGGAATACGTGCCAGGTCGTACTTTGGCCGAAGCTCTTCACGATGTTGGTCAGATCACGGCGATGAAAGCCGCCGAAGTGGGCATTGAAGTTGCCGCAGCTTTGTCATTTGCTCATCGCGGCAACGTTGTTCACCGCGACATTAAGCCCGGCAACATTCTCATTGGTTCAAACGGACAACTGAAAGTCGCCGACTTCGGTATCGCTCGTGCGCTTGGTAGTGCAGCCGACAGCAACTTGACTCAGGTTGGTGCAGTGATGGGAACAGCCGCGTACTTGTCGCCCGAACAAGCGCAAGGTGGTCAGCCCGATCCACGCAGTGATCTTTACTCACTCGGCATCGTGTTGTACGAAATGGTTGGCGGACGCGTTCCGTTTTCTGGAGACAACCCCGTTTCAATCGCCTACAAGCAAGTTCACGAAGCGCCACAGCCACTCAATCAACTCGCCTCTGATGTTCCGAGAGCGTTTGAAGCAATTGTTGCTCGACTACTCGCCAAAGATCCTGATCTTCGTTACGCAACTGCCGAGGCAGTTCGCGACGATCTCCGTCGATTCCGTGATGGCATTCCGGTGCAAGCGTTGGCTGATGCCATTAACCGTCGTAATGGCGACCCCACCCCTGTCGGTACTGCGGCACCAACAACGGTGATTGCAACTGGGCCGATGGTCGGTGGTCCCGACGATCTCGCCGCAGCAACAACTGTTATTCCGAGTGCTCAGGCGACCACTGCGTTGCCACGCACCACAATCAATGCAAACCCCGATATGCCGCCTGGTTATACCGCCAGTAACGCTGTTGTTCCGACCGATGATCTACAGCGCAGGCGAACGGCCATTGTTATCGGCGCAATCTCGGCAACTGTTCTCTTGATTATCGGTGCAGTGATTGCATTTCTGGCATTATCGGGCGGTTCAACTGAAACCCCAAAAATTCCCGTCCCCGACGTCACCAATCAAGTTCTTGAAGATGCGGTCACAACCCTCAAAAACCTAGGTTTTGAAGTCGTTCCTGTCGCCGAAGAAACCACAACTGTTGATACAAACGTTGTGTGGAAACAAGTTCCATTACCTGGCGAAGAAATCAAAGAGGGCGAGACAGTCACCATTGTCTACAACCCCTCCAATGCACCAATGGCCGTGCCGAATTTGACTGGTATGACAATTGATCAAGCGCGCGCGGCATTGCTCAATCTCGGATTGACAATTGGGGTCATTACTCCGCAAAATAATCCCACGGCTCCAACCGACACCATCATCGCTTCTGTTCCTAAGGCTGGTGAACAAGTTTTGGGTGGTGCGACGATTGACCTCACTGTCAGTCAGGGCAGTGGCGTTGTTCAGATACCAAATGTTCAAGGTCAAACTTCACAAGCAGCACGCTCAGTGTTAGAAGGCGAACCGTACAAATTCTTGATCACAGTTGTTGAAGAGGCCAGTGCGACTGTTGAGTCAAGTCGAGTCACACGCACAAGTCCGACTATCGGTGCCGACACCACCAAGGGTGCGTCAGTGACCATTTATGTCTCAACAGGTCAAGCAACAGTTGCGGTTCCGCTGGTATCGGGACTCACCGAGGCTCAGGCTCGGGCCAAGCTCACATCGTCTGGTTTCATTGTGAAGGTTGAATACATTGAAGTCGCTACTGGTAATGCCAACGACGGTCGCGTGATTGCACAAGACCCAAGTATGAATGTGCAGTCAACCCCCGGAAGCCAAGTGCTTCTCAAGGTTGGTAAGGCGATTGCAGCAACAACCACTATCGCTCCAACGACAACGATGCCCGCTACAACGATCGCACCCGTAACGACACCGGCTACAACAACACCGGCTACAACAACACCGGCTACAACAACACCGGCTACAACAACACCGGCTACAACAACACCCGCTACAACAACACCCGCTACAACTACACCCGCTACAACAACCTCGGCGGCGCCTTAATTATTTGTGGGCTGGCTTCTGACAGTTGCGCAAAAAGTTGCGCAACATATCGTGACCTGAACCAGTCAAAATACTTTCGGGATGAAACTGCACACCTTCAACGGGCAGCGTTTTATGGCGAACACCCATCACGATTCCGTCGGCAGTTGACGCTGTCACTTCAAGACACTCAGGTATCGACGATGGCTCAATAACCAGCGAGTGATAACGAGTTGCCGTGACTGGGTTAGTCACGCCAGTAAAGACTCCAATATTGCGATGATTCACTTCGCTAGTTTTGCCGTGCATCAATTGAGGTGCACGAATCACTTGTCCGCCGAACACATGACCAATTGCTTGATGTCCTAGACACACCCCAAAAACCCGGACACCTTTTTCAGCAAAAGGCACAATTGCCTCGCAGATGATGCCGGCGTCTTCGGGTCGACCAGGTCCGGGCGATAACAGCACTCCGTCAACATCAAGCGCAAGGGCTTCGTCGAGGGTCAGGTCATCATTGCGATAAACCAACTGCTCGGCACCCAACTCGCCCAAATATTGGACCAAGTTGTACACAAAACTGTCGTAACTATCTAGAACAAGTACCCGAGTCACCCCCCTAGCCTGCCAGCAAAACCTGTCAGTCGGTGTGGGAGCACGACATTTGAGCGCCTACACTCGTCTCTCGTGGCACCTCCGAAACGGAAAACAAGCGGACGCACGACCCCCAAGGGCACTCGCCCCGGCGAGTCCCGTCCCGGAACCCCAACTCACAACGAGCACGGGGTCGCAGCATCGACGCGCTATACCCCGCCAATTCCCCAGTACGTCAAAGTCAGTCCCCGTTGGGTCCCGATCTTGATGTTCACCCTCTTTATTCTGGGCGCACTCATCATTTTGCTGTACTACTTGGGTGCTGTTCCGGGCGGTCGTAGTAACTATTACTTGGTGCTCGGCCTCGGATTTATTCTGGGCGGTCTGTTTACCGCCACTAAATTCCATTAACTCCCGAGACCTGCCAATGTAGACCTTCTGAGCAGGTCTTTTCATTCCAGACTTTGTTTCCCCAGCCTGTGGATAAAGCGGGGGATAGTCACACCGATGTAACTTGCTATTCACCTGGCGATCGCCACGTAAATTACCCGTGAATCACTCGACGGGTGCGATGAAATCCATGTCTTCCATACAGTGCCGGGGCGGGATCGGGTCTTGTTCTGGGGCCATCGTCATCCGGATTTCGACCCCACACAAACTGCATCGGTAGCGCACGTTGACTTTACGTAGTTCTCCCTCGGGGGGCGGTTCGGGCAGTGGCGTGGTCATGCTTCGGAGGAATCCCACGCCCACGCGCCACAAAAAGAAGAATAAGAAAATGGCTCCGAGAAACCAGATCACTCCCGCAAAATCGATAGCCAGCATGGCGATGTGCAACATCAACAATCAGCCAAGGCGTTCGATGATGGTGGCATTGGCCATGCCGCCGCCTTCGCACATGGTCTGCAGACCATAACGACCACCCGTGCGCTCAAGTTCGTTGAGCAACGTGGTCATCAATCGTGCGCCCGAACATCCGAGCGGATGACCCAAGGCAATTGCTCCACCATTGGGGTTCACGATGTCCATATTGGGATGAAATTCCTTTTCCCAGGCCAAAACAACCGAGGCAAATGCCTCGTTGATTTCGACAATGTCAATATCAGACATTGACAACTTGGCACGCTCAAGGACCTTACGAGTCGCTGGGATTGGTGCAGTCAACATGTATCGCGGATCATCGCCCGCCAACGAGAAGTTCACAAAACGAGCACGCGGTGTGAGGCCAAGTGCACGGCACTTTTCTTCACTCATAATCAACAGTGCAGCTGCACCATCAGTGATTTGCGACGAGTTGCCAGCAGTCACTCGACCACCTTCATCTTCGGGACGGAAAGCAGTCTTCAATTTTGCCAGGCTTTCCATGGTGGTTTCACGCAAACCTTCGTCCGTGGTCATCATGTTGCCTTCAGCATCTTTGACTGGCAAGATCTCTCGTTCAAAGCGACCTTCAGCAGTGGCCCGTGCAGCACGTGATTGCGACTGCACACCAAAACGGTCCATGTCTTCACGGCTGATGCCCCACTTATCAGCAATCATTTCAGCTGATACACCCTGAGGAACAAGTCCACCTTGTGGCTGATAGCGAGCACTCACCATCGGACCAAATGGCCAGCCGTACTTGCCATCGGCCATCGAAGCGCCCATCGGAACGCGAGTCATCACTTCAACACCAGCCGCGACAACGACGTCGTAAGCACCAGCCATGACACCTTGTGCAGCAAAGTGCGCGGCCTGTTGGGACGAACCACATTGACGATCAATTGTGGTACCCGGAACGCTTTCGGGCCAACCAGCGGCTAACACTGCGTTGCGACCAATGTTGGTTGACTGCTCACCGGTCTGCATGACGCATCCCATCACAACGTCATCGATGATCCCGGGATCAATACCCGTGCGCTCGACAAGAGCATTCATGGTTTCGGCCATGAGGTCAACCGGGTGCCACTCTTTCAATTTGCCGTTACGGCGACCGAGCGGTGTACGAATGGCATCAACAATGACTGCTTTAAACATGGTGTCTCCCATAATTGTTCTGTGACCTAAGTCTGCTGTGTCAACCAGTGTGAAAACGAATTTTGGTAAAATACCGCAACTATGAGACGGCGTTTAATGACCACCACAGTTCGGGGACCGAATCGGCCGGAAACGCCACAACGCCGAATCGGAATCCTGGTTCGGGTGTGGATGCGTTGTATTCGGCCAATTCAGCGACCAGATCTTGGTCGACGTCAATCCCTTGGAGCGCAAATGACACCAACGGAGATTCAAGAGAATTCACAAGCTCTTCGTGACCGACTTTACGCAACTGATTCGCCAAACGCGCCTGCAAATCACGCACGGTTACTTCATCAATTTCGTCAAACGGCGTCATTGAACTAACTACTTGCGCTGCAGGTTGGGCTGCCAACAAAGAAAATGCTGTTCCCGTGTCACACACGAACCACACAGTTGATGTTGGTTCGGTTAACACGCGATCACCAAACACCCATTCAATGCCAGGTTCAATACCGCTTGCAATGCCGCGTTCTTCAAAGTCGTAGACGAGCGCGGGATACAAACCAACAAGCCCCCCATCGCCCAGCCTTAACATGATGGGACCATCTGAAGGTTGAGCACGATGAAAATCGACGGCTTGTTTCACTGCCAAATGTACGTTGTCGGCATCTGAGGTAACCGTCTGGTTGTCGATCGCAGGCACGATTGCACCACCGATATTCAGAGCGAAAAGTCCCATTGCCACAACTGTGATCATCGGTTGTCTGAACTTGGTGGTATTCGCCAGTGCGACACCAGCAATCCAAGCCAGTACGAAAATCACGATGACCGAGCGCCACAAAATGACATACGGAAAGAGATAGCCCCGTACTTGCGACACGGCCACTGTGCCAGCCACCAACATCGTCCACACCAATGGAGCTGAAGACAAATACTGGCGGCGCGGAGAATTCTCAGGTGAACGCCATACCCACAGCGTCATCGCCAACAGTCCAAGTACGACACCGACGAACCAGGTGAGCGAACTCGGCGGAGCCTCACCCACGAGACCGACCTCAGATGGTCCCGCTAGCCATGAAGCCTGCGGACTCATTTCAAATGACATCACCCGCAGAGCACGAGCCAACCCGATTGAGGGTTCATCGGTTGTCACAAAATATTGCGCGAGGTCGCCCAGGTTTCGCACTGCTTGACGGAGATGAAAGAGATATGGAGAGAACAACAACACGGCGGTAGCAACTGGGCGAGTAATCGATCGTTGGTTGCCACCCGTCCACCAGAAAACGATGCAAGCGACAAGACCGACTAGTCCAACCAAAGGTAGATAGCCGACATGTACCTGAACAACCACTGCGCCCGAAACCCATAGCAACCACATTGATGGTCGATCACGTTCGGTCACTCCTAGTGCTGCGAAGCAAAAAAGAATAAAGAGTGGAAGGGCCAGATACGGAGTCCAGGAATCAACACTGGCGATGCGCCCAGCGCTGACCCAACATGCCGCCAAAGTTGCGACGCCTAATGCACTCCCCCACGTACCGCGCAAGCGATACCCAAGCCAAGCAATGAGTACGAGCAAAGCGCATGAATAGAACGCGACACCAACAAACAGACCCCACGATGCTCCACCAGATAACCAATGAAATGGGGCAAACACGTAAAAGATCAATGCACCTGGGTGATTCCAGCCGTGCCAACTGTATTGCCCAACCGACGGAAATGAGCCGGTCGCAGCATCCTTCACGAGCAAGGCAAAAACTGCTCGATCACCAAGCAAGATTGCGCCACCCCGCAACGCATTGACCAACGAGATGATGACTGGTAGAACACCCAAAAGCGAAAGCGCTAACCAGCGTGGAAACCTTTTCAACATGTTGGATGAATCACTTTTTGAAAGGCGAAACTTTGGTGAGTGCTCGCACCATCGTGCTGACTTCAGTTTCAGTCAAACCACTCGCAAACTCACGCTGAATGGCGCGACGATACAAAATGTTGGAGTCGCGCCAAACCAATCGTCCCATACGAGTCAAGCGCACAATCACCGCACGGTTGTCTTCAACTGTTGGAGCCTCTTCGCGCGTGACATATTCGCGTTCAACCAAAGAGTCAATGCGACGAGACAGACTGCTGGGCACCGCGGACAGAATCTCGCATAATTCTTTCACGCGCATTTGATCATTGTTCTGCGCTAAGGCCGCAAGAAGGTCGAACTGCGGCAGCGCCAAGTGAAACTCGTCAAACATCTCGGCTTCGATGCTGCGCGAAACTACCTCTCCGGCAGTTTGAAATGCCCGCCATAGGGCAACACGTTCAGCATCAAGACGAGGCACTACAAAAGACTAACCAATTGTCAATGCGTTGTCACGAGATTGTTCAGGTTGCAACAAACGTCGATACCAACTCGAGTGCCTGTTCCCATGTGGCGCGTTCGGCCAACAACTTTCGAAACGGCATGAGTTGTTTGGGACGACTCACACCGAGAGCCGCCTTCAAGTAACCGTCTTTTTCATACAACGCAACGAACGACCGCTCTTCGGGCGAGCCGACAACGACGTGCGCGATTTCGTCGCCGTTGGCACGACCGAGAAATTGAATGCGGGCAGTGAATTGATCACTCCAGAAAAATGGAACAGCAGCGTACGGCTTGGGTTGTTCACCGCGTGACACCGCGAGCAGGTTCGATGCTGCGGCCGCACCTTGTTCGGACGCCGTCGTCCAGTGCTCAACCCGCATTTCTTGGTCGTACAGATTGTTGAACCAACGACAGATATCGCCCGCTGCATAGATGCCAGACACACCGGCATTGAGGGTGGTGTCGCACACAACACCGTCACGTAATTCAAGTTCAGTCTTTTCAAGCCATTGCGTGGCTGGCACAACGCCAATACCAACCACCACCACATCGGCGGGAACAATCTCGCCACCATCTAAAGCCACGCCACCGACTACACCTGAACTGCCTTCAACGAGTCCGGCTACTTTCACATCACATCGCAGTTGCACGCCGTTGTCGGCGTGCACTAACGCGGCGACCTGACCCATCTCAGCTCCGAGACCACGCATCATGGGTGCCGGCGCACCTTCAAGAACTGTGACTTCGCAACCACGTGTCTTTGCGGTGGCCGCAACTTCAAGCCCAATAAAGCCAGCGCCAATCACCACCAGTCGAGCACCAGGATTGAGATCCGCGCGTAGATTCAACGAATCGTCGAGCGTGCGCACAACATGAACGCCCTTCCAATCTGGCTGGTTGGGTAACTTGCGCACTCCCGAACCAGTAGCGATGATCAAACCGTCAAAAGAAATGGTCTCTCCCGAGGCCAAGGTGATGGTGCGGTTCTTCGTGTCGAGTGCTGTGGCTGCTGACCCAAGTTTCCAGTCAACGTTGAGTTTGGCGAGGTCTTCTGGTTTGCGCAATGAGATGCGCTCTGCCTCCCA
>LFFB01000061.1 GCA_001510335.1 Actinobacteria bacterium casp-actino2 | reverse complement strand
CATGTATTGCATGCCACGATTTTCTTCACCGATCAAATAGCCAACCGCACCACCGTTGTCACCATATGTCAAAACACACGTGGGGCTCGCATGAATACCTAGCTTGTGTTCAACCGAAACGCACTTGACATCGTTGTGTCGACCAAGCGAGCCGTCATTGTTCAAAAGATATTTCGGAACGATGAAACACGAAATTCCTTTTGTACCTGGAGGTGCATCAGGAGTGCGGGCCAACACGAGGTGAATGATGTTTTCGGCCATGTCGTGTTCGCCAAACGAGATGTAAATCTTGGTTCCGGTGATGTTGTAGGTGCCATCAGCATTCTTGACTGCCTTCGTGCGCACCGCTCCAACATCGCTACCCGCATCAGGTTCGGTGAGGTTCATCGTGCCCGACCATTCGCCAGTAATCATCTTGGGCAAATAGGTCATTCGCTGATCTTCGCTGCCGTGATACATCAACGCATCGATCGCTCCTTGAGTCAACAACGGGCACATCGAAAATGCCATGTTGGCAGCGGTCATCATTTCTTGAATGGCGATGCCAATCATCCACGGAAATCCACCACCGCCGTAACCACTTTCAAATGGCACCGCTCCCCAACCTGCATCAACATAGGCCTGATAGGCCGCCAAAAAACCAGGTGCTGTAGTAATTGTCGAATCGGCGTTGAGCTTGACACCAAAGTTGTCACCCACCTTGTTGAGCGGAGCAACTTTGTCTTCCATGAATCGCCCGGCTTCTTCGAGAAGGTCGCGCACCATTGATGAATCAGCATCAATGAATCCAGGCAATTGCAAAATACGGTCTAGGCCGCATACGCGGTTGAGAACGAAGTCAATATCGGCGAGAGGTGCTCGGTAATCAGTCACAGACCTAACACTAGGTCGCAACGATCAGGCGCCAGTGAGTGTGCGCCAATTAGCTGGGTAGGCAGAAGTCACTTGTGCGGGGGTCATACGTAATGTGGCTTCAGGAACCAAGTCGACGATTGAACGACCTTCGGCATAGTGATGCACGTTGCCAACACCCTTAAACAGATCGGTACGAGTTGTCACCAAATCGGCCGGCGGGTTGGCATCAAAGAAACCCCACATGGTGAAAGCAATGGTGAGGTCATGAATGACGGGCGCACGGCCGTACAGCGAGGCGCGACGTAATGCGATATTCAGACATCCGCGAATGGCATCTGCAGTCACAAGTCCGCCAACAAGGTGCAGACGATTGCTGAGACGGTTAGCCAGCAACAATGCGTAACCCTGGTCTGGTCCCTGAAAACCCAAATGCTCACCGACGGGCTGAAAGCCTTCAATATCAGTCGGGCGATTGTTGACCCACGACTCCGGCGCTACATCGGGCGAACCGTAGACACGGACATCGTTCAGAACTGGGGTGGGGGCAAATTGTGGTGCGGACATCGCTTACTACCGTATTCGCTCAGACGCTCGAATGTAGGAGTCCGTAGATCAAAGATTCTTCTAAGGCCCGCCACGAGGCCTCGATGATGTTTGAACTGACTCCGATCGTCGTCCATGAACGCTCGCCATCAGTGGCGTCGATCAGAACTCGGGTCACTGCGCCGGTCGCAGTGGCTCCGTCGAGGATGCGCACCTTGTAGTCGGTCAGGTGGATGCGATCAACGTTGGGGTACGCCTGCGACACTGCTGCACGAAGCGCGGTATCAATGGCATTGACCGGACCATTCCCTTCGGCCGTGTGCACATGACGTGTCGCCGAGCCTTCTGGCCCAACCCACACCTTGACTGTTGCCTCGGTCGTGAAGTCACCATTTGCGCCTTCGTCGGTGATGACTCGCATCGACTCGACCTTAAAGAACGTCTGCTCCCAACCGGTTGCCTTACGCATCAGCAATTCAAGCGATGCATCAGCGGCCTCGAAGTGATAACCCTCGTGCTCAAGACGCTTCAAGTCATCAATGACCTGATTGATTGCCGGGCCATCAAGCTCGAGTCCAAGTTCGTCGGCCTTGATATTGATCGTGGCTTTGCCGGCCATTTCGCTCACAACAAAGCGCGTCCCGTTACCCACCAAAGCGGGGTCGACATGTTCGTACGCATCTTTGGCACGCACGATTGCACTCACGTGCAAACCAGCCTTATGAGCAAATGCACCAGTACCGACATAGGGCGCCTGTGGGTTCATGGGTCGATTCAATACTTCGGCCACATGATTGCTCACTGCTGTCAAGCGATCAAGACGACCTTCTGGCAAACACTGATAACCCAGTTTCAATTGCAAGTTCGGAATGACGGTCGTGAGGTTGGTATTGCCAGTGCGCTCGCCTAAACCGTTCAATGTCCCTTGCACATGACCAGCACCGCTGAGTACTGCGGCCATTGAGTTGGCAACTGCACAACCAGTGTCGTCATGGCAGTGAATGCCGATCGTGACATCGTTGCCAACATGGCTCTTCACTCGAGCAACGATCTGTTGCACTTCGTGCGGAAGGCTTCCACCATTGGTATCGCACAACACCAAGTGGCTTGCGCCTTTCATCACGGCTGCTTCAAGAGCGCGTAGTGCGAATTCTTCGTTGCGCTTAAAACCGTCGAAGAAGTGCTCCATATCAACAAGCACGCGACGACCGTTGCCCTTGAGGTACTCAACCGAGTCGGCGATCATGGCGATGCCTTCATCAAGGGTTGTCTGCAAGGCGTTGATGACGTGATAGTCCCAGCTTTTGGCCACGATGCACACGGCACTGGTGTTGGCGTCGATGAGGTGACGCAACGTTGCATCATCATCAACTTTGCCCTTCGGGCGACGGGTTGAACCAAACGCCACCAAGGTGCTGGTAGTGAACTTCAACTCTGTTGCCGCGCGAGCAAAGAATTCGATGTCTTTCGGGTTGGCACCAGGCCAGCCACCTTCGATGTAATGCACACCCAAATAATCGAGCTGTACGGCAATGCGAAGCTTATCTTCTACTGACGCCGAGACGCCCTCGACCTGTAGACCATCGCGCAAGGTGGTATCAAATACTTCGATCATGGGTTTAGTCATGTTATTTTGCATGTTGCTCATGGGTTTTCTCTCTGTGATTGAGGTTCATTCCGAGAAACAGAAAAGCCGCCCGGTGGGCGGCTGACTGCGCACGAGAACGAGCCCGTGCGCTAGGGAATAATGATGATGGCTGCAGTGTTACGGGAAGTAGTCACGGCGTTCACAACTGATAAGTCAACAGGATTCTGCACCCAGTGTCAACGCCAAGGCGATATTTCTGATGCTTCCGAGTTCATCGTGATTCTCGGTAGGGTTCGGGAATGGCCGAACCAAAACGCGATCTCTCCCCCGGTATGCAGGAACAACTCGATCTTGGCTACGTATTCGGCGGACTCGCCACCTTTGGTCAGCGACCATTTTTGACCGAGCCGTCACAACTCGACGAGTGGCAACCGCACGTCGCCATCGTCGGTGCGCCCTACGACAACTCAACGACTAATCGTCCCGGCGCCCGCTTTGGCCCGCGCGCTATTCGCTCACAGGCTTACGAACCTGGCAGTTACCACATGGACTTGGGTATTGAGATTTTTGATTACCTCGAAGTTGTCGACTTCGGTGATGCATATTGCCCACACGGCCAAACCGATGTCAGCTTGGCCAATATCAAAGCCCGAGTCGGCGAAGTTGCCAGTCGCGGAATTATTCCGATCACACTTGGTGGCGACCATTCCATCACCTGGCCCGCGGCAACTGCCGTTGCTGAGGCTCAAGGATTCGGCAACGTTGGCATGGTGCACTTTGATGCACATGCCGACACTGCCGACATTCTGTATGGCAACTTGGCAAGTCACGGAACACCGATGCGTCGACTCATCGAGTCAGGTGCAATTCCGGGCAAGAACTTTGTGCAAGTTGGACTGCGCGGCTACTGGCCACCAAAAGAAATTTTTGACTGGATGCGCGAACAAGGCATGCGTTGGCACACCATGGACGAAATTTGGCAACGGGGATTTCAAGCGGTGATGAAAGATGCAGTTGCCGAGGCATTAGGCACTGCCGACAGTTTGTACATCTCCATCGATGTCGACAGCCTTGACCCATCGTTTGCTCCCGGAACTGGAACACCCGAGCCAGGCGGCATCATGTCGGCAGATTTGTTACGCATGGTGCGCACGTTGTGTCTTGAACACAATGTTGTTGGAATCGACATTGTCGAAGTTTCACCGGCCTACGACGTGAGCGATCTCACCGTGAACGTGGCGCACCGCTTGGCGTTTGAATGCATGGCTGGCCTTGCGGCCCGCCGACGCAATCAACAGTAACTACTCACCAACATTGACTATTTAGCGAGTTCACACCAGTGGGCGTACTTGGCTTCTTGGCCACGCACGACACGTCCGTACATCTGACCAATTGCAGTCGTTGCTGGGCCAGGTGCCGGCACTGAACGATCGTCGACCGATGCAACTGCGCTGACTTCAGCAGCAGTACCGCACACAAAGATTTCATCGGCAATGTACAGATCGCTACGGGCAATGTTGTCGATACGAATATCGATGCCAAGATCGCGACCGATTTCCATCACTGAGTTCTGGGTGATTCCCTCAAGCGCACCAGCCGACAACGGTGGAGTCAAGATGATGCCGTTACGTGAACAGAAGATATTTTCTCCAGTGCATTCGGCAACGAGACCATTCGGAGCCAACATGATGGCTTCGTCGTAACCAGCGCGCAATGCTTCAACTTTGGCCAACGATGAGTTGACATAATTACCAACAGTCTTGGCAGCAGGCGGCATGGTGTTGTGATCGTGGCGAGTCCACGAAGAAATCTTCATGCGCACACCCTTGGTTAACGCGTCGTCGCCCAAGTAAGCGCCCCACGGCCAACAAGCAATCGAAACATCAACTTTGCACGGCAATGTGTTGAGTCCCATTTCGCCGTAGCCGTAGTACGCCAACGGACGCACATAACACGACGGCAAACCAGTTGAGGCAACGGTGTCTTTGGTGGCCTGAACGAGCTCTTCAACGGTGTACGGAATTTCCATACCAAGAATGTGGGCGCTGCGGAACAAACGCTCGATGTGCTCGGTGAGGCGGAAAATCGCCGTGCCCTTTGAAGTTTCATAGGCACGAATTCCTTCAAATACCCCGGTGCCGTAATGCAAGGTGTGGGTGAGCACGTGTACTTGGGCTTTATCCCAATCGACCAATTCGCCGTTCATCCAAATTTTTGGGGTGGGGATCAATGCGGGCATTGCAGACTCCGTTCGAAAGTTCTGTTAGTGAGATTAGTTGGTAACGAGTTGGGCTCAGCCCTTAATTCGGGTCGCAATCGCGTCGGCGATCTCGACTGTGTTGCCTGTTAATGGGTCGGCACAAGCTGCACGAATGCGATCAGCAGCCTGACTTTCACCCAAGAAGTCGAGCATTAAGGCCGCCGACAAAATGGCTGCAGTCGGATTGGCCTTGCCGGTTCCGACAATGTCGGGGGCCGAACCATGCACAGGTTCAAACATGCTGGGGCCAGTTCGAGCGGGGTTGAGGTTGGCCGATGAAGCCAAGCCAATTCCACCAGACACTGCTCCACCGAGATCGGTCAAGATGTCGCCGAACAAGTTGTCAGTGACAATCACGTCGTAGCGGTGTGGGTCTTGCACGAAGTAAATACATGCGGCATCAACGTGGTTATACGCCGTTCCAATATGTGGGTATTCGGCAGCAACTTCATTGAAAGCGCGTTCCCACAAGTTGCCTGCGAAAGTAAGCACATTGGTCTTATGCACCAAAGTGACGTGCTTGCGCTCGCGATTGTTTGCTAGTTCGAATGCGTAACGAATGCAACGCTCAACACCCATGCGCGTGTTGACACTTCCTTGCGTTGCGACTTCGTGAGGTGTTCCCTTACGCAGCACTCCACCTTCGCCGACATACGGGCCTTCGGTGTTCTCACGAATACAAATGAAATCGTGCGGCTTGGTGTGACCAGGCGCAGTGCCAATGAATGGACGCTGGTTAATATATAGATCAAGTTCGAAGCGCATCTTGAGCAACAAGCCGCGCTCAATCACGCCGGGCGGAACATCGGGGGTTCCGACTGCTCCAAGAAGAATGGCGTCGAAGGCCCGCAACTGATTCAGTACATCATCCGACAAAATCTCGCCGTCTCGTAAAAAACGGGCTCCACCGAGGTCGAAGTCGGTGGTGTCAATGTTGACTCCGGCCGCTCGGATCACTTTGAGGGCCTGGATAGTGACTTCGGGACCGATTCCGTCTCCGCCGATCACGGCAATACGGTGCGCTGGTGTTGCTGCCATAAGTCTCATATCGTACGGGCAACGGAGTCCACCCATACATTTCACGACGACTCAATGCATTGGGTCGCCCGCTGTCCTGCGGTAACTCGTAAGTCTTGGCCCTGCCATCGCAAGGTTTGCCACCTGGCGTTACCCTGTGAGCATGGCCCAGGTACACCACCTCACCAAAACCGCCCTCGAGCGACTCCAAGCCGAATTTCACGACCTCACGACCCGAGGTCGTATTGAAGTTGCCGACAAGATCGAACGTGCCCGCGAGATGGGCGACCTCAAGGAAAACGGCGACTATCACGCCGCCAAAGATGAGCAAGGCCACATGGAAGGTCGTATTCGCCATCTTGAGTCAATTCTTGAAAACTACGAACTTGTTGAAACCGAAGACGGCGATGTTGTCGGACCCGGCAAGCTCGTCACTCTCTCGATTGATGGCGACGAACCCGAAACGTATTACCTCGGCTCTCGCGAAGAGAAGTTCGCTGGCGCAGCAACCATGACTCCCGAGTCGGCGCTCGGTCAAGCAATTCTCGGACGCCGCATTAAAGAGACCGCCGAATACGAAACACCAAATGGTTCAAAATTGAACGTCACCATCATCAGCGTGGAGTTGCCCTGAGTTCAAAAACTTCCAGCAACGAAACCGGCAATCCCCCTCTGCCACCTGGACGAGAATTCGAGTTACCAGGTCGTGGAACCACGTTCATTCGCGAGTTACCAGGTCCGCACCCCGATGCGCCAGTGGTGTTGTTACTCCATGGCTGGACTGCAACTGCCGATCTCAATTGGTTTGCCGTGTATGAAACACTTGGACAACACTTCCGAGTCATTTCGTTAGATCATCGCGGTCACGGTCGTGGTATTCGCACGCGCAAACCATTTCGTTTGGCCGATTGCGCCGACGACGCGGCGTGTTTATTATCTGAACTCGGAATCAAGAAAGTCATCCCCGTTGGCTATTCAATGGGTGGACCGATTGCGTTGTTGATGTGGCGTCGCCACCGCGCCATCGTTGATGGTTTGATGTTGTGTGCCACCGCTGGAAGTTTTGCTCATAGCCGTGGCGAACGTATGGGATTTTTGGGCCTGACCGGAATGGGAGCACTCGCCCGTCTCACTCCACCAACTGCAAAGGAGTGGTTGACCGAGCGTCTCTTCTTGCGCCGCAAGGCATCAAAGTGGGGTCCGTGGGCCATGAGTCAGATTGAATTACATGATTGGCGAATGGTTCTTGAAGCGGGCCAGGCAATCGGCAATTTCTCGGCCCTCGAATGGTTACCAGAAATTGATGTTCCGACTTCTCACATCATCACATTGCGTGATCCAGTCATACCCGTGCACCGACAATTGAAGTTGTATTCCGAGATACCGCAAGCCAAAGCAGTACGCATCGATGGCCAACATGATGCGATTGTTGCCCTCGCACCCAGCATGGGTCAGATGATCGTTGATGGTGTCAACTCAATTACTGAACGAAACAGCAGTGAACGTGCGCAGGTTTCACAATGAAGAACCGGGCGCGCGCCGGCATCGTTGCGCTCAGCGCACCAGCAATCCTCTATCTAATCAAGAAACGTGGCGGTGCCAAAAAGATCTCTGGTGCAATTCGTCGCGGAACCTTGGCCGCACGTAACGCCGAAATTGTGCGCTTAGGGGCCCGTGTCGGGGCGACTTATGCGACTGCATCGGCTCGCAAAGTTTTCTCGTCAGCCGAGCGGCGCATTGAGATCGATCACGAAACCGAATTAAAGACGGCGGCACAAGTTTCAGAACGCCTGGGCAATATGAAAGGCGCGTTAATGAAACTTGGCCAAATGGCCAGTTATCTTGACGAAGGTTTGCCCGCTCCGATGCGCGCTGCATTGTCACAATTGCAAGCCAGTGCACCTCCTATGTCAAGTGACTTGGCCGCCGAAGTCATTGAACGTGAACTTGGCGCAAGCCCCGACAAAGTTTTCGTTGAATGGGATCCTGTACCGATTGCCTCGGCGTCAATTGGTCAAGTTCATCGTGCGGTGATGATTGATCCGACAACTGGCAAAGAACGTGCCGTTGCAGTCAAGGTGCAATATCCCGGCGTTGATCAAGCCATTGATGCCGACCTACGTAACGCCGATTTTCTTGGTGCGTTACTGCAACAGGGATTCAGTGGGCTTGACCCGAGCGACATGGTGCAAGAAGTTAAAGAACGTATTCGCGAAGAACTTGATTATTCACGTGAAGCCAAAAACCAACAACTCTTTGCTGATTACTACCGAGGTCATCCCTTTATCAGTGTTCCTGAGGTCTTACCAACGATGAGCACCTCGCGAGTTCTCACTACTGAACTCGTGAATGGCATGTCATTTACAGAATTGATGCAACAAGATCAGGAGCAAAAGAACCTTACCGGTGAATGTCTCTTCCGATTTGTCTTTCGAAGTTTGTACGGAATGCATAAGTTCAACGGTGACCCACATCCCGGCAACTACATCTTTCATGAAAACGGTCGCGTGACATTTCTTGACTTCGGTCTCGTCAAACATTTCAGCGATAGTGAAATGAATACGTTCATTTCTATGGTCAAGTCGGCGGCCTATGAAAGTGACATTCCCACATTCCGCGCTGTCTTAGAAAACGCCGGAATGTTGCAACGTGATGCCCCTGTTGAAACCGCCGATGTCGGAACCTACTTCGGACGTTTTTACGAACCAGTTCGCGAAGACGAAGAGATCACCTGGACTCCCGAGTATTCAAAAGGCATCGTCCGTCACACGTTTGATCGATCAAGCCCCATTGCGCAATATGCAACGGTTCCAAAACCATTTGTCTTCATTCAGCGCATCAACCTTGGTTTATACGCAATTCTTGGTGAACTAGGTGCGAGTGGCAATTACCGACGTATCTCACAAGAAATTTGGCCCTTTGCCAATGGTGCACCAAGCACCGAAATGGGCCGTCGTGAAGCGCAATGGTTAGCCCAGCACGGCTAGCGTGTGGCAGATGTCGTCTCGCACATCACGCGTCATAACCGCACTCACACTTTCGTCCACTCTTCTCTTTGCTGCATGTGGTGGTGATGATTCGACATCTACGACCGATGCACCTTCGTCAACTGAAGCTTCAGCGACAAGTGATCCCGCTGATTTGATTGATGAACCCACAGTTTCATTACCTTCCGAAATTCCAACCGAATTAGTGATCACCGATATCACCGAAGGTGAAGGCGAAGCGGCAGTTGAGGGTTCAACGGTGTACGTGTATTACGTCGGTGTGTTAAGTGAAAACGGAAAGCGTTTTGATGGCAACTTTGGTAGCGATCCATACGCAGTTACCCTGGGCTTTGGTGCGGTTATCGACGGCTGGGATCA
Source organism: Actinobacteria bacterium casp-actino2 (assembly GCA_001510335.1). Classification (GTDB taxonomy): domain Bacteria; phylum Actinomycetota; class Acidimicrobiia; order Acidimicrobiales; family Ilumatobacteraceae; genus Casp-actino8. The sequence goes on along the minus strand of LFFB01000061.1, from coordinate 2,879 downwards.
GGGTCTCATTGGCATCAAAGCCGGCGGGCGCCGTCAGTTAGACATTCCTGCCGAACTCGCCTACGGGTCAGCAGGTTCGGGCGATGCCATCCCGCCCGATTCAGCAATTTCGTTCGTCGTTGATGTGGTCGCCATTGTTCCGCCGATTGATCCTGCTGATGCGCCCGAGATCACTATTGAAGGTGCAGAAAATGTCGAAGTGTTAGTCAGCGAAGATCTTGTTGACGGCAAAGGTGACGAAGCCAAAACTGGTTCGAACGTTCTCGTGCACATCATCGCTTATCGAGGCGATACTGGAGAAGAACTCGTTAGCACTTGGGGCGATCCAAGTCCAGTGAGTCTGTTACTTGAAGAGGGCGGATCTTTGCCTGGACTCGTTGAAGGTATTCCCGGCATGAAAGTGGGCGGGCGACGTCAACTCACCATTCCGTTTGCCGATGCGTTTGGCACCGAAGGTAACTCGGACATGAAATTGCCAGAATCAACCGACCTCATTGTCGTTATTGACCTGCTGTCAACTTTCTAAGACTCAGCCGTTTGGCGGCGGTCCATTTCCGTTCGGCGGCGGGTTACCACCACCGCCCATGGGTGGCATGTCGGCCGCAGCATTTCCAGTCTGCGTTGTTGATGTTCCAGCAAAACAGCCGATGATGTACGGGAACGCATCGGTTGCGTGATAGCGATACGTTCCATCAGGACCAATACGTCCGTTGCATTCATCGAGAACATTCGTCTTGCCTGTTGAGTTATAGGTATACGCATTCCAAGAATACGAAGTTGGATCACCGGTCATGTCGTAGCCCGAGATGAACTGAGCAGTGTCGGTGCAATCAACATTGAGACATCCGACCGAGTTGTAAATCGGGAATCCGTCAAGTGCGTAGCCGACAATGAACGAACTGGTGAGACTGCAATACACATCTGAGTACAAAGCGTGATTGTGATAGTCGGCGTTGTATCCGGTGTGTCCGCCACAGGTATCAAGAATCCCATTGTACACGGGATCGCCAAACGCTTGATCAGTCGGCACTGGACCTTCAGTCGGGCCATATATTGGCAAACCTGTTGTGGTGAAACCAAGGGTTCCAAGAACATCGGCTATGGAAGTAGTCGTGGCTGCCACAGTTGGCTTCAACGGAACACGCCACACCCATGCTTGTTCTTCCAGTCCATTGGGCGTCAAGGGTTCATACGCATAACTCGGCATACCGTTTGAAGTCACCACAAGTTCGGTGTCGGTGCACTCAACCAATACTTCGGGCATTGCGTATTCTTCGCCAGCACCAGTGACTGCAGTGAGATCTGGAAAGACGGGGGTCGGACATTCGCCGAGCACAGGCAACGCACTATTTGCCGGAACATCTGGTGCGGGAGCCTCGGTCGACACAATCTCTGCGGTCGTTGTAGTTTCTGCGCCAGATTCCGTCAGCGACGTAACCACGGAGTTATCTGCATCTGATGAAGAACTACATGCCATCAGAGTGAACGCAACGGCCGCCAAGGCAATGTGTCGAGAAATTTTCATTCGTACATTCTGACAACACCACGCCGAGTAGGCGTTGTTTTGTTGGTAAGAGTTCGGTGGCAGTCACTGAAGTTCGTCCTTCCACCAGGCTTCAAGAACATCAGGAATGCCTCCCATTCCCCGCTCAGACATGTTCTTCACGTCGTCGGGTTCATCGCTTGAACGCATCACCGTGGCAATCTTGCCATCACATATCGCAATACAAACGCGCACTCGTTGACGCTTGGGATGTTCGCTCGGTCGCACACTGGGCTCGACATCTTCTTTAGGTTCTTTTTCCATCGGAGCCGCCCAACCAGTGACGACTAAACATCCCGCTTTGGTGGCCGGCGGACGTGGATTGTTCATCATTAATTCGTAAGGATTGGACTCAAGCGCAATTTGCCAGTCGTGGTTTTCGTTTTCGGGCATCGCATACAAACGGGCAAAGTCGATCTCAAATGGATCTTCTAATTCCGCGTGCACCAATGAGTCAATGAATTGGGCAACTAGTAACGCTGGTTCGGGGATGTTGTCGTGGTTTTCTTCGTGAGTTGATGTCATGCCCGTACTGTGGGAATGAACCCACATAAACGGTGACGAACTCAGCAGTGATTACAGAAGTTTTGCTAAGTCTTTGGCAGCTTTGACAACTGCTGCGCCGTGTCGCTCACCAGGCTTGCGCGATAAGCGTTCAATCGGACCACTCACACTGATCGCCGCGACGATGACTCCCTGTGCATTCATCACTGGTGCACTGACCGATGCCACACCAGCTTCACGTTCGCCGATTGATTGAATCCAGCCCCGCTTATCAACTCGTTCACCTTCTAAAACGTGACCAGCCGAACCTGCACCGAGTGGCAACAACGAACCTTCCGGAACGATCCAACGCAATCCGTGAGGAGACTCCAGCGAAACCACGCAACGACGACCTTCGCCTTCGCGCACATACAACTGCACCGACTCGCCGGTCGTCGTGCGCAACGTGTCAAGTACTGGACGGGCCATTTCGACTAGTGGCAACGCCGACGCCGCTGCCTTGCCCAGTCCAACGAGTCCCCAACCCAATGCGAACCGACCATTGCTGTCGCGTTGCACGAGTCCATGGTCTTCTAACGCTGATGCCAGACGGTGGGCCGTAGCCCTGGGCATACCCGTGGCGTCTTGAAGTTCGATCAGGGACAACGGGCCATTGGCTTCAAGGGAGCGCAAGACCGCGATGACCTTGTCAACAACTCCGACGCCCGATATGCTGTCCATACAGTAAGAATACTATCCCACATATTGAGAAAAAAACATAATGGGAAACAACATACTGAAAAACACACTCGCGACCATTGAGGAAATTATGAGCAACCCCACCACCCTCGCC